>NZ_JAPDNV010000021.1:0-66716 GCF_026013155.1 Paenarthrobacter sp. PAE-2 | reverse complement strand
CACGATCACCCCGGTCACCGCAGCCTAACCCACCCCTACTTTCGTATTAGTTGGGGAAATAGGGAGTTGGGGAATTAGGGGAAGTAGGGAATTGGGTGGCGGGGCAGGGAGTTTGGGGGCGGCGGGTGGGGGCGTGGCTTGGAACCCGCGGAAACGGCAAGGGCCGCCGTCGTACTTGAACAGAAGTACGACGGCGGCCCTTGGGTTCGGCGCGTTACTCGCCCACGGCCTCGCTGATGCGGCGGCGGATACCGTCGAAGTGGCGGTTGAGCAGTTCGGCTGCGAGGGGCTTGTCCCCGGCTGCCACGGCCGTGTAGATGTCGCGGTGCGTGGCTGCGGTCTTGACCAGGTCCTCGTTGCCGGCGCCGATCTCCACATGGATCTTGCGGTAGACCTTCCAGAACACGCCCATGAGGTTGATGAGGAGCTCGTTGTTGAGGGGCTCGAACAGCCGGCGATGGAACTCGGCGTCGGCGGCTACGAAGTTCTCGCCCGAAGCCGCCAGCTCCTCCATCTGCTTGACCGTTTCCTCAATGGAGGCCAGCTGCTCGGGGGTCATGACGTCAATGGAAGATGCGATCAGGCCGGACTCCAAGGCTTGCCGTACGTCTACCAGCTGCAGGGCTTCAAATCCCTGATGCCGCAGGGAGAGGCGGCCTCGGAACGTCAGCCCGTCCGCCAGGGCATCGAAGTTGCTCGGCGCAACGAACATGCCGAAGCCGTGGCGGATCTCGATCACACCCAGGGCCTGGAGCACCTTCAGGGACTCCCTGAGCGTGTTGCGTCCTACTCCGAGGGCCACGGACAGTTCACTCTCGGTGGGCAGGGGGTCACCGGCCTCGAGCTCGCGCTCGAGGATCAGTTCCATAATGTCCGACTGCAAAGCCCGCAGCCGCGCCTGTGCACTGAACCGCGCCTGCGGAACTACACCGGAAGTTGTCATGGCGCTCTCCTTGCCAAAGCAGTCACCGCTGCGCAGGCTGGACGCCTCCGCCGCCGGCAAGTGCGGGTGTTAATATTGGAGCGAGCTTAGCGCCCACTGCAGATTGAATGATTGCAACATACAATATCGGATGTCCCACCTCCGTGATAAGTATGCCGCGGAATTTCCTTGGAAGTCCGCTCCCGGGCCGTCGAACAGCCGTCCTCAAGGCCCTCCGGAACATCCTGGCGTGACCTGATTCTCACTTGACGTTCGTTGTGACCACCCTTACAGTTTCACTATGAGCATCGGACGTCCTACATCCGATAACCCACGATAAGTGAATTGTGAGGCCCCTATGAGCAAGACGATCAATAGCCTGCCGCTGGTCAACGACGCCAGCCGCAGGAACTTCCTGAAGCTGAGTGGAGCCGTCGGTGCCGCTGCTGCTTTCACCGCGACCCTTTCTGCGTGCGGCGGCGCCGCCAGCACCACGAGCAGCAACGCGACCAACACCGCTGCGGTCAATAAGGACCTCACCATCGAGGCTGGCATCTCCTACGCGCTCTCCACGGGCTTCGACCCGTTGAGCTCCTCCGGTGCCACGCCCATGGCAGCCAACCTGCACATCTTCGAAGGCCTCATCGAACTGCACCCGGCAACGCGCGAGCCCTACAACGCCCTCGCCGCAGCGGATCCCAAGAAGGTCAACGACACCACTTACCAGGTGACCATCCGCGATGGTGCCAAGTTCCACGACGGCTCACCGGTCACCACCGAAGACGTCGCTTTCTCCTTCACCCGCGTGATGGACCCGGCCAACAAGTCGCTGTTCTCCCAGTTCATCCCGTTCATCCAGGACGTCAAGCCCTTGGACGGGAAGACGGTCGAGTTCACCCTCAAGTACGCCTTCCCGGGCTTCGGACCGCGTATCTCCGTGGTCAAGATCGTTCCCAAGGCACTCGCCACTGACCTCAAGGCATTCGACGCCAAGCCGGTGGGCTCCGGCCCCTACAAGCTCGTTTCCGCCGTGAAGGACGACAAGATCGTCTTTGAAGCCTTCGCCGACTACAACGGCCCGAAGCCCGCCCTCGCCAAGGGCATGACCTGGCTGCTCCTCTCCGACGCCGCGGCCCGCGTGACGGCAGTCCAGTCGGGACGTGTCCAGGCGATCGAGGATGTCCCCTACCTCGATGTGGACGGTCTCAAGTCCAAGGTCAAGGTCGAGTCGGTGCAGTCCTTCGGCCTTCTGTTCCTCATGTTCAACTGTGCCAAGGCACCGTTCAACAACAAGCTGGTCCGCCAGGCCCTGCACTACGGCATGGACAAGGAAGCCATCATCAAGAAGGCCCTGTTCGGCAACGCCAAGGCCGCCAGCTCCTACTTCCAGGAAGGCCACCCGGATTACGTCAAGGCCAAGAACGTCTACGGCTACGACGCCAAGAAGGCTGAGGACCTGCTCAAGGAAGCCGGCGTCACCAACCTCGAATTCGAACTCCTCACCACCGACACCGCATGGGTCAAGGACGTCGCTCCGCTGATCCTCGAATCCTGGAACAAGCTCCCGGGTGTCAAGGTCACCGTCAAGAACCTCCAGTCCGGTGCTTTGTACACCGACCGTGTGGGCAGGGGCGACTACACCGTGGTTGCCGCCCCGGGTGATCCGTCAGTGTTCGGCAACGACGCGGACCTGCTCCTGAGCTGGTTCTACTCGGGCAGCACCTGGATGGAAAAGCGTGCCTTCTGGACCACGCCCGAGCGCACCAAACTCCAGGAGCTCATGGACAAGGGCTCGCAGGCCTCCGGCGATGCCGCCAAGAAGACCGTCGGCGAAATCGTTGACCTCGTCTCCGAAGAAGTCCCGCTGTACCCGATCTTCCACCGCCAGTTGCCCAGCGCGTGGGATGAGAACAAGCTCAGCGGCTTCCAGCCCCTGCCCACCACCGGCGTGTCCTTCATCGGCGTCGGACGTACCGCTTAGTCGGTCCCCCACCGTTGCGGGGCCCGCCTTGCGTCCCGGGTTCCCCTCCTGGGCCGCAAGGCAGGTCCCGCAACCCTGCTGTACCTCTACCAACCGGAGAATAAATTGGTCACGATATTGCGTCTGCTTGGCCGCAGACTTGCAGCATTGCCATTGATGATCCTGGGCATCACGTTGCTCGTCTTCCTCGTCCTGCAGGCCGCTCCCGGCGACCAGGCAAGCTCGGCCCTCGGCGATGGTGCCAGCGAAGAAGCGAAGCAACAGTACCGCCAGGAAAACGGCCTCAACGACCCCCTGTTCCTGCAGTACTTCCGATTCCTCGGCAAACTCCTGCAGTTCGACCTCGGCGTCACCACCCCGCCGGCGAAGTCCGTGGCCTCAATGATCGGGTCGGCCTTCCCACTGACACTGCAACTGACGTTCCTTGGCGTGCTGATCGCGATCGTGGTTTCCCTGGTCTTCGGTATCCTTGGCGCCCTCTACCGCGACAAGTGGCAGGACCAGCTGGTCCGCGTGTTCTCCATCGCCGCGATCGCTACCCCGTCCTTCTGGCTCGGCATCCTCCTGATCCAGTGGTTCGCGCTTGGCAACAACCCGATGTTCCCCTCGGGCGGTATTGCGACGCCGGAATCCGGCTTCGGCGGGTGGCTCAACTCGATGGCCCTTCCGGCCCTCGCGCTCGGCATCCCGGTCTCTGCCTCACTGATCCGCGTGGTCCGGACCTCCATGGTGGAGGAACTGGACCGGGACTACGTCCGCACCGCGATCGGCAACGGTGTTCCCTACCGCGAGGTGGTCTCCAGGAACGTGCTGCGCAACGCGCTCGTCACCCCGGTGACCGTGCTGGGACTGCGCGTGGGTTACCTGCTGGGTGGCGCCGTCGTGATTGAAATGATCTTCGCCCTGCCCGGCATGGGCCAGTTGATCCTCAACGGCATCACCAACCTTGACGTCAACCTCGTCCAAGGCGTGGTGCTCACCATCTCTGTCACGTTCGTTCTGGTGAACATCGTGGTGGACCTTCTCTACCTGCTCATCAACCCCCGAATCAGGACGGTATAGCTCATGCGCAGCAAGCTCGCAGAACGGCTAAGTGCCCCGGGCATTCGTTTCAAGGCCCTGCCCTGGGGCTCCCGTATCGCCCTGCTCTTCCTCATAGTGATTGCCGTCGCCGCCGTCTTCGCGCCGGTACTCGCTCCGCACGATCCGCTGGAAACCTTCATTCCGGCCACTCCCCCGGGTGCGGAACACTTCTTCGGCACTGACCGGCTCGGCCGCGACATCTTCTCCCGCCTGCTCTTCGGTGCGCAGTCGTCGCTCATGATCGGCCTCGGCGCTGTTGGCCTGGCCATCCTGGTGGGCGCCCTTCTCGGCTCGCTCGCCGCGACCTCCAGCAAGGCCGTCAACGAGGTCATCATGCGGATCATGGACATCCTCATGGCGTTCCCGGGCATCGCCCTTGCCGCCGTGCTGCTGGCCGCTTTCGGTAACTCGGTCCCCACCATCATCATCGCGATCGCCATCATCTACACCCCGCAACTGGCTCGCGTTGTCCGTGCCAACGTCCTGGCCCAGTACGGCGAAGACTACGTCCGCGCCGAACGGGTGATCGGGGCCGGTCGCTTCTACATCCTGGTCAAGCACATCGTCCGCAACACCGCCGCTCCCGTGCTGGTGTTCGCCACGGTGATGGTGGCCGATGCCATCATCCTGGAAGCCTCGCTGTCCTTCCTCGGCGCCGGCGTGCAGGACCCCGCTCCGTCCTGGGGCAACGTGATCTCCTACGGCCGCAACCTGGTGCTTTCCGGCGGATGGTGGGCCACCACGTTCGCCGGCCTGACGATCCTGCTCACGGTGCTCTCCCTCAACATCCTGGCCGAGGGCCTCACCGACGCGATGGTCAACCCCAAGCTTCGCAAGGCTCCGGCGGTCAAGGACGACGACGGTTCCACCGCCGCCGTCGCAACTGCCGTGGACACCGAGGTGGCCACCTCCCCGGCCCAGCCGTCCGTGGTTGAAGAACACGAGCTCGACGCCGTCCGGGCCGCATCCGGTGACGGCGTCACTGACGCGTTCGGCAAGGCAGCGGTGCTCACCGACGCACGGACCGCCGTCGTCAATCCGCACGTCCTGCTGGACCGCGAACTTGAACTCCTCGCCTCGATCGAAGCGAAGCGCACCGACCGCCTCCCGCAGGTGCCGGCAGGCGCACGCAACGTCCTGGAGGTCAAGGACCTGTCCATCCGCTTCCCCGGCCGCTTCGGCGACACCGCGATCGTGGACAACGTCTCCTTCACCGTCCGTGAGGGCGAGACGATGGGGCTGGTCGGTGAGTCCGGCTGCGGCAAATCCATCACCTCGCTCGCGGTCATGGGCCTCCTGCCGAAAACGGCCCGCATCAGTGGTTCCATCAAGTTCGACGGCAAGGAACTGCTGGATCCGAAGACCGGGCACAGTGATCCGAAGGCCTACGTGGGATTGCGCGGTGAACAGATCGCCATGGTCTACCAGGACGCCCTGAGCTCCCTGAACCCGTCCATGAAGATCAAGGAGCAGATGGAGCAGCTCACCAAGCGCGGAGGCCGCAAGACTCCGACCGAGCTGCTGGAAATGGTGAAGCTGGATCCTGTCCGCACCTTGGCAAGCTACCCGCACGAGCTCTCGGGCGGCCAGCGACAGCGCGTGCTGATCGCCATGGCCCTGTCCCGTTCGCCCAAGATCGTGGTGGCCGACGAGCCCACAACGGCCCTGGATGTCACCGTCCAGAAGCAGGTAGTGGACCTGCTCAACGAGTTGCGCGAGCAATTGGGCTTCGCCATGGTGTTCGTCAGCCACGACCTCGCTTTGGTCGCTTCCCTCGCCCACCGCATCACGGTCATGTACGCCGGGCAGGTGGTGGAGTCCGCGCAGGCGTCGGAGCTCCTGCAGAACCCGAAGCACGAATACACCCGTGGCCTGCTGGGTGCGGTGCTGTCCATCGAGGCCGACGCCGCCAGATTGCACCAGATCCCGGGAACCGTGCCGTCGCCACGCGACTTCGCCACGGGTGACCGGTTCGCCGCCCGCTCGCTCAGGCCCGACGCCGACCCGCACCAAAAGCTGGTCCTCACGCCTGTCGCTTCGGCCAACGGTGAGGACGCCGACCACTACTGGGCCAGCCACTTGAAGGAGGACGCAAAGTGAGCGAATCACTTCGCCAAGATTCCAAGCCCGTGATCGAGCTTAAGGACGTCAAGGTCTACCACCATGCGCGGACCGGCGGGTTGTTCCGGCCGAACATCGTCAAGGCAGTGGACGGCGTAGACTTCACCATCAGCCGCGGCGAGACCGTGGGCATCGTCGGTGAGTCCGGCTGCGGCAAGTCGACGCTCGCCTCTGTGCTGGTCGGACTGCAGCCCCCGACGTCGGGCAAGGTCCTGTTCCACGGAAAGCCGGCCATCAAGCGCAACGCGGCCATGCGCAAGGAGTTCGGCCGTTCCGTGTCCGTGGTTTTCCAGGATCCGGCGACGGCACTGAACCCGCGCATGAACATTCAGGACATCCTCACCGATCCCCTGCAAGTCCACGGCATCGGCACCGCATCGAGCCGTGCGGCAAAGGTCAAGGAACTGCTGGCGCTGGTTGGCCTGCCGCAATCGGCAGCCGAAGTGACGCCGTCGCAGGTTTCAGGCGGCCAGCGCCAGCGTGTGGCGATCGCCCGCGCACTGGCCTTGGAACCGGACATCATCGTTGCCGATGAACCGACCTCCGCGCTCGATGTGTCAGTGCGTGCACAGGTGTTGAACCTGCTCTCCGACCTGAAGACGCAGTTGAACCTGGGCATGGTGTTCATTTCCCACGACATCCAGACCGTCCGCTATGTCTCGGACCGGATCTGCGTCATGTACTTCGGCAAGATCGTCGAGCAAGGAACCGCCGCGCAGGTGTTCGACAACCCGAGCAACGACTACACCAAGAAGCTGCTGGGCGCCGCGCCAAGCCTGCTCCACATCTAGTTTTTCCCCTCACAAGTTACAAGCAACGGAGATTTCTGTGTCCACTCAGTTCCAGGGCGTCATTCCCCCGGTCATCACCCCCCGCCACGCCGACGGCAACGTCGACACCGACTCGCTGAAGAACGTCACCAAGCACCTGATCGACGGCGGTGTGTCCGGACTTTTCGTCCTGGGCTCCTCCGGCGAGGTCCCCTACCTGACCAACGCCGAGCGTGAACTGGTGGTCTCCACCATCGCCGACGCCAACGCCGGAGCCGTCCCGTTGATCGTGGGCGCCAACGAGCAAACCACCAACCGCGTCATCGAGGAAGCCCGGAAGGTAGTGGACCTCGGCGCCGACGCGATCGTTGTCACGTCCATGTACTACGCGATCGGCAACGTCGCTGAGACCGAAACCCATTTCCGCAGCATCCACGAGGCCATCGACAAGCCGATCTTCGCCTACGACGTGCCCGTCCGCACCCACTTCAAGCTGCCCACCGACCTCCTGGTCCGGCTTGGCCGCGACGGCGTGATTGCCGGCGTCAAGGACTCCTCCGGCGACGACGTCTCCTTCCGCCAGCTGCTGCTGCAGGCCAAGGACATCCCCAATTTCGATATCTTCACCGGACACGAAGTGGTGGTGGACGGCGCACTCCTCGGCGGCGCACAGGGCGTTGTTCCCGGCCTCGGCAACGTTGACCCGGCCGGCTACCGCCGCCTCTTCGATGCCGCACAGGCTGGAGACTGGGCCCTGGCCGCGCGGGAACAGGACCGTCTGGCCGATGTGTTCGAGATCGTCTACACCCCCAACGGCCGCGTTTCCGGCGGCGCTGCGGGCCTGGGCGCTTTCAAGACCGCCCTGCAGGTGATGGGCATCATCGAGTCCAACACCATGAGCCAGCCCATGCTGACCCTGAACGACGCAGAGGCCGCCGCGATACGCGCCATCCTGGAACGCAACGGGCTGGTCTAGTCCTCAATGACCGGTTCGATGACCGCTTCCATGACCCACGTGATCGGCGTTGACCTCGGCGGTACCAAAACCGCCGCCGGGGTTGTGTCAGAGTCCGGGGAAGTATTGATGTCGGACACCATTCCGACGCTGAACCGGACCGGTGGCGAAGCAGTCCTGGATGCCACCGCAGCGCTGGTTTCGGGCTTGGTTGAGCGCGCTGCCGACGCCGGACTGACAGTGTCCGGCGTCGGCGTCGGCTCAGCGGGAGTCATCGACGCCGCAGCCGGGACCGTGGTCTCCGCAACGGATGCCATCCTGGGCTGGACCGGAACGAAGCTGGTTGCAGGGCTCTCCGCCCGGGTGGGACTTCCGGTCCGGGCCGTCAACGACGTCCATGCACACGCCCTCGGCGAGGCATGGCTGGGCGCAGCCGCAGGCACCGACAGTTCCCTCATGGTCGCCTTCGGTACAGGCGTGGGCGGCAGCTTCGTCCTGAACGGCTCGCCGCTCCTGGGACACCGTTTTGTTGGCGGCCATGTGGGGCACTTCGCGTCCCCCTACGCCGTAGTGGACGGAAATCCGCTGCCCTGCGTGTGCGGTGGCTTCGGGCACGTGGAAGCCGTCGCTTCCGGGCCCGCCATCCACGCGGCGTACCTTCGCTTCGGCGGCCCGGCGTCGGAGGCGGCCGATACCCGCGGCGTGTTCGCGATCGCCCAGGATAACCACGACGCCGGTGCCGGCGCCGCTCACGGTGCAGTGGTCGCCGCGGCCCGTGCCGCCGTCGGGCTCGGTGCCAAAGCGGCCGGGCAAGCCCTGGGCGGCCTCATCAATATCCTTGACCCGGAAGTCGTGGTGGTGTCCGGCGGCCTCGCCGACGCCGGGGAGCTTTGGTGGACGCCCATGGAGGCCGCCCTGCGGCAGGAACTCCTTGCCCCGCTGGCTTCCGTGCCCGTGGTTCGCGCCACCCTGGGTAACACGGCGGCGGTCGTCGGCGCTGCGAAACTCGTACTTAAGTAAGGAAGGGACCATGATCCTCACCGCCGAAGGCCTCGAGGCCCTCCGTTCCCAGCTGATCGTTTCCTGCCAGGCCTACCCCGGCGAACCTATGCGCGATCCCCGCACCACCGGCCAGGTGGCCGCTTCGGCGGTCATTGGCGGTGCTGCGGCCGTTCGCGTCCAAGGGTTGGCAGACGTGCAGTTCACCCGCGCCGCCGTCGAGGTGCCGGTAATCGGACTCTGGAAAGACGGCCACGACGGCGTCTTCATCACCCCCACCCTCCGTCATGCCCTTGCCGTGGCGAATGCCGGCGCGCATGTGGTGGCCATCGACGGGACTCGGCGTGCCCGGCCGGACGGCTTGTCCCTGGCAGAGACCATCGCCGGTATCCACGCCGAATCCCATGCCTTGGTAATGGCCGATTGCGGCTCGTTCGATGACGCGGCCGCTGCCGTCCAAGGCGGTGCAGACCTCATCGGAACCACCCTCGCCGGGTACTCCGGCGAGCGCCCCAAGACCGACGGGCCGGATCTGGCGTTGCTGGCGGAAATCACGTCGGCGAACCTGGGCAAGCCGCTCATCGCCGAGGGCCGCATCCATACACCTGCCCATGCCCGGCAGGCCCTCGATGCCGGCGCCTTCGCGGTAGTGGTCGGCACGGCCATCACCCACCCGGCGTCCATTACGGGCTGGTTCACGGGTGCGATGCACGCGTAGCACCACAATTTGCTCAATCATTAGCCGCATGCCGTTCCCGCACCCCCGCAGTTATAGGGGAAGCCAGGGTTCACACGGGAATGATTGAGCAAATTTCGCGGTCGCCGCTTAGAGCCCGTACTTCTCCAGCAAGCGCAACCACACTTCGCTCATGGTGGGGAAGGCCGGGACGGCGTGCCAGAGTCGGTCAAGGGGCACCTCACCCACAATCGCGATGGTTGCGGCGTGCAGGAGTTCAGCTACCCCGGGACCCGCGAAGGTTGCGCCCAGAATGACCCGGCGGTCCTCATCGACGACGATCTGCGCCCAGCCTTTGTAGTCGGGCGAGTAGAGCTGCGATCCGGAGACGTTGATGGGCAGTTCGACACCCGTGACGTTCTTTCCGTCCAAGAGTGCCTGTTCAAGGCTCGGGCCTACGGAGGCAACTTCGGGGTCCGTGAACACAACGCTCGGTACAGCGTGCCGGTTGGCGGTTTGGGCCCACGGGCTCCAGGGCTTGGGCGTGCCATGCAGCTTGCCCTTGGCCCGCGCGACGATTGCGTCTCCGGTGGCGCGGGCCGCGTACTTTCCCTGATGAGTCAGCAGGGCCTTCCCGGCAGCGTCGCCCACAGCGTAGAGCCAGTAGCCGCTGGTGCCGTCGCTTGCGGGGCCGTCCACCAATCCGCTGACGTCCGTGGTCAGGGTGAGCTTCCCGTCATCGGATGAGATGCCGACATTTTCCAGGCCGAGGTTTGCCAGCGCGGGGTGCCTCCCGGAAGCGACCAGGAGTTCGTCGGCGCTCACTGTGGTCCCGTCGAACGTGAGGGTGAGTGACCCGTCGTCGTCCTTTTCCACCTTGTCGACGTCGGTGTGCAGGTGCACTGCCACGCCGTCCGCCCTGAGCCCGGCGAGGACCAGTGCGGCGGCTTCCTCCGGGTAGCTGCTGAGCAGGCGGCTGCGGGCGATGAGCGTGACCATGGAGCCGAGCCGGGCGAAAGCCTGGGCCAGCTCGACGCCGGCCACTCCCCCGCCGAGGACGGCGAGGCGCCTGGGTACCTTCTTGGCTGCGGTGGCTCCCCGGGTGGTCCAGAACGGAACGTCGGACAATCCTTCCACATCGGGGACCGTGGGGCTGGAACCCGTAGCGATGACCACGGCGTGGTGGGCCTTGAGCGCGTAGCTGTTACCGTCCAGGCCATCAACTTGGACTTCGCGCGGCCCGGTAATCCGTCCCCGTCCCCGGATGAGCTCAATGCCCGTGCTCTCAAGCCATTCCACCTGGCTGCCATCCTGCCAGTTGTTGGTGAACCAGTCCCGGTGTTTGAGGGCCGCTTCGGCATCCAGGACTCCGGTAATAGCCTCGGTTGCGCCGGGGATCAGCTGGGCTGCGTGCAAGGCGCTGCCGGGTCGGAGGAGTGCCTTGGAAGGGACGCAGGCCCAGTACGAACACTCGCCGCCCACGAGCTCGGCTTCGATCACCACGGCAGACAAACCGCCTTGCACCACACGGTCCGCGACGTTCTCTCCGACGGCGCCCGCTCCGATCACGATTACGTCGAATTCGCGGGAATTTTCGGCTGTCATGGGAGAAGCCTACGCCGGGAGCCGTCCGGTTGTGAGAGCGCACTATTTGAACTGACTGGTCAGTTTAGTTAGACTCGACGCAGACATCGTTACTCCGAAAGGCCCTGCCCGTGCTGTCTGCACAGCAACTTCACATCAACGGCCGGCGAACCGATCTCCTCCCGCCAACATCACTCGAAGCCAAGCGCGGCGAACTCCTCCTGGCTTCCGGCCAAGGACAGGAACAACGGACGGCCCTGGCGCTGGCCCTCAGCGGCCGGATGAAGCCGGGCAGCGGGACGCTGAGCTGGGACAACCAGCCAAAGACCAAGAAGATCCGGACCGCCAGCGCCCTGGTGGACTCCCCCGGCGTCAACGAACCGGAACAGCACCTCAGCGTCCGCGACCTGGTCACCGAGGACCTGGCGCTCATCCCGCGCCGTTACCGCGGCGCATTGCTCAGCAAGCCATGGCTGAAGGTCAACCGGTTCGAGGACATTGCCGGACTCTGGATTGAACAGCTACCGGCCGGGCGCCGCTTGGAACTACTGACCGCCCTCGCACTGGCCGATCCCGCCGTGGACCTCCTGGTGGTCGACTCACCAGACCGCCATAGTGCCGACCCCGCCGCGTGGTTGCCTCGACTTCAGGCGTTGGCCTCCGACGCCGGGCGGCCGCTCGCCGTCGTCGGGATCGTTTCAGCCCTTCCGGACAACTGGACAGGCCCCGCAGCGGTGATCGGCAACTCGGTCCGGCGCCCGGCCGAACCGGAGGCAGAGCCTGCACCCGAAAACACCGAACCTGTTCCAACCCACCACCTCCAAAGGACTACATCGTGACTGTTCTGCGGCTCGCCCGCTCCGAACTCAAGCGCATGACCGGCGGGCTCCTGCCCAAGCTGACCATCCTCGCCCTCACCATGGTTCCCTTGCTGTACGGAGCCGTGTACCTCTACGCGAACTGGGATCCGTACGGAAACCTGGACCGGATCGACGCTGCCTTGGTGGTGGAAGACAAGGGCGCCACGTCACAGGACGGCGCGGAACTGCAGGCCGGCAAGAAAGTGGCAGACAACCTGGTGGACGGGCACGTCTTCAACTGGAAACAAGTCGCCAACGCCGAGGAGGCGGACGCCGGGGTCAAGACCGGCAAATACGCCTTCGCGTTGCGGATTCCCGAGGAATTCTCCGCGAACCTCGCCTCTCCCGGCAGCTTCGACGCCGCCAATCAGGCAATGCTCCACGTCACCACCAATGACGCGAACAACTACCTCCTCAGCACCATCGTGGACAAACTCACCACCGCGGTGCACTCCACCGTGGCCAAGGAAGTAGGCGAGGAAACGGCCAACCAACTCCTCACGGGCTTCGGCACCATCCACGCCTCCATCGTCAAAGCCGCCGACGGCGCCGGGGAACTCGCTGACGGCGTCGGCAAGCTCCGTGATGGCGCTGCAACCCTTCACGCCGGCACCACGGAGTTGGCTACCGGTGCCGACCAGCTGGTTGACGGCCAGACGAAACTTCGTGACGGCGCCAACCAGCTCAACACCGGAGCCGGCCAACTCAGTTCCGGGCTCAACGAATTGCAGAACAAGACCGCCACGCTCCCGGCCGATTCGCGCAAACTGGCCGACGGTGCCGCCCAAGTAGCCGCCGGGAATGCGCAGCTGAACGCGAAGGTTCAGGACGTCGTCGGGCAGTTGGACGCAGCGGACAAGGGCTTGCGAAACCGTGTTGTGGAGTCCAACTCCAAGCTGGTCGCGGCAGGTATTCTGACGCCGGAACAGGCAGCCAAGGTCCTGGCGGAGTTCGACGCGGCAGCGGCTTCCGGTCCGGTGTCGGACGCCAGGACGAAGATCGCCCATGACGCGGCCAAGATCCAGCAGCTCTCCGACGGCTCAGCCGCAGTGAGTGCCGGCGCCGCGAAACTCGCCGCAGCAACGCCTGCGCTGACGGACGCCATCGGCAAGGCCTCCGCAGGCGCGGACCAGCTCAGCACCGGTGCATCCACCCTGGCAAGCGGCCAACAGGCCGCGCTGGACGGAGCCACCAAGCTCGACGGCGGCGCACACCGGCTGGATGACGGCGCCGGACAACTCGCCACCGGAGCAGTGACGGCATCCGATGGCGCCGGCACCCTGGCCTCTGAACTGTCCAAGGGCGCAGGCGACATTCCGAACCCCAATGACGAACAGAAGAGCAACGTTTCCAAGGTGATCGCCGACCCCGTGGCGGTGGACAACGTCTCCCAGGCCAAGGCGAGCTCCTATGGGGCGGGCCTGGCGCCCTTCTTCCTCACCCTTGCCCTCTGGATCGGCGTGTTCATGCTCGTTCAAGCCATGCGACCCATCACCCAACGGGCGCTGGCGTCCAATGCCCGGGCATGGAAAATCGCCGTCGGTGGCTGGCTGCCGTTCTTCGCGGTGTCCGTCCTGCAGGCCACCCTCCTGACGCTCGTAGTGAACCTGGGCCTGGGACTGAACCCGGCACACCCCGTGGGCACGTGGCTGTTCATGCTGGCCGCGGCGATGGCATTCAGCGCGATCATCCAAGGAATCGTGGCCTTCCTGGGTACGCCGGGCAAGTTCGTGGTGCTGATCCTGCTGGTCCTTCAGCTGGTGTCCTCGGGGGGCACGTTCCCTTGGCAAACCACGCCGATGCCGCTGCACGTAGTCCATGAAGTCCTGCCGATGGGTTACGTGGTCACCGGTATGCGGCACCTGATCTACGGTGGCGAACTGACCATGATCTGGCCAACGGTACTGGGCCTCCTTGGCTACACTGTGCTGGGAGCAGTACTGTCCACCCTTGCAGTCCGCAAACATAAGACGTGGACCCTCAAGACGTTGAAGCCGGAGATCGCCGTATGAGCACCCCAGAGGCCGCACGGGCCCGCGCTGTCACCGTCCGGGCTGCCGACATCACGGGTGCCACCGGAAAGAAGCTACGTCCCGAGCGCACCAACGCCACCAAGCAGCGTCTTTTCGAGGCCTCGATGGAACTCATCGGAGAACGCGGAGCAGCCGGCGTGACGGTTGACGAAATCGCGGCCGCAGCCGGAGTCTCCAAGGGAACGGTCTATTACAACTTCGGCAGCAAGTCGGACTTGATCGCCCAGCTCCTGCGCCACGGAGTGGACATCATGCTCGGACGCCTCCAAGCCATTGAAGGGCAGGTTGCGGACCCCCTGGACGCCATGACCAACATGGTGGAGCAAGCCATGGAGTTCATGGACGACTATCCCTCCTTCGCGCGGCTGTGGGTCAGCGAAAACTGGCGCGCTCCCGGTGAGTGGAGCGCGGTGTTTGCCGAACTCCGGGGCGAGCTTCTGGCCGTGATCGGGTCGGCCGTAGACCACGTGGCGGGCGACTATCCTGTTGACCAGAGCATTGCCCGGGGAAGCCTGGAAGCGGCCATCCTCGGTGCCATCTTTGTGGTGGGACTCGACCGGCAAACCTACAACCCGGAACGAACCCGCGGGCAAAGCGTGGCCGCCGTGATGACCATCATGCACGGGTACGTGATCAAATAGCCCTGCCGTTTAACCCGCAGACACCCCGCTTCCATGAACGGTACAGAACTGCAATCTACGACGGCGTGGCGTAGCGGCTTGGTCGGCGAT
Organism: Paenarthrobacter sp. PAE-2; assembly: GCF_026013155.1. Classification (NCBI taxonomy): domain Bacteria; kingdom Bacillati; phylum Actinomycetota; class Actinomycetes; order Micrococcales; family Micrococcaceae; genus Paenarthrobacter; species Paenarthrobacter sp. PAE-2. The sequence continues at coordinate 52,001 of NZ_JAPDNV010000021.1, read as the reverse complement.
GATTAACCCCATGCGTCACATGGGGAACAGTGGAAAGCTCGCGATCGTAGCCGCTTTCGTCTCCCTCGGGCTTTTGGTGTTGGCCGCAGTGGTCCTTGAAGAGGTCGTCCTTTACCTCTTCCTTGGCGCCGTCCTCACTTGTTACCTGGCCTCGCTGGTCCAGGTCTTCAACCGACGCCGCTACCTGGTTGTCCTTCTGGCCGCGGTGGGCACCACGTTGTTCATCGGGTTCGGCATAGCCTTCCTCCGGATGTGGGGGCTGGCATTCAACCAGGATTCCAACGCCATGGGCAGTGCCGTCAGCAGCCAGGACTCGGACATTTACTTCTACCTCGCCGCCGTTGCCGGCGTGGGAACTGTGGCGGTCCTGTTCCTCGGCGCCGTGATGCCGTCATTTGGCTCGCGAACGGCTGCTACAGCTCCCGCCAAGCGGCCGGCCCCTGTTACCAAGCGGCCACCGGCCCAGCGGAAACCAAGCCCGCCAACGGCCCAACGGGCACCCGCCCAGCGAAATCCGACCCCGCGCCCGGCCACCCAAGCCAAGCGCCCCGCTCCCCGCAAGCCAACGACGCCTGCCAAGCGCCCGGCGTCGAACGCTTCCACCCAGCGCAAGCCTGCCACCAAGCGCTAGCTGCGAGGCCCGTCCTGCGCCCTAGCGCGGAATCTTGAGGCGTTCACCGGACCTGACAACGGATCGTTTGCGGGGCACACCCAGCACAGCCGTCGCCACGCCAAGGAGCAGGACCAGGCCGCCCAGGATCTCGGCTGCGGTCGGGACTTCGCTCAGCACCAACCACGCGGCGGTCATCCCCACCACCGGAACCAGCAGCGTGAACGGCACGACGTCGGAACTTGGGTAGAGCGTCAGCAGCCGGTTCCAGATTCCGTAACCAACCAGGGATGCGAAGGCGGCCGTGTACACCGCGCTCAGGATGGTTGCCGGTTGCAGGTCAACAATGGTTTCCAGCACCGCGTCCGGACCGTCCACCGCAAGGGACAAAGCCACCATCGGCAGAGGAACCACGGCCCCGGACCACACCACCAAGCCCAAGCCGGACGTGGCTTTTGAGTGCCGGGCCACCACGTTTCCAACCGCCCAGGACAAAGCGGCGGCCAGCACGATCATGAGCGGCAGCACCGGAGCCACGGCACTCCGACCCAAAGCCACTACACCCAAGCCGACAATGCCCAGGACCACGCCCACCATCTGCCTCCGCGTCGGCCGCTCACTCAGGAACCGTCCGGCAAGCAGGATAGTGAAAAGCACCTGCGCCTGAAGGACAAGCGAAGCCAGCCCCGCCGGCATGCCCAGCGCCATGCCCAGGTACAGCAGCCCGAACTGCCCTGCGCTCATAAAGAGCCCGACGCCGAGAATCGCCTTCCAGCCCACGTCAGGTTTGCGGATGAAGAAGATGCAGGGAAACACCACCAACAGGAAACGAAAGGCTACGAACAACAACGGGGGCACGTCCCGCCCGTCGGGGTGCAGGCCGAGGTCAATGGCAACGAAGTTGATGCCCCACAGCACGGCAACGAGCACTGCGAGCAAGGAATGACGAAGGTTCACAAGTCCACTCTTACGTTCATTTCAATGAAGCACCAGCGTTGAATTCGGCACGAGACAATGTAGATTTGCTTCATGATCGGTATCTCCACGCTCCGGGCCCTGGTTGCGGTCGATCAGCACGGGTCCGTGGTGGCCGCATCAGAGGCAATGGGTTACAGCCCGTCCGCCGTTTCGCAGCAGATCAAGAAGCTTGAGAAGCAGGCCGGAGTCGCAGTGCTCGAACGCAACGGGCGCGGGGTACTCCTTACCGAACGTGGTGTAGCCCTGGCCGGATACGGTCGGCGCATTCTGGGCGAGCTCGAGGAATTGCAGGCAACCCTGCTGGCGGATCCGGAGAAGCCGTCCGGCACACTCCGGCTGGTGGCCTTCTCGACAGCCTGCCGCGGCCTGGTGGGCCCCATGCTGGGACGGATCGCGACTACCAATTCCGAGCTGGAGGTCAGCGTGCTCGCCGAGGACCCGCGCGAGGCCATCCAACGCGTTGCAACCGGCGAAGCCGAGCTCGCGGTAGTCCACAACTGGAACTCCGTGCCACTCGTGATCCCGGAGAACATGGCCCACGAAGACCTATGCCTCGACCAGGCCGACGTCCTGCTCAACGTCAGCCATCCGCTGGCGGCGAGGACCGCCGTCGAACGCCTTGACCTGTTGGACGAAACGTGGGTGAGCACTCCGGCGGGAGCCATCTGTAACGAGGCCCTACTGCAGATCTTCGCTGGTTTGGGCCGCGTGCCGGATATTCGAGTCTACGATCCGGACTTTTCGACGCACATCGCCATGGTTGAACAGTCGGTGGCCGTGGCGCTGGTCCCCCGGCTGGGCAGGCCGCCACTTCCGGCGGGCGTTGTTGCCGTCCCGGTAGTGAATCCCGTACAGCAGCGCGCCGTAGGGATCGTGTACCGCAAGACCATGGCAGCGAGTCCCAACATCCGCCACACGGTTCGCCTTCTCCGGGAGGTGGCCGCCGCTGAAGAGCTCCCCGCGGTCCCGACTGACTCGCAGTAGTGGTTGCCAAAAGCGCTGGGAACAACCCCTAATGCCAGCCAGTTGGGGTAAGAGGCGGGGGGTTAGTGGCGCGGCACCTTGAAGTGGATCAAACGCGCGTCTTGCCCGTCGAGCTCAGCCCAAGGCTTCTCCGTCTCCAGCACGGTCAAGGCGCTGGTCGGGTAGCGGGTGGCGGCATCCATGTAGGCGTCGTGGTCCGAGTCCCGGGAAGCCAGCCGCATGGCAAGGTCCTGCACGCCCGGCATGTGGGAGATCACCATCAACGTAGTAACTGTGTCCGGTACGTGGTTGATGACCGCGAGCATCTCTGTGGCCGAGGCTGCGTACAGCCCGTTCTCGAGCTTGGGCGTAGGAGCTTTTTCGCCCAGTTCATCGCAGATCCACGTGCAGGTCTGGCGCGTCCGGAGCGCCGAGGAACACAGGATGAAATCAGGGACCACCTTGTGCTTCAACAACCATTTTCCGGCCAACGGGGCTTCGCGGTGCCCGCGTTCCTCGAGGGGGCGTTCATGGTCGGGCACGCCCACGGGCCAGTCCGCCTTGGCGTGGCGCATGATCACAAGCCGTCTCAGGTGGTGGTCGCTCATCCAAATACCTTATAGCCGCGGCAGGCAGATGCTCACTGACCAGACAAAACGAAAGGCGGCACATTCCCTCAGCGCTGTGGTTACTCGAGTGAGCACTGGCGCAGAGGGATGTGCCGCCTCCCGGCAGTCACAGGATCAGATCGAGTATTCCGGAGCGGCCCAGACGATGACCTCGGGGTGCTCGTAGAAACGGTAGCCCTGGCCGCGGACTGTGCGGACGGTGTTGGCGAGGCGGCCCAGCTTGGAGCGGAGACGACGGATGTGGACGTCGATGGTGCGCTCGTTGGGGACTTCCTCGGCGTTCCGCCACAGGCCTTCGAGGAGCTCGTCACGGCCCACCGTGCGGGTGCCGTTCTCCACGAGGTAGTTGAGGAGTTCGAATTCCTTGAATGTCAGGTTCAGCGATTCGCCGTCGAGGTGGACTTCGCGGCGGGCGAGGTCGATGAGTACACCGGACGGGCGCGCTTCCTGCTGGGGCGCCGGACGTGCGGCTTCGGTGCGCTGGCGTGCGGCGACGGTGGGGTCACCGAACGTGGAACGTACGACGTCGAGCGCGGACCCGGGTGCGCTGGCGGGAGCAACGGCGACGGCGGCATAGCTTTCCGCGCCGGTCACGAGCGACTGGGCGTAAGCACGGATTTCCTGGGCCAGCTTGGCAATGGAGGTCCCGGCAGCAGCTGCGGTCTCTTCGTCAATGCCCATGTAGAGCACGAATCCGCGGGCTACGTTGTCGTTGGCCACGGGCCGGAGACGCTCGGACTGGGCCACCACCGGAGTGGGTGCCGTCATGGCTGCGGGCTCGGTAGCGGCAGGCACGGCGCGCAACTGTCCGTAGGAGTTCGGGTTGTAGCCCTGGGGAACGTAGCCCGGAGCCTGCTGGGCAGCAGCCTGGGCACCGGGTGCGTAACCGGGGCGGTTACCGAAACCGGGGCGGAGGCCGGCGTTGGAAGCGGCCTTGTTGGCGTTACGGACGGAGATGTGGACGTATCCGGATGCAACTGACATGGAGTGCTTACCTCAAAAGTGAATAGCCGTCATCGCGGCTTCGAATGCTGGTGTCCCCGCAATGAGTTTGGGGAGGGGCGCCCAACGGTGGGCTAGGGGGCGAATGCCTGAAACTTTTCTGGGGTGGGAAGTTAGGCTTGCATTCGACAACAGCGGGACTCGTCGCCAGCGGGTGTGCTGGAGAAGATTGCTGCGGCTGCAGGTGCTGTTGAGTTCTTGTTCACATTGGAAGTGTGCAACGTAACAATGGCAACACGCAAGTAACAAAGGGCGGAAACGTCCACATTCTGAGATAAGCGCGAGTATTGTGCCGCAAATCACAATTCAGCGGATTGCAAAAATGAATGCGGTTTTGTTCGGTCAAGGGCAGAAATAATGCGTTCTGACTGAACTTTCTTCGATCAATGGGACATGATGCCCCTCTGGATTCCCGCGAGCGCCCGACCAGCGGAATCTCACGATCTGAAACGGATGCTGTCCAATCGAAGCGGACGCCAAGCTCGTTATTCAGGCTTCCAATCTGCTAGAAGGCTTCGACTGCCACCTGCGAACCCCTGGGCAGCTCAGTGCCCCGATGATCGCGGCGCCGTGGCACATCCTGACCCGCACTTCCTTAGGGCACATCCCAAGCGCGGCGAATCCGGCAAGGCGACGCACCGGCGTCGTGATCTCTGTTACCTAAATGTGACTTTCGCTTGAACCTCCTGTACCGTCGAACGAGTGGGTCGCCCCAACATTGGCCCGCACCCGGGATGCGCCGAGCTCTGCCACTTCCCGGAGTTCCGTTCTGATTTCGAGGCAGAGACGGGGGACCCAGAGTCTCCGGGCCAGGCATTGCGCCGGCCCTTGGGGTGAAGCCGCAGCTACACGCGCGGCCGGATGACCTCATCCGAACCCGACAGCTAACTCCGCAGGCGCTGAGAGGTAATCACGCATGTCTGAATTCAAGGATCAGTCGCGCCATGAGGCGCGTCACCGTGACGAGAACAACGCTCACCTGACCAAGTCGCAGAATGTCCTGAAGAACGCTGCCCGCCAGGGCAGGACCGGCCACCGCATGTCGGTAGCAGCCGGCGTCGTCGCAGCCGCGCTGGGCGTTGCATCGCTCGGGCAGGCCGCAAACGCCGCGTTCAACCTTCCGGAGATGAGCCAGGCAGCACAGACCCAGGCTTCGGTCCAGGTGGACCCGCAGACCCGCGAGAACGCTGCCGCTGAGGCCGCTGCCCAGGCTGAGGCCGCCAAGCGCGCCGCTGCTGAAAAGGCCGCAGCTGCCAAGGCCGCCGCCGAAAAGGCTGCTGCGGAGAAGGCTGCCGCCGAAAAGGCTGCAGCTGACAAGGCCGCCGCCGAGCAGGCTGCTGCTGCCCAGGCTGCCGCTGAGAAGGCTGCAGCCGACGCCGCCGCCAAGGCCGCTGCGGACAAGGCTGCTGCAGAAGCTGCTGCCGCCGCTGCCGCCCCCAAGGCCGTTGACGATCCTGCCGCTGCGAAGGCCTACGCTGCCAGCATCCTGGCCAACTACGGCTGGGGTCCGGGTGAAATGACCGCCCTGAACACGCTGTGGGAAAAGGAATCGAACTGGCGCACCACTGCCACCAACGCTTCCAGCGGTGCTTACGGCATTGTCCAGTCGTTGCCGGCCGGCAAGATGGCTTCCGCCGGTGCTGACTGGCAGACCAACTACCAGACCCAGATCAAGTGGGGCCTGAACTACATCAAGGAACGCTACGGTTCGCCGTCGGCAGCCCTGGCATTCCACCTGGCCAACAACTGGTACTAAACCCGGACGTTGCCTGAGAAGCCGCTCCCGTTGCCCCCACACGCACCAGTACCTACTGGAGCGGATGGCGGAAACGGGGGCGGCTTTGGCGTTTAACTAGGCTTCGGGTTCCTGCTCCACCGCAGCGCGTACGGCTGCGATGGACGCCGCCACATCCGCGTCGTCCGTGGACCAGTTGCTGACGGAGATCCGCAGGATATCCCGGCCCTGCCAGGAAGACCCTGACATCCATACGGCGCCTTCTGCCATGAGCCGCTGGGTGATCCTGCGCGTACGTTCGTCGCTCCCGAAAGTCACCGAGACTTGCGTGAACACCACGTCATTGAGCACTTCCACCCCGGGGATCGAGGATAGGCCGTCAGCGAGCGCCCGCGCGTTCTCGGCCAGCCGCTCCACCATGTCGATGACACCGTTCCGGCCCAATTGGCGCAGGGCAGCCCACACCGGAATACCGCGGGCGCGGCGGGACATCTCCGGAACTTTCTCGAAAGGATCCCCCGGCCCGGCATCCGTCGCTATCAGGTAACTCGTATGAACGCTGAAGGCCCGCCTCATGGCTTCGGGGCGGGCCACGATTGCCAGACCGCAATCGTAAGGAACGTTGAGTGTCTTATGGGCATCGGTGGCCCAGGAATCGGCGAGCTCCACACCTGCCAAGCGTTCCCGCAGTTTGGGACTCGCAGCCGCCCATAAACCAAAGGCGCCGTCCACGTGGACCCACGCACCACGGTCGCGGGCCACGGCGATGGAGTCAGCCATGGGATCGAAGGCACCCGAGTGCAGGTTGCCCGCCTGGAGGCATACGATCGCCGGGCCGGGTTGCTCTCCCATGGCGTCCTCCAGCGCGTCGGGCAGGATCCTGCCTTCCCTGTCTGCGTCCACGGGAACGCACGACCCCAAGCCCAGATACCTCAAAGCGAGGTCAACCGCAGCGTGCCGCTCCCGCCCAGCAAACACCGTGATCCTCGGCGCCCCGGACAGGCCGAGGCCTTCCAAGTCCCAGCCGGCCTCGTCCATCAGGTGCTGCCTTCCCGCGGCAAGCCCGACGAAGTTGGCGGTCGTGGCGCCCGTGGTGAAGCCGACGTCGGAGGTAGCGGGCAAGTGCAGCAAGTCAAGCAACCAATCGGCCGCAGATTCCTCGATCGCTGCCGCCGCCGGGGTGGCAAAACGCAGGCCTGCGTTTTGGTCCCACGCGGAGACAAGCCAATCCGCCGCCATGGCAGCCGGCAAAGTGCCGCCCATGACCCAGCCGTAGAAACGTCCGGACTGGATGGCCATCAGTCCCGGTTCGGCCAGTGCAGCCAGCTCATCAACGACGGCGGCGGCATCGGCAGGTTCGTCGGGGAGCCGCGGCAGGATGCTTGCGGCGACCTGGTCGGCGTCGGACTTTGGGCGGACTGAACGGGTGGGCACCGACGCGAGCCAATTGGTGGCGTGCACCATGGCACGCTCCAATGCAGCACCGTATGCCTCCGGCAACGCAGACATGCGCACAGCCTACTCCCGCCCGGCCGGGTGGAACAGGGCTAGAACGTGAGCGTGATGACGTGGCCGCCGTCGTCGTGCCTCACTGCCTCCACGGTCACCGCCGAGTAGTCGGGAATCCGCCACATGCCAGGCTCCAGTTCCGCTTGGTGCGCGGCGGCCTTGCCTACCACCACTGTCCGCATCCCGGCGGCCCTTGCTGCGGCAATGCCTGCGGGTGCGTCCTCGAAAACCACGACGTCGGCCGGTTCGGCACCGAGCAAGGCCGCGGCTTTGAGGTATCCCTGCGGATGCGGCTTGCCGCGTGTTACGGCTTCGGCGGTGACCGCCGTCGAAGGCATGGCGAGTCCGGCGGCCTGCATGCGGATATCGGCGAGGATGCGGTCGGCCGAAGTGACCAGTGCGATGGCCTCGTCCGGAAGAGCTTCGAGCAGGGCCTCAGCTCCCGGCAAGGCAATGATGCCGTCTGTACGGTTGCGTTCCATCTCGCCGAGTTCGGCGGTGAGGGCAACGACGTCGGCATCCGCCGGGGCGTATCGGCGCACCGTGTCGCCGGCCTGGACGCCGTGGGAGGTCCGCAGGATCTCGGTGTAGTCAAGCCCGTAGCGTTCTGCGAACTCCAGCCAGACCTGCTCTACTACGGCCGTCGAATCCACCAGCGTTCCGTCCATGTCGAAGAGGACGGCGCGAACGGTGAGGGTTTGCCGGGTTTGTCCCGGACCGGGCTGTGCGGCAGGAAGGATCATGGTTCCATCCTGCCGCACAGTGAGCCTGCGTTGGTTACCCGTTGGGCCGCTGCGGGAGGTACTGCACCGCCCACTTATTGCCGTCGGGGTCGGCGAAGTACACAAAGTGGCCCCAGTCCTGGACGTCGACATCGCTGACGTCCACCCCGTTGGCCTTGAGCTGTTCATGGGCCTTGTTGATGTCCGCCACCACCATTTGAAGGCTCGGAGCGGTGCCCGGAGGTGCGTCCGACAACCCTTCCCCGATGGCGATGGAGCACGCCGAACCCGGAGGAGTGAGCTGGACGAAGCGGACGCCGTCGGAAGGTCGTTCGTCGTAGTCGGCGTTGAAACCGACCTTGTTGACGTAGAAATCCTTCGCGCGATCGACGTCGGACACGGGGACAAACACCAGTTCAAGTTTCCAGTCCATGCGCCACAGGCTAGCGGGGCACGGCGGAAAGTAGTAGGGGTCTTTGCTTAGCCGGCGATCCCGTACAAGCGGTCGCCCGCGTCGCCGAGACCGGGGACGATGTACGACTTCTCGTTGAGTTTCTCGTCAATGGACGCCAGAACAATGTTGACGTTGGCGTCGGCGAGTTCCTCTTCCAGCTTGGCCAGACCCTCCGGAGCGGCCAGCAGGCAGATGCACGTGACGTCCGAGGCTCCACGCTTGAACAGGAACTTGATGGCCTCGCGCAGGGTGCCACCGGTTGCGAGCATGGGATCCAGGACGAACACCTGGCGCCCTGTCAGGTCCTCGGGGAGACGCTCGGCGTAGGTGATGATGTCAAGGGTTTCCTCGTCGCGGGCCATGCCCAGGAAGCCGACCTCGGCCGTCGGGACCAACTTGGTCATGCCTTCGAGCATGCCGAGTCCGGCGCGGAGGATGGGGACAACCAACGGGGTGGGCTTGGTGAAAGCGGTGCCGATGGTCTTGGTGACCGGGGTTTCAATCTCCACCGGTTGGGTCTTGACCTCGCGGGTAGCCTCGTAGGCCAGGAGGGTCACGAGTTCTTCGGTGAGCTGCCGGAAGACCGGTGAGGGGGTGTTCTTGTCCCGCAGTACGGTGAGCTTGTGAGCGACCAGCGGGTGGTCCACGACGAGTGTGCGCATCCCCCAAAACTATCATTGAGGCATGAGCCCTACCGAGCCGTATCACGCAGATCACTTGGCATGGATGGGCCTTGCCCTGCATGAAGCACGGCGCGCCTTGGAAACCGACGATGTTCCGATCGGGGCTGTCATCCTGGGGCCCGACGGCGGCGTGCTGGGTTCCGGCCGGAATGAACGGGAGGCGCACGGGGACCCCACCGCGCACGCCGAGGTTGTGGCTATTCGGCAGGCGGTCGCCGCACTGCGCCGGCGGGCTGCTGAATCCGGAGCTGACGGCGACGGATGGCGGCTTGAGGATTGCACGCTCGTGGTGACCTTGGAACCGTGTGCAATGTGCGCCGGTGCAATTGTCCTTGCCAGGATTCCGCGGGTCGTGTTCGGCGCGTGGGATGAGAAGGCCGGGGCCGTCGGATCGGTGTTCGACATTCTCCGTGAACGCCGCCTGAACCACTGGGTGGAGGTCTACGCGGGTGTACGCGAGGAAGAATGCTCAGCTTTGCTGAGGGACTTTTTTGCCGCTCACCGGGTGCCCTGAACGAGGCCGTCCGCCCGCGAGATGGCAGTTAATGCCAATCGGAGGCCTCGGGATTGGCATTAACTGTCATCTCGATGGCCATAAGAACGGTCTGGGCAGTAGTCTCCCAGCTCTGAAGCCGCCCACGGGCTGCCAAGGCCGCGTCCCGCCACGTCCGGCGTAGCTCCGCGTCGGTGAGCCACGTCCTGAGCGCTTCGGCCAGGACCCCGGGGGCGTCGAGATCCAAGGCAGCTCCTGCACCGCTCCCACCCAACGCCTCCACGGCACCGGTCCCCTGCCTTACCAGCACCGGAACTCCATGCGCCAGTGACTCGACAACCACCATGCCAAAAGCCTCGGATGTGGAGATCAGCACACTGAGGTCAGCCATGTGCCATTGGTCTTCGAGGGCTTCCCCACCCAGCTCACCGGCGAAGGTCACCCGGCTTTCCAGTCCGTGATGTTCGACGGCGGCCCGCACCTTTGCTGCGTAGACCGGGTCCGCATCCGGCGAACCAACCAGCACCGCGCTCCACGGCAGGTCCGTCAGTTGGCTGAGCGCCTCAACCAGCGAAGTCTGTTGCTTGTTGGGCAGCAACGCTGACACGGCCACGATACGCAGCGGATCCGAGCCCGCCGCGATGATCCCCGGCTCAACTCCGGGCCTTGATACGAGGATGTCCAAGTCCCCGTGCCTGGCCCGCAGTTCGCTTGCGGCATGCTCGCTTGGACAGATCACGCCGCTGGCAGCAGCAAGCGCCTTCCCCTCGAGTTGCGGGTGATCTGCCAGCGCCATGTGCGACAGGATCCAGGTGCTGGTTCCCGAAGCCACCGCGGCGGCCACTTCATCAGGCGCCCCGCTAGCAACCAAGCCGTCGGCAATCACTGTTGTGCCGCCGTCGAGCGCTTGCGCGAAACGTTTCCGGTCCGCTTCGCTGCCCACCGGCCAGTCGCCGTCGACGGTTACTGTCTCAACCTGCGCGCCGAGCGCGGTCAGGTGCTGTGCGAGCGCGGCGTTGTACTTGTTGCCGCCGGACCCGTGCCGGATGTTGCCCGGGACGACGAAGCGGATGTCCACGTGCCTGGCCTAGTTGCCCGGAAGCTCCAGCGAATAGCCCGCCCAGGCGTCGGGGTTTTCGCGCAGGACGACGTCGATGCCGGACAGCGCGGGACCGTCGTCGGTGCTCTTGATGCGGGCTGCCATGACGTCCGCGATGTGCTTGGCGAGCGCTTCCGTGGTGGAGAGCTTGCCCTTGAACGCCGGGTGTTCGTCCAGGTTCTTGTAGTTCAGGTCGGCGAGGATTTCCTCGAGGATGCCGCCGGCGGCGCCGATGTCCAGCACGATTGCGTCGTCGTTGAGTTCACGACGGCGGAACGACACCTCGGCGACGAAGGTGGCGCCATGCAGGCCCTGGGCCGGGCCAAACGCCTCCCGGGGAAGGCTGTGGGCGACCATGAAATGGCGTCGGACGGTCAGGCTGAACATGTCTTATTCCTCCGGCTGTGGGTAGGCGACCACGTGGCAGAAGCCACCGGGCCGTTCGAACAACTTAACAAGCGTGGTGGGCAGGTTTTGGAACGTGCACTCACTGGTGATGAACGTGTCGAAGAGCGGGTCCTTCAGCTGTTTCGCTGCTTCGTGCAGGCGTTGGCCGTTGGTCCTCCGGTGCCTCCTTGGGAGGGCTACGGCGCCCACCTGGCTGGAGCGGATGTTGAGCCGACGGGCGTGGAAATCCTCGCCGAGGGGCAGGGTGACTTCCTTGTCGGCGAACCACGAAAGTTCGATCACGTCCGAATCGTCACCGGCCAGTTGGAGGCTGAGCTTGAGGCCTTCGTTGGAGGCGGAACAGTGGAAGACGATGTCGCAGTCATCCATGGCTTCAGCTGGGGCTGCGAACCGGATGCCCAGCTTCCGGGCGAGTTCTTCCTTGCCGGGATCGGCGTCCACGAGTTCCAACCGGTCCAGTGGATACTTGCGCAGGAGCGTCGCCAGGACCCCACCCACCAAACCGCCGCCGACGACGGCCACACGGTCACCGAGCCGGGGGCCGGCCTCCCAAATGGCGTTGATGGCGACTTCCACAATGCCGGTCAGCACCGCGCGGCGTGCCGGGACATCGTCCGGGATGGCAGTGAGCTGGCTGGTGGGAAAGACAAAATGGTCCTGGTGCGGGTGGAGTGCGAAGACCGTCTTGCCCAGCCATTCATGCGGGCCTTGCTCGACGACGCCAACGTTCAAGTAGCCGTACTTCACGGGGCCCGGGAAGTCGCCTTCCTGGTGGGGCGCGTGCATCAGGTCCGCAACCCGCTCCGGAACGCGACCCTCGTGCACCACCCGCTCCGTCCCCCGGCTGACGCCCGAGTACAGCGTTCGGACCAGCGCTTCGCCGTCCTGCGGGGCTTCGATGGCTTCCCTACGGAGTTCTCCGTGGCCCGATTCCGTAACCCAGTAGGCCTGCGCTGTGTCCGGGCGGTGCTCGCCCTGGCTGTGAGAGATCGTCATGATGCTTATGAATCTATCGTTGCTGTGCGCGGGACGGAAGTTGACCCTTGATCCGTCTCTGCGGAGACGGCCGTTTTGGGGAACAGGGCCCAACTCCGGTACCCTATTTCAGTTGGTGACGTGTCCGAGCGGCCGAAGGTGCAACACTCGAAATGTTGTTTGGTGTAACAGCCAACGTGGGTTCAAATCCCACCGTCACCGCCATATAGCGAGGCCCCGGTTCCCTTTGTTTGAGGGGAACCGGGGCCTTTTGCTTTGCCGGATCGAATACACGGCAATTCCCGCGTCACGGATTCCCGGATGTCCGCACTTGCACATAAGTGAGGGGCTTCCAGCCGAGCTGCGAAGCCCGATCTTTGCACTTCGCAGGATGTAGGTACAGCACCCGCCCAATGCGAACACCATTTTGGAGGGCATCATCAACTTGCTTAAGCCAAGCGTACCGGCATCGGAAACGAGCAAGCCGCAGCCCGCCGGCTCGATCCAGAGGCTAATTCGGCAACCCATGTGGGTGGGAGTGTTATTGGCGCTCTTGGCCTTGGAGTTTCGGGCATCCGGCGTTCAGCGCGCAAACGATGTGTTCATCGACGAAGTGACCTACGCAGACTTGGCTGGGCAAATAGCAGGCGGCCACATGCCATCCATTCTGGGCAAACCCTTTTTCCTTCATCCCCCAGGCTCCTACGCTCTCAACGCTTTGGTCATGCGCCTGTGCAGCCTTGAAGGGCACCCCATGGATGTGGCCTTGCAACTGCGCTGGGTCAACACTGTCCTCGGCACAGTGACAGTGGTTGTCTGCTTTCTTGTGGTCCGCCGACTGGTTGGGACGGGGCCCGCTGCGCTGGCCTGCATCGTCCTGGCAAGTGACCCGTTTGTGCTTCGCATGGACGGACGGCTCATGATGGAGCCACCCGCAGGCTTAGCCGTTCTTTCGGGGTGGCTCCTGGTGTTGCTGTTGCTTAACCGCAAGTGGCGGGCCGCACGCCTATGGCTTGAGATCTGCGCCGGACTGGTCTTTGGGCTCGCCATCGTCACAAAAGATATGACCGTAGTGTTCACTGTGGTCCCACTGCTGCTCGGCGTGTTCTGGCGCAACACCGTTCCCCCTCTGACTGCCATGCGGGTAATCGCCGCGGCCATGGTCCCTTACGCAATTTATCTGGGGTGGATTACCGCCAGCGGGTTGCTGCCGCAGTTCGTGGACCAGAAGTCGGTGGGTGTCCTGAGGATGGCCGGCGCTGTCCAGATGACCGGCTTCAATTCAGTGGCGGGCGTTAGTTTGACGGACCGGCTCATGGATATGGTCGGTCGGTTCGGAACCAGCTATGTACTGTTGGGGCTTTCCATCGTTGCCGGTGCAATCGCCGCTTTTTCCCCTTTGGCGGACCGTCGCGTGATCGGTTTGTTCTCTCTGCTGACAGGCTTGGTTGGTATCTACTCGGTCTTTTTTGGAGCGGCGGAGGAACAATTCGGCTACTGCGTGGTGCTGGCGGCACTGGTTTCGACGCCCGTGGCGGTCATGATGGTGGTCGACTGGCTCCCGCGGCTTCGCTGGACCGCCGTCACGGCCTCCGCATTGATGGTCGTGCTCAGTCTCGCGCTGGGGATACAGGCCAGGTCAGTGGTGGATGACGGTCTTGTCAGTGCACGGGATTGGATGAACACCGAACTGCCCGCGTCCTCGAAGGTGGGTCTGACGTCCGTGACAGGCGAGTTCGCGTTGCTGCCGCATGAAGGTTGGGAAGTTCTGCCATCCCTGCTGTCCCTCAGGGATGGAGGCGCACAGTACGTTCTGACCCAAGGACGGCAGCTGGGCGAGGGCTACGGCTATGCAGCACCAGAGCTCCTGGACTGGCTGCAGAACAACGCCAAGCCGGTTTTCACCTTCACCGGTCCGACGTCCGGGGACACGGTCGTTTGGCAGTTGGACCGAACCAAACTCGACGCCGCGGTGGCCGGAGGACTGACTCTCCCCCCGATCAGCGGCGGGTACCGGTGAATCGCCGGATCCTCTCGACTGTGTTGGCGGTGACGATGGCAAGTGCGGGGGCCGGATGCAGCGTTGGGCCCGATCAAGGCGTACCCGGCTCCATGTCATTCGGGGTTTTGGGCGCCACCTGCGCTCCCGATCGACTCGCCGCGCTCCGAGACGCCGGAATCTCCGTTGTTGAGCTGCCGTTGGCCTGGGATCGCTACCAGCCGGTGGATAGGCGCGTGGACCGCCACTACGTTGCTCAGGTACAACAACAGCTGGCTGACTGTCGTGACGCCGGCATGCAAGTCGTGCTGTCCCCCGGCATGCACTACCCGCCCAAGTGGGTGCGAAAACTGCCCGGTGGTTCACTGAAGGGAAGCGCAGGAGGCACTCCCAAAAAAGCCGGGGCCGAGCTGGTCTTCAGCGCCAAGGTCCGGGACGCCGCCCATGAATACCTGGCAGGCTTCCTTCCGGAGCTGGGATTCAATGGCATCGCAGCGATACGCGTAGGCACGAATGCCGGCGGGGAGATGGGGTACCCGGGGCCTCACGATGGCGGAAATGAACGCGAGTTCTGGGCATTTGGCGATGCTCCGCAGTCCGGCAAAGGCCTGGCTGAAGACGTATCGCCGTCCCCGATGCCGGGGTGGGTTCCGGGCTCCCGTTCATGGAACGGGAGTTCAGTGACTATCGGGCAGGTCCAGGGGTGGTGGGACTGGTACACCCGATCTGTGGTCGATGCGGTGGTATGGCAAATACAGGAGCTACGGGACCTCGGATATCAGGGACGAGTGCATGTACCTGTTGCCGGCCGCGGGGTCCTGCCCGCGGATAAAGCGAAAGCCATAAAAGGACGTCTGGACGGGCGAGCCAATCCGGACGGCGCCCAGGAACGGGGCCTGGACTACCCGGCCCAATTAGAGGTCCTGTCAACGCTGCCGGGAGTGGACGTGGATTTCACCGGCCTGGACGACATTTCCGACGTCGAAGCGCGCAATGCTTCACCGCCGCAGGACCAATGCCGCCCAAGCGATGATGAGGATGTGCGGCAGGAAGACGTCTCTCTGTGGTCGTCCCACAGGTACACGAGCGCCTTGGCCCGACGCGCCGGCCTGGGATTGGTGGGGGAAAACCCCGGCCCCGCGGACTGGCCATTTACGGGAGGTTCGCCGCGCTCAGACACCCTTTCCGATCAGCTGCGAAGAGCCCCGCAATATGCGAAGGAATGCGGCATGACTATGTTCTTGTTCGGTTTCGAAGCGTGTTTGTTCGAGGGCAAAGAGCACAACGAAAGCGGGGTCAACGTTGATGACTACAAAAAAGCCATCCAGGAAACCCGAGCCCTGCAGTACCCGGAACGATCCCGAAAACCGCCAGTCTAAATCTCCTGGATGATCCGCCTGCCGTCCGTGTCCAGGCGCTTGCCCATGTGCTTCGGTGTCCGCAGCACAATTGACCGGTCGGCGATCTCCACGTAGGGCAGCTGCTCGCCGAGTTGGCGCTCCAGCACAGCCATGTCCTCGACCCCGCGCAACCACACCGCCATCGCGATGGAGTGCGTGCCGCCCGTCGTGACCACCAGCCGCGCTTCGTTCAATCCGGCCAGGCTGGCGGCGACAATGTCGACCTTCGACGCCGGGGCGCTCAGGAAGTACCAGACGCAGACCGGCCAGGGTGAGGATGTCCGCGCCAGTTCCAGCCGGACCACCACCCTTTGCGAACCCAGGACGTTGGCCAGCGCGGTCTTTGCCCTTGCAGGGCTGATACGCAGCAATCGGGCAAGGTCGGCCACGGACGCCCTGCCGTCCATCAGCAGGATCCCGGCCAAATCCTTCTCGACCTCGGCACTAACTGCCGAGGCCCGCGGAGTTGGCAACGGCACAGCCCTTTCGAGCGCCCGCACTTCGTCGGTCGCCAAGGACCTCAGACGCCACTTCCGTGCATCCGTGATCATCCTGGTGACCCGGTGCGTACGCGTGCTGGTGATCCCCTCCACTGCGGGAATCCGGTCCAGGAGAAACGTGGAAAGTTCGGCGTCGGTACTGCAGAAGACCGTAAGAACAAGGTCACGGGCTCCGGCGGTTTGGTCGACGGAAACCACCTCCCGGTCGCGGACCAGATCTTGAATGACTGCCGACATCATGGACGGTGCACACCTGACATCGATGATGGCACCAACAAACCTGGCTCCGGATCCTTTATAGGACGTCATCCAGGCGAGCCCTCGGTCCTGAAGGACGTTCCACCTCCGTGCAAGCGTGACGGCGTCGGCGCCAACCACTGGAGCCAAAGCCGTCCATGGTGCCCTGGGCCTCACTTGGAGGGCATGCAAAAGCCTCAGGTCACGCTCGTCGAAATCGAAATCCTGCATGGGCAGTCCGTTTTTCCCACTTTCCTGCATCTTCGGTGAATCCAATCATGCTCTTCCTAGGTTTGGGCCGCTCGCCCCGACCCTGAAAGGCAAAGTGTGGAACCCCCAACCACTGCAGCCGCCGACTCCCCCAATGCCCGCGACAATCACCTGATAGAACTCGTCCGGCAAGGACACCTGTCCGCATTCGATGAACTTTACAGACGCCATAAAAATGCAGCCGTTTACGTGGCACGGAGGGAGGCAGACAACCCCAGCGACGTGGACGATGTTGTTGCCGAAGCCTTCCTGGCCGTACTCGTGGCTTTGGAAGCCGGCAAAGGACCGAACGCGTACTTCCGCTCCTATGTGCTGACCACGACGCGCCGGATGGCCCACCAACGCAACGCCGCCGCCAGGCGCCGGGCGGCCTTTGACCGGGACAGGGCGCTCGCGCAAACAAGCCAGGAGGCAGACGCCTTCGTCGCACTGTTCGAATCAGCCACCCTGCTGCGGGCCTTCCGCTCGCTCCCCACCCGATGGCAACGGGTGCTGTGGTGCGTGGACATTGAGGGGATGAGGCACACCGAGGCGGGAGAATACGTGGGGGTGAACCCCAACGGCGTTGCCTCGCTACTGATCCGTGCCCGCGAGGGTCTCCGCCAGGCGTATCTCCAGGCACACGTCCGCCAGCCCGCCGGCAAAGGCTGTTCCGAAATCTCGCAGCTCCTGGTGCGGTTGGCGCGGGACTCAGCGACCGCCGTCGGCAGGAGGCGGGCAGAAAGCCATCTGGCGGGCTGCCTGCACTGCGCCGAAGCACTGTCCGAGCTTCTGGAGATCGAACGCACCCTGAGGCCGTCCTCGCATGAACGCTCCGCAAGCCCTTCCCAGAAATCCCGATAGAATCGGAGGTGCCCAAGCAGCCGGCCAACACAGGGAGGACACAGTGCGCACTCTGCAGCACCGGACTCCCTTCCATGCCTTGCGCTCTTCGGCGATCGCCACGGTGATCGTGCTGCTGGCCGCAAGTGCCCACGTTGCCGGCGGCGGCGAACTCCCCACGTTCCCGGTCCTCTTGGCGCTGGTTGCGGTAACGGGCCTGGCCACCACCTTCGCTTCCCGGTTCAAGCTGAACCTTGTGGCAATGTCCGCGCTTCTGGGCGCGAGCCAGTTCGTCCTGCACGACGCTTTCAGCGCCTTTGCACCAGTGGGTGTTGACGGACCACGAGGCAGTCACCACGTGGGAACCGAGCTCCTGACACCCGTCCTGGACCCCGCTGCCCACCTTCATGATCCGGGAACCGCCGCCGGAGCCCTCATGCTGGTGGCGCACGCTCTGGCCACCGTCGCGTCCGCAGTTGCCTTGTCGAAGGGCGAGGATGCGCTGTGGCAGCTTGCAGCCTGGCTCCGGCCGCTTGCTGTACTGCCCACGCTGCTTTTCAAGCCCGACGCCGGCGCCACGCCACTCGCCGTCGGCGCACCCGTGGTTTTCATCCCGCGCCCGTGGCGCAACCTCAGGCAAGACAGCCGGCGCGGTCCGCCGTCCGCCGTCGTGCATTCCTGACTCCGCCCGGCACCAAAGTCCACAACAAGCGAAAGCCTTGTGAGGTGACGGGCTAAAACCCGTACCCTGCGCCCCTTGAGGCGCACCCTGAAAGGCAATCCCATGATGAAATCCGCCCTCCGCCATACCGTAACCGCGACCGCCGTCGCCGGTGGAACCGCCGCCTTGATGATGGCCGGACTGGCCGGAGCCTCCGCCCACGTTGGGGCCGATCCCAACAAGACCGCCGCCAACTCATACGCGCTGGTGACGTTCGGCATTCCGCACGGCTGCGACACTTCCCCCACAACAAAGCTGACCATCACGCTGCCTGAGGAACTGACGGACGCGCAGCCCACGGTGAATCCGAACTGGACAGTTGAGAAGGTCACCGAAACCTTCGACACGCCGAAGAAGCTGGACGACGGCACGACGATCACCAAGCGAACCGGCCAGATCGTCTACACGGCAAAGACCCCGCTGGATCCGCACCTGCGGGATGCGGTGGTGTTGTCCGTCAAGCTGCCCGACGCAGCCGGCAAGACCATCTACTTCCCCACGCTGCAGACCTGCGAGCAGGGCCAGGTGGATTGGTCCGAAGTTCCCCAGGATGGCCAGAAAGAGGATGACCTCAAGTCACCCGCCCCTTCGGTGACCATCACCCCCGCCGACTCGTCCGGCGACCACCATGGCGCGTCAACGGAAACCACTGAGCAGGCCGCTTCCGTGACCAGCGACAACTCGACCGCCCTTGGTTGGGCAGGCTTGATCGCCGGCTTGGCGGGCCTGGTTCTGGGAGGCGCGGCGTTCCTCCGCAGCCGGACTGCAAAGACGGGCACAACAACCAAGTAACGCTGCACGATTGGCGCCCGGAAGATCACAATCCGGGCGCCAATCCGTCGCGGTCGCCGTGGCTCAATTGACTCCCGCCACGGCCGCAGCAAGGCTGGTGCCCATGTGGACTCAGCGCATCAAGACCGGACTTTTGACGACGACGGCGGCTGCCTCGCTGCTGATGCTGGCCGCCTGCGGGCCCAGCCCGAGCCCTTCGGGGACCAGCAGCGCACCGCCAAGTTCATCCACGCCGTCCTCTTCGCCCTCGCAGTCGTCGACGTCGGCTGCTCCGTCCGGAAGCAACTCACCGTCGGCAGCCCCCACGTCCGCCGCTCCGGCCGCGCCCGCATTGTGCAAGGCGGACTCGTTGACTGCAACAACGGACGCCACCGGTGGCGGCGCTGCCGGAAGCATCTACGAGAAACTGATTCTGACCAACTCAGGCTCGGCAACCTGTGTCTTGGAAGGCTTCGCCGGGGTGTCCCTCACAGCCAACGCCACGGGAGAACCCATTGGCGAACCGGCCACGCGGGAAACGACCACGCCCGTCACTAGGATCGAGCTGGCCCCCGGCAAGTCCGCATGGGCGGAGCTTCGGTACACGCAGGCCGGGAACTACGGCGACTGCACCAAGGTCCCGGCAGCGGGATACCGCATCTACCCACCCGAAGACACAGCATCCCTGTTCGTCGCCGAACCCCACGATGCCTGCAGCAACATGGGGATCAAGCTCTTGAGCATCACCGCATTCCAAGCGGTCTAAACCGCCTCCCCACGGGCCGGGCTTATTATGTCCGGGCCGTGGGGCATGATGGAGGAATGCAGGAGCAGCAGGCGTCCACAGGCGCCATGAGCCGTTTCAGCCAGGCAACCAGGGAATGGTTCCTCGGCGCTTTCAGTGAGCCCACGGCCGCCCAGGATGGCGCGTGGAATGCCATTTCCTCCGGTTCCCATGCCTTGGTGGTGGCTCCCACCGGTTCGGGAAAAACCCTGGCCGCGTTCCTCTGGGCGTTGGACAGGCTGCACGCTGCACCATCCGATGCTTTGCCGGGACTTGAGGAGGTTCCGGCGCCGGCCAAGGGCCGCGCCAAGCGTCCCAAGACCAAGACCCGTGTCC
The DNA here is from genome assembly GCF_026013155.1 of Paenarthrobacter sp. PAE-2. NCBI lineage: Bacteria > Bacillati > Actinomycetota > Actinomycetes > Micrococcales > Micrococcaceae > Paenarthrobacter > Paenarthrobacter sp. PAE-2. Next base: position 31,901 of record NZ_JAPDNV010000021.1, on the reverse strand, counting down.
TCTATATATCGCCGCTCAAGGCTCTCGGCGTGGACGTGGAACGCAACCTTCGCGCCCCCCTGATCGGCATCACGCAAACGGCAAAGCGTTTGGGCCTGCCCGCACCGCTGGTGACGGTTGGCGTCCGTTCGGGAGATACGACGGCGGCAGACCGCCGGTCGTTGCTGTCCAACCCTCCGGACATCCTCATTACAACGCCGGAATCCCTGTTCCTGATGCTGACGTCGCGTGCACGCGAGACGCTCAGTGAAGTGGACACGGTGATCATCGACGAAGTCCACGCTGTTGCCGGCACCAAGCGCGGTGCCCACCTCGCTGTATCGCTGGAACGCCTGGACGCGCTATTGCCCAAGCCCGCTCAACGCATCGGGCTGTCCGCCACCGTGCAGCCGCGCGAGCTGGTGGCCCAATTCCTTGCAGGGCAGGCTCCGGTGGAGATCGTCGCTCCCCCCTCCAAGAAAAACTGGAACCTGACGGTCACCGTGCCTGTTGAGGACATGTCAGACCTCCAGGGTGCTGCCGGCGCGTTCGATTCCGGGCCGGCTTCAGGATTGCAGCCGCAAGCTTCCATCTGGCCGCACGTTGAGGAGCAGATTGTGGATCTGGTCCTCTCCAAACAGTCCACCATTGTCTTTGCCAATTCACGTCGCCTTTCGGAGCGGCTAACCGCCCGGTTGAACGAGATCTACGCGGAACGGCAACTCATGGCGGAGGCGGGTTCACCGTGGGCTGAGCCGGCTGCCGGGAATACGGAGGACTGGGGCGCCGGATCAGTGCAGGATGATGCTTCCGCTGCAGCCCGGGCCAAGGCGCCTGTATCCACCGCAACCCCCGCGCACATGATGGCCCAGGCGGGCAGCACCAGCGGAAGCGATCCCGTTCTGGCCAGGGCCCACCATGGTTCAGTGTCCAAGGACCAACGGGCCATGATCGAGGACGACCTCAAATCCGGCAGGCTGCGCTGTGTTGTTGCAACGTCTTCCCTGGAACTGGGCATCGACATGGGCGCGGTGGACCTTGTCATCCAGGTAGAGTCCCCGCCCTCTGTTGCCAGCGGCCTCCAGCGCGTCGGGCGTGCCGGGCACCAAGTAGGCGAGATCTCCGAGGGCGTCCTCTTCCCCAAGCACCGGGCCGACCTCCTCCACACGAGCGTCACGGTGGAGCGGATGCTCAGTGGACAGATTGAGCGGCTGAGCATCCCCACCAACCCGCTGGACATCCTTGCCCAGCAGACCGTCGCGGCCACCGCGTTGGGGAGCATCGACGTCGAGGAATGGTTCAGCACCGTTCGCCGCTCGGCGCCGTTCGCCAGCCTCCCCCGGTCAGCATTCGAGGCCACGCTGGACCTCCTGGCAGGCCGGTATCCCTCCGATGAGTTTGCCGAGCTGCGGCCCCGCATCGTGTGGGACCGCCACGCGGGAACCATTGAAGGCCGGCCCGGATCCCAGCGGCTGGCAGTGACGTCCGGCGGCACCATTCCCGACCGCGGCCTCTTTGGCGTGTACATCATCGGTACCGAAGTTGAAGGGACCGGTTCCTCCGGTGGCTCTGACGGCGACGGCCCGAGTCCGTCGTCCCGCGCAGCCAAGGGCGGCCGCCGCGTGGGCGAGCTCGACGAGGAAATGGTCTACGAATCCCGCGTCGGGGACGTCTTCGCCCTCGGAGCAACCAGCTGGAAAATCGAGGACATCACGCATGACCGTGTCCTCGTCTCCCCCGCCTTCGGCCAGCCGGGCAAATTGCCGTTCTGGAAGGGTGACTCCCTGGGCCGCCCCGTGGACCTCGGCCGCGCGCTGGGCGCGTTCATCCGGGAACTTTCGGCAGCTGATTCCGGCCCGGCCATGGAACGCTGCCAGGCCAGCGGCTTGGACACCTTTGCGGCAAATAACCTGATTCAGTACCTCGAGGAGCAAAAACAGGCCACCGAGGTTGTGCCCAGCGACCGAACGCTGGTGGTGGAACGCTTCCACGATGAACTGGGTGACTGGCGGGTGGTCCTTCACAGCCCCTTCGGCATGCCGGTCCATGCGCCGTGGGCCCTTGCCGTGGGACAGAGACTCCAGCAGCGTTACGGCCTGGACGGATCGGCAATGGCTGCCGATGACGGCATTGTGCTCAGGGTTCCCATGATGGAGGACGAGCCTCCCGGTGCGGAGCTGTTCCTCTTCGATCCGGAAGAGCTGGAGCAAATTGTCACCGCAGAGGTGGGAGGCAGCGCTCTCTTTGCGTCGCGGTTCCGGGAATGCGCTGCCCGCGCCTTGCTGCTGCCGCGTCAAAACCCCACCAAACGGCAACCGCTATGGCAGCAACGCCAGCGTTCCGCCCAGCTGCTGGATGTCGCCAAGAAGTACCCGTCGTTCCCCATCGTGCTGGAAACCGTGCGCGAATGCTTGCAGGACGTCTACGATCTCCCGGCGCTCAAGGACATCGCAGCCTCCGTGGAACGCAGGGAATTGCGGATAGTCGAAACCACTACGCAGCAGCCATCTCCTTTCGCCAAATCACTGTTGTTCGGCTACGTCGCCCAGTTCCTCTATGAGGGCGACTCCCCCCTCGCCGAGCGCAGGGCTGCGGCACTGGCCCTCGACTCCACCCTCCTGAACGAGCTCCTGGGCAGGGTGGAACTCCGTGAGCTCCTGGACGCGGCAGTCATCGATTCCACCGAGCGGGAGCTGCAACGGCTGGTTCCGGATCGGCGGGTCCGTGGGATGGAAGGCATTGCGGACCTCCTCCGGCTGCTGGGTCCGCTCGACGTGAAGGAAGTAGCCGAGCGTCTGCAAGGGCAGGAACTGGTTCAGGAGCAGGAACAGCTGCTGAACCAGGAACAGTTTCAGGACCACGCGGAGGACCAGGAACTCACCGAAGACAGGGCTCTTCCTCCCGGAACTCCCGCCGAAGCAGAGCAGCACCTGCTGGCACTGCACAAGGCCAACCGCGCCCTCAAGGTGACAATCGGCGGCGTCGAACGCTTTGCCGCCATTGAAGACGCGGCGCGGCTTCGCGATGCAATCGGCGTTCCCCTCCCCATGGGCGTGCCACTGGCCTTTATCGAACCTGTGCAGGACCCGCTGGGAGACCTCGTTTCCCGTTACGCCCGCACGCATGCACCATTCACTGCGGCCGAAGCGGCGACGCGGCTGGGACTGGGCGTCGCCGTCGTCAATACTGCCCTGAAACGGCTGGCTGCAGACGGCAGGGTTGTGGAGGGTGAGTTCCGGCCACACGCCGTCGCCGCAACCCGGGACCCTGAAACCACCGATCCCGAGTTGATGGGCCCGGAAGCTCCTCCTGCCAGCGAATGGTGTGACGCCGAGGTATTGCGGAAATTGCGGCGCCGCTCCCTCGCTGCATTGCGGGCGGAAGTGGAACCGGTCGACGCCGCCGCTTACGGTCGTTTCCTTCCCGCATGGCAAAACGTCAGTGCCCAAGGAAAGTCGAGGGGCTCGGCCTTGCGGGGTCTGGATGGCATCATCACTGCCGTGGACCAGCTTTCCGGGGTTCCCGTCCCGGCATCGGCATGGGAACCGTTGGTGCTGGCCAGCAGGGTGGCCGACTACAAACCGGCGATGCTCGACGAGCTCATGGCAGCGGGTGAACTGCTGTGGTCCGGAGCCGGCCAACTGCCCGGGAACGACGGATGGATCAGCCTACACGTTGCAGACTCCGCCGAACTGACCTTGAATCCTTCGCCGGACTTCGAACCGGGCGATGCCCAGCAGCGCCTGCTGGACTACCTCAGTGCCGGCGGTGGCTACTTCTTCCGGCAGCTGACGGACGTTGCCGGGGGTATGGACGCCGTGCTCAGTGACGACGCCGTCGTCTCAGCGCTGTGGGACCTGGTGTGGGCAGGCAGGGTTACCGGGGATACCTTTGCCCCCGTCCGTGCCATGATCGCCGGGGGACGGACGGCCCACCGGCAAGTTGCGAAAGCCCCGAGGGCCCGTGCACCGCGCATGAGCCGTTTGGGCCGTCACGGTGCAGGCCTCCTTGGCTCCCCGGGATTGAGCGGCGGACGCTACGGTTCAACCGCTGCGTCGGCACCCACGCCGCCGCTCGCCGTCGGGCGTTGGTCCGCGCTTCCTGCCCCGGAGCTCGACCCCACCATCCATGCGCGCGGTACAGCGGAGCTCCTGCTGGACAGGTACGGGGTGGTAACCCGAGGATCCGTCATGGCCGAGAACATCCTGGGTGGGTTTGGGCTGATGTACAAGGTCCTGGCCCGGTTGGAAGAGGCAGGACGGTGCCGCCGGGGCTACTTCATTGAACATCTTGGCGCGGCCCAATTCGCGGTTCCTGCCACAGTGGACAGGCTGCGGTCCTTCACGGAAGACGCCCGGATCTCCAAGGCGGAGCCGTCAGCGTTGGCCCTGGCGGCAACGGACCCGGCGAACCCTTACGGCGCAGCCCTCCCTTGGCCGGGCGTGGCCGGTGAAGCCGGATCGGGACACCGCCCGGGCAGGAAGGCCGGAGCTTTGGTGGTGATGGTCGACGGCGCGTTGGTGCTTTACGTCGAACGTGGCGGCAAGACCCTCCTCACCTTCAGCCATGACGAGGCTGCCTTGACCGTGGCCGCCGAGGCCTTGGTGGGAGTAGTGCGGCGCGGCGCGGTGGACAAACTCTTCATGGAGAAAGTGAACGGCCACGATCTCCTGGAGACCCCCATAGCCGCGGCATTGGCTGCCGCCGGCGCCTACTCCACCCCGAAGGGACTGCGTATCCGTGCCTGAAGGAGATTCCATTTGGCGGGCAGCCCACAAGCTTCACGAAGCTTTGGCAGGCCAGGTCCTCACCGCTTCAGACTTCAGGGTTCCCCGGTTTGCCACACTGAACCTGTCGGGCTGGACCATGGTGGAGGTGGTGCCCCGCGGGAAGCATCTGCTGATGCGACTGGAGGGGCCGGAAGACACCCTGCCCGGTGCCAGCAAGAAATTGCGGGCGTTGACCATCCATTCGCACCTCAAAATGGAGGGCTCATGGATGGTCTACGCGCCCGGGGGCCGATGGACGAAGCCTGGCTATACCGCCCGCTGTGTGCTGAAAACGCCCGTGGCGGACGCGGTGGGGTTCTCCCTGGGCATCCTTGACGTAGTGCCCACCAGCGACGAAGAGAAAATTGTTGGCCACCTCGGGCCTGACCTCCTGGGCCCGGACTGGGACGAAGAGGAGGCCTTGCGGAGGTTGCAGGCCGAACCGGACGTGCCCATTGGCTTCGCCTTGCTGGATCAACGGAAGCTGGCCGGAATCGGCAACATCTACCGCTGTGATTCCTGTTTCCTGTCCGGCGTCCATCCAGCACTACCCGTGGGCCAGGTGCCTGACCTTGCAAAGATCGTCACCGACGCCAAGCGCCTCCTCGGTGAAAACCTTGGGCCCGGGCGCCGGAGTACGCTGGGCCCGCGTGCCATGCGTCCCGGTTACTGGGTATACGGCAGGACCCGCCAACCCTGCCGGCGCTGCGGTACACAGATCCGGCACGGACTCCTCGCGGGACCCGATGGAACCGAAGAACGGGACATCTACTTCTGCCCGCGGTGCCAGCCGGCGCCCTGAACCGACGCCGCAGACTGCGTCAGCACCGCGCCTGCGGCGACACCCGGCTCCGCATCGGGTTTACCCTCCGGGACCATGAACCTTGGAAGCAGCAACTGAACGAGTGGACCAATGGCCAAGGCGTAAACCACCGTGCCTACACCCACCGATCCGCCAAGCAGCCAACCAATCGCCAACACGGTGACCTCGATTCCGGTGCGTACCAGCCGGACGGACCATCCCGTCCGCCGCACGAGGCCTGTCATGAGGCCGTCGCGGGCGCCGGGCCCCAGACGGGCTCCGATGTAGCAGGCCGAAGCGATGCCATTGAGCGCCACCGCTCCCGCCAGCAGGGCGATCTGGCCGCCAAGATGGGAGAACTCCGGGATCAGCCACAAGCCCAGATCCGCAAAGAGGCCCACCAGGACCGCGTTCGCCAGCGTTCCAATACCGGGCATCTGCCGCAGCGGGATCCAGAGGAGAAGCACCAGGAAACTCACCACGATCACCACCACCCCGATGCTGAGGCCCGTCTTTTCCGAGACTCCTTGATGGAACACATCCCAAGGATCAAGGCCAAGGCCGGCTCGAATGAACATCGCCAGGGATATGCCATACATGGCCAGTCCGAGCAGGAGTTGGGTGAGTCTTCGGGTCATCATGAATCCCATAATTCATGAAAACTGGCCTTGTAATCCATAGCCAGTTTGAAATACTGGACTGATGCCGAGTTCACTGAACCCCACCGCCCTGGCCCGACTCCTTGGGTCGTGGAACTCCGGCGCGCTGCCCGCCTACCGTGAGCTGGCCGACGTCGTGCGTTTGCTGGTGATGGACGGCCGAATCCCGCTGGACGTCGCCTTGCCGAGCGAGAGGTCGCTGGCGTCCACACTGGGACTCAGCCGCACCACCATCACCGCCGCCTATGCGAGCCTGCGCGAGCAAGGATTCCTGACGGGCGGCCAAGGCAGTCGGGGGCGGACGAGCATTCCGCACCGGAGTACTCCCGTCAGCATGCCTGGCCTCGCCGCGCCCGAAGGCCTGCTGGACCTGGCCTACGCATCGTTGCCCGCGGCCGGCGAGGTGGTCCACCGCGCCTTCGCGGACGCATTGACCGAGTTGCCGGCGCTCCTGCCAGGCTTCGGCTACGACGCCTTGGGCATTCCAGTCCTCCGGGAGGCCATCGCTGCGAAGTACACGGCCGACGGCGTCCCCACCACCCCGGAGCAAATCCTTGTGACCTCCGGCGCGCAACACGCACTCAACATCATTCTGCGTACACTTGCCGGCAAACAGCACAAAGTGTTGGTGGAGCACCCGAGTTACCCGAACGCCCTGGACGCCATCCGCGCCGCGGGCTCCCGCCCCCTCCCCGTCGCGCTGCCCTCCCCCGACGCTCCGGACTCCTGGGACATCGACGCGATGGTCGCTGCCATGCACCAACAAGGGCCGGCCATGGCTTACCTGGTTCCGGATTTCCACAATCCCACAGGCCGACTCATGCCCGACCACTACCGAAAACGCCTGGCACGTGCCGCGGCCTCGTCAGGCACCGTGCTGGTTGTGGACGAGACGCTCCGGGGGCTGAACCTCGACGGCGGCACTGCCGCACCGATGTCCGCTTTCAGTCCCGCCGTGGTTTCGATAGGGTCGCTCAGCAAGTCGCACTGGGCAGGGCTCCGGACCGGATGGATCCGCGCCGACGCACCACTGGTCACCCGCTTTGTGGCCACCAGGACGACCATGGACCTCGGCGGGCCGGTGGTGGAGCAACTCGCAGCGGCACGGCTGGTGCGCTCCTACGCCGAGCCTCTTGGGTCCCGGTTGGAAGAACTGCGCGACAACCGCGCCTCACTGTTGAAACTCCTGGCCGAACATCTGCCGGAGTGGGAAGTGGAGCGACCCCAAGGCGGCCTGACTGTCTGGTGCCGCCTCCCCACACCCAGCAGCACCGCGCTGACGGTGGTGGCACCGGAATTCGGCGTCCGCTTGGCTGCCGGCCCAAGGTTCGGCGTGGGTGGAGCGTTCGAGCACTACATGCGGGTGCCTTACACACTTCCGCCCGCGCAACTGGAAACCGCGGTCAAGGCGCTCCGGGCCGCACAGGACAAGCTGGGCGATTCCCCGCAACTCCGCCGGAGCCTAAAAGCTGAAGAGAGGTCCGCCGTCGCCTGACCCCCACGTAGTCTGACCCCATCTGACTGGCAGTAGGGGTTGTTCCCAGCCCTGGGAACAACCCCTAGTGACAGTTAGTTGGACGAGTAGACCCGCTCCAGGAAGGCGCCCCAGGCTTTGGCGGTGAGCTCGGAGTCGCCGCTGCCGCCAAACTCGTGGACGGTCATGCCCACCGGCGCACCGAAAGCGTTCCGGCCAAAGAAGCGGTACATCGTGTCCGACGTGCGGATGCCCAGGAAGTTCTCGTTCGAGAAGTCCACTTCCCCGCTGAGCCGTCCCACACCGTCGACGTCCACATCAATGGAAGTTCCGGCGGCAGCGCCTTCCACGCCCAACGCCTCCTTCAACTTGATGAAGCCAGCCGGCGTCCGGGATGCCGCAGGTGCCTGGACGTCGGTAAAGACCACCGTTTGTCCGTCGAAGTAGCGGAGGTACTGGCCTAGGGTGTGGAGGTAGAACGCGGTGTGCTTGCTGGCGCCGTCGTACTGTTCGTCCCAGTTATCGGCGAAGATGCCGCTGTGCACGTAGTGCAGCTTGGCCCGGCCGCCGTCCAGCGGCTCGAGGACGTGCTCCAATTGGTTGAACCAGCCATCAGGGCCCTCCATGCGGGAAACCAGGTGGCTTGGGTACTCCTCCACGGTCTTCACATCCGGCCACTGGTCGGTGGGAAACATCCAGGCCGAGGTGCCCTTGGTGACCGCTTCCCAGACGCGCTCAGGGGTTCCGGGCAGTTCGGTGTCTGCCACAATTTCGAACTTACGGTTGTCAGTCATTGCTCTGGTCCTTTTCTGCTGGTGCGTGCGTTGTTTGTTCCGCTGTTTGTTCCGGTAAGCGTGTCTTCAGTGCCGGATGAAGTACGACGACGAGCCGGTGCTTCCGTGCTCCGCCCGCCGCTGCGGCAGCACCGCCGTCGTGATACTTGTCCACGAGCCGCGTCACGGCGACGCCGAGTTCCTCGGCGAAGGCGGCCCGCTCGGCTGCGGAGCGGAAGGTAATTTCCCCGTCAATGGCGAAGCTGGCGAGCTTCTTCTTGGCCGCCGCTGCGCCGGAGATGAGCTTGCCCATTTCCTGCACGGTGCGCGAAGCCAGGGAGAGGAGCCAGAAGGCTGAGAACCTATCGGCAAAGCGGCGGGGATCGGGCGCCACGGAAGCCAGCGCACTCGGGGAAATGAGGTAGGACGCAGCCGTGGCACGCACGACGCGCTCGGTCACGTTGCCCTTGCGCCGCTCCTCCACCAATTCAACCAAGCCATGCTGTTCCAAGGCCTTGAGGTGGTAGTTGACCTTCTGGCGCGGCATGTCCACCCTGGCCGCCAACTGCGTTGCGGTTGCGGGCTGAGTGAGTTCCTGCAGGATCCGGGTGCGGATCGGATCCAGCGATGCTTCCGCCGCAGCAGGATCCTCAATCACTTCGATGTCCAACATGCTTCAAGTATTGCTACCGACAACTTTTTTTGTCAAGAACTTTTTTATGTTCGGCAGTCCCCTCCCCGGGTACAGCGGACGCGTCCGCGGGGCACCGTAGAATTGTTCGGTGATGCAATCCCCCCTCCCCGTGCGCGACGGCGTGAATGCAACCCGCCTCCGGCTTCCGGATGAGGGTCCTTGGGAGACCGCAATGGACTACATGATGCATCGCTGGGGGCACATCGACCCCCAAGGCATCGAGGACCGCTTCGACGCCGGCGAAATCGTGGGCGAAGGCGGAATCCCGTTGAGCCGGGCTACCAAACTGGAGGACCACACCTTCATTTGGTACTACCGCACGCTCCCGCCGGAGACCCGCTTGCCCGTGGAAATCAACATCCTCCACCAGGACGAGCACATCCTGGTGGTGGACAAGCCGCACTTCCTGCCCACCACCCCCGGCGGCACCTATATCCAGGAATCGGCACTGGTCCGGCTGCGGAACCTCCTGGACCTGCCAGACCTCATCCCCATGCACCGCCTGGACAGAATGACGGCCGGTATCCTCCTCCTGTCCACCAATCCGGAAACACGCGGCAAGTACCAAGTGCTGTTCGAAAAGCGCCAGGTCCGGAAGGACTACGAGTGCGTCTCCGCCGCGATCCCGGCCGCAGGGTACCCCGCCGTCGACTTCCCCGCGGTGGTGCGCAACCGCATGACCAAGTCCCGCAGCTACCTCCTGGCAGAAGTGGTTGATGGCGAACCGAATGCCGAGACCCGGATTGAGCAGATCAGGACCTTCGACGCCGGAGCGCAGCGCCGCGCGCTGTACCGCTTGGAACCGCACACCGGGAAAACCCACCAACTGCGGGTCCACATGGCCTCACTGGGACTGGGCATCCTCCACGATGCCTTCTACCCGGACCTGCTGGACAAGGCGCCGGACGACTACGGCAAGCCGCTGCAACTCCTGGCCAGGGGCATCCGTTTTGTTGACCCCATCAGTAAGAAGCCAGTGGAGTACCGCAGCCGTTTGGAGCTCAGCGAAGCCCGCGTCTGACGCTCCGGCGCGGCCCTGACTTCAAACGCGGCCCTAACCAATAAACACAGCCCTAACCTTCAAAAACGGACTGAAAGACGGACGCCGTCTGCTCCGAGAACAGCACGAACTCCACTATTTCCAGCGGACTTCCCGGGCCGCTGTTTCCTGAACCGCCACTTTCCGAAGCGGAGTCCCCCAAGGCGGTGACGACGTCGTACGCCACCTCCGCAACCTGGCGCGCATCCCAACCGTAGATCCCGGCACTGATCGCGGGAAATGCCACGCTGCCGACGCCCAACTGCGAAGCAACCGCGAGGCTTTCGCGGAAACAGGAGGCGAGCAGCTCCGGGTCCGTTTCCCCGGCATGCCGGTTGGGCCCCACGGTGTGAATCACCCACCGAGCAGGAAGCCGGAACCCGGGAGTCGCCACGGCTTTCCCCACATCCAGGCCGCCTGGCAGTTCGTTCCGCCGCAGTTCCCGGCAAGCCTCCAGTAATTCGCGCCCGGCCGCCCTGTGAATGGCACCATCCACGCCCCCGCCGCCGAGCAGCGATGAGTTGGCGGCGTTGACGATCGCGTCCGTGCTTCGCGTGGTGATGTCGCCTTGCAGGATCTTTATACGCATGCCGCCAGTCTTCCGTCGCGGGTGGACAACGGCAAGGGAAGCGGCGGGCACGGCAAGTGCGGTACGTTGTGCGGGTGGACTTCATCTCGCCCGATTCGTGGGGATCGGCCATCTACCTGTGGATTGTTCCCGTGGTGCTTGGTGATGCCATTTTTCCGCCCGTTCCGTCAGAGATGGTAGTCATCACCGGCGGCGCCCTCGCAGCTGACGGCCACGCCAACTTATGGTTGATCCTGTTCCTGGCCGCGTTCGCCTCATGGCTTGGCGACATGGCCGTCTACCTGCTCTTCAAACGGCGCATCAGCCACGTGCTGGACCGGTGGTCCTGGGGAAGGAAAACCCACTTGGCCATCCACGAAGCCATCGCCAAGGCCGGACGGTCCTCAACGTACGGGGCCATCATCGGTGCGCGCTTCATTCCGGCCGGGCGATTGGCGACGTCGGCCGCGTCAGGCATTGCCAACGTGTCCATCCGGGGATTCAGCCTGTGCGCCGGGCTTGGTGCCGTCCTGTGGGCGGTATGGCAGGTCGGCCTGGGATACTTTGCGGGATCAGCCACCAAGCTGCCGTTTTGGGCGAGTTCATTGATCGGCGTGGCCGTGGGCCTGCTGATCGGCGTCGTGGTGGGCCTGATCGCGACGCGTCGACGCGGGAGCGCCTCGCCAGTGGATGAACCGTTCGACGGCGACCTGCCGCAGCCGGAGTGATGTCCAACCTCCGCTAGATCGGCGACCAGCGCCCCCGGCTGCGCCGCAGCACATAGAGGGCACCGGTCAGAGCCACGCGTTCGACGGCGTCACGCACCATGGCAGCGGATGTCCGGGCGGCGTCGTTCTCACCCGCGTAGTCCTGGGCGTCCACCGTGAACCGAAGGCTGATCTGGGGCACACCGCCCACAATGTCCAGCTGGTTCGATTCCACATGGTGGCGGGTGCCCAGGGCCTCCACAGCTGCAGCCATCACGGACTCCGGTGCATTGCCGGGCTTGAGGCCGGTGATCTTCAGCTTGGTCTGGAAGGAAGGCATCCCACCACCCTATCGCCGGCCCCGCGCCGGACGCTCTATCACATCCCGACGGGTTGCGCCGGACGCTCTATCACATCCCCCGAGGGTCGCTCTCCTAGCCGGTGTTCCGCAGGCCCGCAGCAACGCCATTGACCGTGATCAGCATGGCCCGCTGGAGCCGCTCATCGATTTCGGCTCCGGACACTGATTCTTCGCGGACGCGACGAAGAAGCTCCACCTGCAGGTAGCTGATGGGGTCAAGATACTGGTCCCTGATCTCCAGTGAACGCTTGAGCGTGGGCTGCGCGTCCAGCAGTTCCAGTTCCCCGGTGAGCCTCTCGACTTCGGCGACCGTCAGTTCGTACTCGTCCCGGATCATGTGGAAGAGCCGGTGGAGTTCCTGCGGCACCAAGGAGGACACGTAGTGCCCGGCAATTTCCATGTCCGTCTTGGCCAACGTCATCTCGACGTTGGAGATCACGGAACGGAAGAAGTGCCAGCGCTCCATCATCTCCATCAGCTGTTCCGTGTTGCCGGACTCGCGGGCCTTCTTCAGGCCTGAACCGACGCCGAACCAACCGGGAACAATCTGGCGGGACTGAGTCCATCCGAACACCCATGGGATTGCGCGCAAGCCGCCCAGGCCTGCGCCGGAATCCGGACGCTTGGACGGACGGGAGCCGATGTTCAACGAGCCCAACTGCTCCACGGGCGTTGATGCCAGGAAGTAGGCCGGAAGGTCGGGATCGTCAATCAGGGCGCGGTACCGCGCGAACGCGGCGTCGGAAATGGTCTCCATGACATTGCCGTAACGTTCACGCTGGTCCTCGGACGTACGCGGAGTGCGGTGCAGGGCCGAGCCCTGCATCACCGCCGCCAGCGACAGTTCCAGGTTTTCGCGTGCAAGCTCCGGCAAGGAGTACTTGTCCGAAATAACCTCGCCTTGCTCGGTGAACTTGATCTCACCCTCAAGCACACCGTTGGGCTGGGCCATGATGGCGTCGTAGGTAGGTCCACCGCCACGCCCCACTGAACCACCTCGGCCGTGGAAGAGCCGCACGCGGACACCATGCTTCGCAGCGACGTCGCGCAACTTCCGCTGGGTCTTGTGGATTTCCCACTGGCTGGTGAGTACGCCCGATTCCTTATTGGAATCCGAGTAGCCCAGCATGATTTCCTGGATGTCCCCGCGCAGGCGGACGAGCTCACGGTAGGACGGATCGGACAGAAGCTGGTCCACGATTTCCGCAGAAGCACGCAGTTCTTCCACCGTCTCAAGCAGCGGAGCGAAACCGATCCGTGCGTGCGGATTCGCCCCGAAGAGGTCAATGAGCCCGGCTTCGCGGGCCAGCACGGCGGCTGCCAACACATCATCGGCACCGCGCGTCATGGAAATGATGTACGTTTCCACGACGTCCGGCCCGTACGTATTCAGGGCCTGGCGAATGCTCCGGAAGACGTCGTACGTACCGTCGGCGGCGCCGTCGAGCTTAATGGGGTGGCCGGACAACGGCCGGCGGGACGCCAGTTCTTCGCCGAGGAACGCGAGGCGCTCCTCGCGGGTGAGGGAGCCATACGGCTTCTCCGTCCCGAGCCTGTCGACGAGTTGGCCCACGGCGTCGTGATGGTAATCGGCATGTTCACGGATGTCCAAGGTGGCCAAATGCAGACCAAAAGCTGCAAGCGCCCTCCTGACACGGGCCAGGGCACCGTCTGCCACAAGCCCGGCGGCGTGGTTACGGAGGGACGTTTCCAGGAGCCCGAATTCAGCGAGGAGCTCGGAGGTCGTGGCATAGTCGCGGCCCGGCTCGTGATACGTCGAAGCCGAGATGCGACGCCCCGTATTGATGAGCTTGGCTTTGATGCATGTGAGCTTGAGCCTGTACGGCTCCTGCGCATTGAGTTCCAGCACCCGTTTGTCCAGGCCGGGCAGGTTCTTGAGGTCCACTTCGATGGAGTCCAGCAACTCCTGGTCAGCGCCGAACAGTGCGGTGGAGTTGGAAAGGACGGAAATCAGCTCATCGATCAGGGCAATGCTGATCCGGACCGCATTCTGGTTTTGGAGCTGGAGGATCTCACGGGTAACGGCCGCCGTGACGTTCGGATTGCCGTCCCGGTCACCACCGATCCAGGAGCCGAAGCGCAAGGGCGCGGCGCCGGTGGGGAGCTTGACTCCGTGTTCTGCCAGGAGCTCGGAAAGATCCGTGAGCATCTCCGGCATGGCATCGGTGAGGATGCTGTTCAAGTAGTAGATGGCATTGCGCGCTTCATCCACGGGAGTTGGCCGCACTTGCCGGAGTTCGTCCGTTTGCCACATCTGATCGATGATTTCGGCGAGCTGGCGGTCCTGACGGCGCCTGGCCGAGGTGCCCTCCGCAGTGGGCTGTGCCAGCACATCGGAAAGCTTGCGGATCTTGTCCAGGACCGACCGCCTGGAGGCCTCGGTGGGGTGGGCGGTGAAGATCGGGCGGACATCGAGTTCGTTGACTACGTCCTGCAGGATCTCCGGACCTGCCTGACCCGCGATTTCCGAAACGGCCTTGGCCAGCCAGCCGTCCTTCTCCTGCCTGGTCCGCAGCCCCCGAACCCGGTGGACCTGTTCGGCAGCGTTGCTGAGGTGGAAGTAGAAAGCGAATGCCCGGACCAAGTCGGTTGCCTGCTCCAGCGGCAGGGAGGCGAGCAATTCGCGGACCTGGGCTACGACGTCGTGCGCGCTCCACGGTCCGGTGGCATCGGCGCCGCCTCGCGCCGCTTCCTTGGACTCCTTGGTCAGCAGGCGGACCTGCTCCACCAGCTCCAACAATTCGGGACCGTGTTGCCGGACCAACGACTCGCCCAGCAGGGTTGAAACCCTGCGGACGTCGGCTCGCAGTTCCGCGGCGAGATCAGTGGATTGCTGGGCAGTGTGAACCATGGAGTATTACCTTCGGAATCGGGTGTGGCCCGTACACTGCGCTGGATACTGTGAGCCGGATTACTAATGTTTCCCAAGGGATATTACCTGCAGCCCGGGATACCGCGGGAATGCGTCTCAAATATTGGTTTCCGTGAAGCGCCCGCCATTCTTGCGGGTAGGCCCGCGGCCCAGGACGATCCTGCCGTCGTAGGGGTCGCCACCCGGTACGCGGGGTCCCGCGGTCAAGTGCTCGTGCCTGCGTTGCCGCATCTCTTCAACGGCCGCCGCCGACTCCCACCGCGTAGGCGCTCCGGTGGCCGGCTCGATCATGGACAGAACACTGCCGAGCGTACCGGTAGCCCCTTTCGCCGGGACGTCCCTGCCCACCAAACGCACCCCCGCCCAGATCGACGCGAGGACAAGCCCCAAGCTGACAACTGCGGAAATCACGCCTTCCATCCCCATGCCATTCAGGGTACGCCCGCCGCATTTACACGGACAGGGCCTTCCAGCGCCCCGACCAAGCCTTCTTCAGGACCTCCCAATGCTCGTCAGTCATCAAGCTTGCCGGCGTCACCGACACCGAGGCGGCACCACCGCGGGCGGCGTCCCGGAGTTCCCGCCCAAGCCGCTCAGGCGTGATAACCCCTTCCGAGGACCACAGGCCCAACGACAGGGACATCCGCCAACCGGCACGCCGGTTCATGGCCCGGACCAGTTCCTTGGTTGGGGGTGCGGCGGCATCGTTCAGCCCAACGTACTGCCAGACATGGAGACGATCGAGCTGCTTGAGGAGGAGGTCGTAGTCGTGCCCACTGTCCGCGCGGTCCCCGGCGGCCAGCACCAGCGGCGAGCGCACGTCGGTCTCGGTCCGGACACCATAAGGCTCGACGGCGGCACGCACCTTGCGGACGATGTCCGCCACTGCCTCGCTGCGCCACGTGCGGAGGTGGGCGTCCGCGGCGTCGATGGAACCGCTGCTGTTGCGGGGCCAGTCCTTCAGCCCGGTGGTCGCCTTGAAATCTACAAGGTCATCAGTGCCGAAGGTGAAGTCGTCAAACATCAGCTCGGTGAGGTCCACCGCCGTCGGACGGTACCGTCCGGCGACTTCCGATGCCAGGGCGGCCACACGCTCACCCGCCTCCCCGTTACGGAGGGCGCTGACACTCGCGAACGACGACGACCGTTGACCGGCTGCATTCCGCCCTGCCAAGGAAGGATCCTCCCCAAGACTTCTGCCCAGGAGGACATCGATGGTCAGCACAATGTCCCGTTTCCGCCCTCCCGCCGAAGTACCTACGGCCTTGATGGCCTCGGCAACATAGTCCCGGCCTGTCGCCGCAACTGCGCCGGACACAGCGTTGGGATTGCTGGAGGACGGAAATGCCGTCCAGTCGGTGCGGCCCACGGCAAGGGAAACCGCTGTGGCATCCACGGCATCAAGCTGCTCCGCAAGCCGTGAAAGATGCCCGGGATCATCGGTGACAATGTCTTCGAACCCGAGGTTGACCATTCGGTCGGCGGGCCGCGAAGACTGGGCCGAAGACGACGATGTCATCACCACCGATGTCGCCGCTACCGCAAGCGCCGCCATGGCGGCGGCTACCTTTCGCTTCATGTTGGGGATCCGGTGGCGAGGTCGCCGTCCGTTGCACTCACTGAGACCACCCCTGTGCGCTGCAGCTTGTTCCATCGGGCGGGGCTGCCCCGCAATTCCTTGACGATCGCACTCGCCAACGCCAGCCCCACAAAGACTGAGTAAAACGGCCACAGAAACACCGTCCACACGTAGCGGAGATCGCGCCAGGACTTGTTCAGGCCGATGGAGAAGACGATC
The DNA here is from genome assembly GCF_026013155.1 of Paenarthrobacter sp. PAE-2. Lineage (NCBI taxonomy): Bacteria > Bacillati > Actinomycetota > Actinomycetes > Micrococcales > Micrococcaceae > Paenarthrobacter > Paenarthrobacter sp. PAE-2. The sequence goes on along the minus strand of NZ_JAPDNV010000021.1, from coordinate 15,385 downwards.
AGCAGCAAGGATACGAAAAGGCCCAGCCACCCCAGGATTGCGAGCACCTCCCCAGGGATGGGCCCCTTGCCGGCGAGATACAGGAACGGCAGTATGCCCAGGATTAACAGCTGCAGTACAGGGATCAGCACCATGGTCACGGCATTGAAAACCAGGAACAGCCCAAAGGGCCCGTGATCCCATTTGCCCAGCATCCTGGCGTGCATGCGCAAGGTCTGCAGGAGGCCACGGGACCACCTCACGCGTTGCCGCCACAGGCCGCCCATAGTGGACGGCGACTCGGCATAAACGAGTGCCTTCGGTTGGAAGTTGACCCGATAGCCTGCGCCATAGACGCGCCAAGTCAGCTCAAGATCCTCACCGAGGGTGTCTTCGCAGAACCCGCCTACTTGCCGGACCAGGTCCGTGCGAAAAGCGCCGATGTTGCCGGAAACGATGGGAAGGCAGTGCATCAGCGACAAAGCCCGCCTGACGAGCCCCGTACCCACATGGCTGAGAATGGCGAGCATTCTGGTCTGTATCCGGTCCAGGTTCACCGGGCGGTCATCGCCGCACACGGCGCCCACTTTGGGATGGTCGAAGCCCTCCAGCATGTACAGGACAGTGTCCGGGGCGAAGATGCCGTCCGCATCCACGAACATCAGGACGTCCCCGTGCGCGGCAGCGATTCCGGTGTTGAGCGCGGCACCTTTTCCGCCGTTGGACTTGGAAATGAAACGGACCCGGTCATGCTGATCCGCAAGTCCGGCCATGATGGCGGCAGTGTTGTCCGTTGAGCCGTCGTCCACCAGGATAATTTCCAGCCGAAGATACCGGCTGGCCAGGATGGACTCCACGCAGTTGGTGATCACCACTGCCTCGTTGTAGCCGGGGACGATGACCGAAACCAACGGCCTGCCCTCGGCCAGGGAGTACTTGTGCCTGACCCCCCGGGGCCGGTGAATGCGGTTGAAGTACAACGCCAAGGGAACGTAGAGGATCTTGACGGCGCCAAACGCCAGAATCACCAGGCCTCCGATCTGCACAAAGGCAAGCGCGACGTCGGTCAGCGTCACCCTGCCAGCCCTGACGGCAGACCCGGAACGTGGGCAGCCAAGACGCTGTCCAAAAGCTCCGGTGCATGTGCGCTGTTGGCCCCGAAACGGGCATTGATTTCCAGCACGACGGGAGTTCCGTCCGGCATGCGCCTGATGTCCAGGTCCACGGGTCCCACCAGGGCCAAGGCGTCGACTGCATCCAGGGCCAGCTCGGCTACGTCGGCATTGGCCGGGCTGTCGGTCCGGCGCACCGTCACGGCGTTGCCAATCCGCCCCTCCTTGAGCTCGGTCTTCTCGAGCACTACGACGACGGCGGACCCTCCTTCCGCCCGGTGGACGACGGGGGCGAATTCGGTTCCGGGTGCGAAGCGCTGCACAATCCATGAATCGTCGATAGTGGACCATATTCGTGCGGCGTGGCGGCCCCGGTCCGCGAGCTTCTCAAGGACGCGGACTCCACGTCCTCCCCGGGAGACGCGCGGCTTGACCACGATGGGTCCACCAAGGAAATCCATGGCTTCTTCGGCGGAACCGAAACTGCCGGGAAGTGCGAAGTCCGGGACACCCACACCTGCGGTGTCCAGGCAGGTCATGGTGAGGAATTTGTCGTTGGCGATGTGGACGGGAGCGGGATGTCCGATCACGACGCCGACGCCTCGCGCAAAATCATCACGGGCCTGGGCAACCAAAACCAATTCGTCGCTGACTGTCGGGATGACTGTCTCTACGCCGAGTGAAGCCACAAGCCCACGCAGTTCCCAGAGGTATTCCGGAGCATCGGCACGCGACACGCGCGCGACGACGTCCGCAAGGGAAGGATCAACATCCTCCATATCAACACCGAGCACCCAATGCCCCCGCGACCGGAGTTGCCGCGCCAGTGACGCACCTGCCGGACCCCCTACGCCCGTTACCAGGAACCGCGCCATCAGAACTCCCCCACTGCTGAACCGAGCAAACGGACGGGTTCGAAGCCCTCCGCGTAGTTCTGCTTGGCCTGGGAGCCCCGGAACGCTGCCAGGCTGCGGATTCGCTCAGGGCTCATGTAGGGTTTCCCTTTCTGGTCGCGGTGCATGGACACAGCATGGATCTTCACGTCCACGTAGCCGGCGATGTCCACGAAGACGCTCGGATTGAATTGCCTCGTGGCAGAGGGGCTTTCGAAGCACAAGATTGATGAGTGCTGACGGGCCGCACGCATGGTGGCCTGATGCACCGCCAAGTGGTCCTGATGGTAGTCATGCCCTGAATGGGTCATCACAACATCCGGATTGAAATCCTTGATGAAGGCCTCAATGGTTTGAACCATCTCCTGGCCCTGCCCGGACAGTTCGGTGTCCTTGAAGTCGTGAACCTGTACTTCCGCGGCGCCCATGAACTCCGAACCGGACGAAGCCTCAACGCTGCGCACGGTGCTGTCGCCACCTTGGCTTCCCGCACTCATCACCAGCGTGCGGACCTCGTGCCCGGCATCAGCGAGCTTCGCCAAGGTAGCCCCGCACGCCAATTCAAGATCATCCGGATGCGCTCCAATAGCCAGTACGCGGCGAGGCGCAGTCGCAACGCCGTGATCGATCCTCAAAGCCGGGGCCACGAGGAAGCCCACCAACAGCGAGGCTCCGCTCAGCAGGACGAGGCCCTCAAGCAATGAGCGAAGGAATGGCGTCAGCAGGCTCATGACCAACGCGGTAAGCAACACTCCCCCGGCCCAGGCCATGGCCCACCTCAATCGGTGTGGTGTCCTGAACCTGCGGACTATCCAGTTCTTTCCGGCGGGAGCGATGGCCCCAACCACCGCCAAGGCACCAAGCGCGCCCGCAACGACGAACAGCGTCGCTTTCATTCTTCCCCTAAGTTCGCGTATAGCTAGCCCCCACATCGGGTGCTGCTATCAAGCAGTGCAGGGGGTCTGCCCTTCATGACGTACCGGGCGGTGTGATGCGGCGCTCAGTTTCCGCGGCCGCTGTCAGTAGTCGTAGCGAAGCTTGCCCGTGCTGAATCCACTGCCACGGAAGGAGTACGTGAGAACGCCGGGGGCCGCACTTTTCCCGGTTTCTGCGGTCATGTGGAAGTTCAGGTTGCCGGGCTGAATGGAGCCAGTGGAACACGTGATGGCCCTTGGGCCTTGAAAAGAGCAAGACCAGCCTTGTGGGACAATCAGCGACTTCTCCTGAATCTGAGCATGAGGACTTAACGAGAAGGTAGCCGTGCCGGGCCCGACGGGTGGAGCCCCTCGTGGAACGAAGTCAACTTGCATCGCCGTCAGCCCCGCCCCTGTGTCCTGCGCAGCCCAAACATACGTCGACACCGCAGTAGGTGTCGTCGGTTTTTCGGGGGCGGACGGCGCAGGGGCCGGCTCCTGCTGAGTCGGCGGCGGTTCCGGCGCAGTTCCTGGCGGCACCTCCGTTGCAGGGGCACCTCCTTGAACCTCGGCAGGTTCGGCCACTTCCCCTCCATCAGATGACTGCTTCTCTTCCTCCCGGGGTTCCTCCTGCGCAGGGTCCGGCTCGGAAGGCGGCAAAACTTCCGGGCCCGTCTGTGCTGGCGAAGGGCTCTCTGGTGCTTGATGGGAAGGCGTTGCCGGTGGCCACAAAGTGATGGAAGGTTGGGCCTCGGGATGCGTGGAGTCCGGATGGTCAACGACGTGAGCGTCAGGGATAAGAAGGCCGCCAACCCCCGAAGCGCCCAAAGCAAGTCCCAGGCCTGCCGCAGCAACGACGGCCATCACTACCGGCTGGCTGATGGCCGGGGCCACGATGGCCGCCTTTACCGGGACAAGTCCGCCCAATACCCCCAGGCCGGCTCCCTTTCCCGCCCACAATGCCAGCGGGACTCCGGTGACCAGAGGGAGAAGCACAGCCCGCATTCGCCCTTGCACGTCCTTCAGTTCGGAGAGGGCGAGGGTGCACTTGGAACACCCGCCCAGGTGCTGGCGCACCTTCCGTGATGCAGCCCGGGACAGCCCACCACGGATGTAATGCCCAAGCTTGGAGGCATACATGACGCATTCATCATCATGTTCCTCAGCAATATGGGCCTGTAAGTACTGCCGACGCAAGCCTTCACGGGCGCGCAGGGCCAGCGCTGAGACCGCGTTGGGTGAGAGTCCCAGGATGGGTGCCACAGCAGCGGGCTTCATCCGTTCCACGTCGAGGTACCACAAGACGGCCTTCCAGCGCTCGGGCAGAGCTTGGAACGCTTTGGCGACGGCATCCGATTCAAAAGCCTTGATAGCGGCATCCGGTTCCGACAGCGGGCGGTCCAGTACGGCGTCGTCACTACTGGGCAGGGTGCTTCCCGCTTTGCGGTTGCGGTGGTGGGACAGCCTGGTGACGGTGGACAGGAGATAGGCCCGGAAGAAATTGTTGGGCCCTTTCCCTGCGACCAGGTTTTGCAGCACAGCCTGGAAGGCCTCGGCCACAACGTCCTCTGCGTCGCTGGGGTTGTCCACGTTCCGCCGGGCAACCGCGGCGGCGATGGATATATGCCTTTCGTAGAGGTGGTCGAAGGCTGACATGTCGCCGCCGCGTACCAATTCGATATAGTGCCCGTCGCTCAGAACATCCGCGCCGGAATTATTGTTTGTGTTTTTCCTGGAGGCCACTATGGCATCCACACAACATAGAGAATTGCGCCCATATAAATGCAGTGATGGCGGGCCACAAGATGTGACGCGGGTTTTTCTAAAGACTTTAAAAACGTTGCCTTGGAAAACTACGTCACGATCGGGAACAAGGGGGCACTATCCGCATATGACATCGTTCCGGAACAAATCCCTCGCCGAATGTTCATTTCCGCGCCATGTGCTCCTCCGGCGGTGGCAGACAGCCAGCTACAAGAGGGGCTGGCGGTTCCGGGCGGATTGGTTGTTGCCTGAAGTGCGCACAGTGGTCACATCCCTGGCCACGTGTTATTCCGTCCCCGCAATGACCGCCAGGTCCTTGGGTGCGGCCAGGGCCAGGAACGGTGTGGGGATCAGTGAAACCATGACCGACTTCCGCGCACTCTTCGTGGCTGCCGACCAAACACTGGACATCGATGCACTTCAGTCCCTGGCAGAGGGCTGGGCGGAGGTGGCCGAAACCGTCCCGCCCATCTCGTGCACCGACGTCTACACGGGGCTCGCCACGCCTGCCCACTTCCAGCGCCGGATCCACGAAGTCTCCGTCGAAGACCCCGGTTCAGGGCCCCACGCCTTGGCCGTCATCCACCTCCCCGAGCCTCAGGGTGGGCGCAGCCACTGCTGGACCCTGTTGGCCCTCCTTGGTGACACTGTCCAGGCCGAACTCAAGGGAACGGGCGCCACCGCGATGTACCAGGATTTCTCGGTCCACGTGTTGCTGCCGCTCTCCGCCTTCAGCCTGGGACGCCTGCTTAACTGCAAGATCGCCGTGGAGTCCCTCGGGGAAGGGGTCCTTAGCCCGGCAAAGGTGAAGTTCCGGCCTTTCTCAGTTGATGCCGGGGCGGCCGGGTCCAGGAACTCCCACCCGGAGTCGATGTAGGCAATGCCCGGAACTTAGCGTCATGATCCTCCTCGAGCGGCCACTCCTTAATGACGAAAATCTTTCGAGGATGCTAAGGACTTCCCCAAAAAATGAATAAATCGCTTCATATGAAGACCACCGCGTTGATGGCCGCATTCCTGGCTGTCTTCCTGACCTCTCTAGGGCTGGTCTGGGCTGCGCAGCCGGCAACTGCTGCAAATATTCCCGGAGCCAGCATCAGCATCAGCACAAACTCCGTAGTGACAAGCCAATGGGACCAGGTCGATTTGACCTGCGAGTGGAGCGTTCCGGACCACTCGCAGCCCGGGGATACCTTCGAAATGCAGCTGCCCCAGGAGCTTCGCTGGTTCGGCACCGCATCCTTTGACCTTGACAATCCCGAAGGCGAAACTGTTGCCACCGCGGTGGCCGATGACTCGGGATTGGTGGTCTTTACCCTGACTGACTTCGTTGCCACGCACCCGCTCAAGGTGGGCGGCACATGCAACTTCTCGACGCGCTACGCCGAGGTTCCGGGTGACGAGGAACGCGAGCAACTGGAATTCACCGTTGGCGATCGTGTGGTCCGTGTACCCGTAACCGTCGCCCCCTGCGTAACCGACTGCACGCCGGCACCTGAATCTGCGGGAAAGGCCATGTGGTGGGCTGATGCGGGTCAGACACGGCTCGAGTCCATCATTTACATGCCGCCCATGCCCTCCCGTACGAATGACGTGACGGTGACGGATACTCCTTCCGCAGGGATGGAAATCGACTGTGACGACGTCACACCGCGCGTTGGACGAACCGTCAACGCAGACGGCAACATCACCGACCCGATGGAAACCGAGCGCTACCCCGCTGTTATCGAGTGCACACCGCAGGAAGTAACGGTGACGTGGACGGGTCTTCCCAGAGGGGAACGCGTTGAGCTTTTCGTCGTCACCGACGTTACGGATGCAACGTTGGATGCCTACACGAACACCGGCACCGTGACGATAGACGGCATCGAAAATGCTGTCGGCGCAGAAACCCGACGGACCAGCGCGGAAGGAACCGGCGACGGCACTGCCACGCCGACACCGACACCGACGCCCACGCCGACCACAGCGACGCCGACGCCGACGCCCACGCGCTCCAGCAGCACACCCACGCCCACCCCAACACCCAGCACCGCCACGCCGACACCGACGCCTACGCCGACCACGCCCACGCCCACGCCCACGCCCACCGTGACGGAAACCGCAACACCCGAGCCCAGCACCTCGGCTCCAACGCCCTCCACGCCGGTGACAACACCCGCAGTCGAGGCTCCGAGCCAAACGCCGGAACAGCCAAAGAAGGCCGAGGACGACACTGAGCTGGCCACCACGGGAGCCAACGGTCCGGCCTTTGTCTTCGCCGCAGCCGCCTTGTTGGCATTGGGCTCACTGCTCGCCTTCGGCGCAGCACGGCGGTCGTCGCAGCGTCGTACGCACTAAGGGCGTTGCCACGATCCGGCTCGCGCTGGCATGTATTGGGGGCCAGCGCGAGCCGCTCCATTTTTAAGCCGGCTTTCCCGGCATGGAGGAATTTTTACCCCTGCACCACGGTTTGTCCCTACGGTTGAAGTCCTCCAATCCATGGAGAACAGTCAAGGAACTGAGGAGAACCATGAGCGCGCCCACCACCACGGCTGATCAACAACTGGCACGCTGGGAGAGGTTCCGGGCAGGTCGTAACGCCGCGTTGGCAGCCGACCACGGGTGGCTGACGCTCACGTCCTTCCAGTGGTTGGGGTCAGCCCCCGAACCCCTTGAGCTGGTCCCGGGGTTGTGGTCAACTGACGGGACCTCCGCAACGCTGACGGCCGCGGCGGAAGACGGGTTGACGTTCGTTTCCTCGGGTGAACCTGTGATCGGGACCTACTCGGAAACTCTCCAGGACGAGGAGTCGCTGAACTGGGTTCAGTACGGCGGGGTGGACGGCACTCAGGTGGTCGTGGAGTTGGCCATGCGTGCGGACAAGTACGCCATCCGCACGCGTGACAACGGCTCCGCCGTATACACGGAGTTCACCGGCGTCCCCACCTACCCCTATAACCCGGAGTGGGTGATCAGCGGGAGGTTCGAGGCGTATGAGAATCCAATGGAGGTTCCCATCGGCACAGCAAACCCGTTGGTTGACGGTGTGCATGTGTCCGTTGGCGAGGTGGTGTTCCGCGTACCCGGGGTAGCGCACGAGGTCAGGCTGCATGCGGAGGCCGAGAAGCTGGGTGCCCTCAACGTGACCTTCCATGACGAGACCAATGGAGACACCACGGACGAGTGGCGCAAGGTCTTCATTCCCAAGCCTCGCCCGGACGGTTCGGTGATCATCGATTTCAACCGTGCCATCAACTACCCCAGCGCGTTCACGCCGTATGGCACCTGCCCCATGCCCGTCCGTGGCAACGCGATCGATGTTCGCGTAGAGGCGGGCGAAAAGCTCCCCGCGGACTAACCGCAGGCCAGCAGCGAACCCGCAGACCCACGTGGCCTGCCGGACCACTCCGTCACACGATCGCCGAGTGTCCCGTCACCGCACGGCCCACAATCAACGAGTTGATCTCAAAGGAACCTTCATAGGTAAAGATCGCCTCGGCATCCGCGAAGACCTTGGCCATGCCGAAATCGGTCACAATGCCGTTTCCACCCAGGATGGACCGGCCCATGGCGACGGTTTCCCGCATCCGTGCGCTGCAGTATGCCTTGGCCAGGGCAACTTGTGCCATGTCAGCCCCACCATGCCGCACGCCGTGGGCGTCAGTGAAGATCCCCTCCTGGAGTTGGGCAATGCGGACCATCATTCCCATGCTGGCGGTGGCGTTGCCCAGCATGTTCACCAGCTGTTGCTGGATGAGTTGGAACCTTGCGAGAGGCCTGCCGAACTGGGTGCGTTCCACGGCGTACTGCCGGGCGATGTCGAAGGCAGCCAACTGCTGCCCAACGGCCTGCCAGGCCACCATGATCCGGGAGCCCCGCAGTAGGTGGTTGGTGTCGGCGAAGCTACTGATGCCTTCGAACCGGTCGGCTTCCAGGACCTGCACATCCTCGAACCGGATGTCGGCGTTCTGGACGGTTCGCAGGGCCACTTTGTTTTCGATGCGGGTCCGAGTGATTCCCGGCAATGAGGCGTCCACAATGAAGCCCCGGATCGAACCGTCTCCCTCGTCCTTGGCCCACACCAGCATGTAGTCACAAAACGTCCCGTTGCCGATCCAGCGCTTGGCGCCGTTGATCACCCAATAGTCGCCGCCGTCGGACTCTGGCCTGACGACGCGCCGGGCGGTGGTCTCCATGCCGCCGGCGACGTCGGATCCGTGGTCCGGCTCGGTCAAGGCGAAGGCGCCGGTGGTGCGGAGGTTGGAGGCGTCGTCGAGGTAGCGGTCCTGCTGGGCGTCACTGCCAAAGTCGTAAAGGGACTCCACGAAGAGATCGTGGTGCACCATGAAGAACGTCGCAATTGAGGTGTCAACACGGGTCATCTCCGCGATGACCAGCCCAGCGAAGAGGTGCGTGTAACCGCGCTGGGCGGGTGCACTCAGACGCAGTGCCGCCAGTTTGGGGAGGATGTGCTCAGGGAACTCCGCGCGGTCCCACCACTGGCCGGCGTAGGGTGCGATCTCGGTGTCGAGGAACGCCCGAAGCTCCTTGAGCTTGCGTTGTTCCTGGACGCTGAGGAGCGATTCGAAGTCAAAGAAGTCTGCCGCGGGCAGTTCCTCGCCCATCATTTGAGCCCCATGCGGATGGCGCCATCGAGCCGGATGGTTTCGCCGTTGATCATGGCATTCTCCACGATGTGCGCGGCCAGGTTGGCGTACTCGGCGGGCCGGCCCAACCGGGCGGGGTGGGGCACCTGCTGGCCCAGGGATTCCTGTGCTGCCGGCGGCAGGCCGGCCATCATGGGCGTCTCGAAGATGCCGGGCGCGATCGTTGCGACCCGGATCAGCGAACGCGCGAATTCGCGGGCGAGGGGCAGTGTCATTGCCGCAACGGCGCCCTTGGATGCCGCGTAGGCCGGCTGCCCGATCTGCCCTTCGAATGCCGCCACAGAAGCTGTGTTGATGATGACTCCGCGCTCCGGGCCACCTAGCTCGGTTGTCACCGGTTCGTTCTGCACCATGGCGGCGGCGGCGAGCCGCACCACGTTGAAGGTCCCTGCGAGGTTGACGTGGATGACCTTGTTGAAAGCCTCGAGGGGTAGCACGCCGTCGCGGCCAAGGACCTTGCCGGGCGTTGCGATTCCGGCGCAATTGACCACGATCCGGAGGGCTCCCAGGGCCGCCGCGGCATCGATGGCAGCCTGGATTTGGGCTTCGTCGGTGACGTCGGCCGCCGAGAAGACTGCTTTCTGACCGGAGGACGTGGCGTTCAATTCAGCAGCGAATTCTTCCCCCGCGGACTGGGGCAGGTCCACCAGCACCACCGAAGCTCCGGCGTCGAATAGCTTCCTCGCGGTGGCCGCGCCCAGCCCCGAGGCTCCCCCTGTTACCAGCGCAACCGTGCCTTTGATGTCCATCCATCCTCCTTGATGCAGACCCAAATCCGTTAATGCATGTTAACTGGAATCCCGGCCCGGCGCACGTCACTTCCTCCCCGCTAGGCTTGATCCATGCCCAGCACGAGCGCAGAACCACCCCTGTCCGCAGTACCGGCCGCAGTATGGGGGGAACGGGCCGACGCTGCAGCGCGTTCCGTGACGCGAACTTTCGGAAAGCGGCTCCTCTTCCTGCCCGGCACCCATATCGGCGCCGTCAGCTTTCCGGGCAGGTTCAGCCTCATCGGCCCGTGGCACTACTGGTGGCAGGCCCATTACGTGGATTGCCTGGTGGACGCGGGCCGCAGGGAACTCGCCTCGGGATCAAGGTTCGACGGCGCCTCCCGCCCCAGCGCGGGCAGGCTCGCTTCCCGGCTGGTGACGACCATCCGGTTCCGGAACCGCTTCCGATTCGTCAACCATTTCTATGACGACATGGCTTGGCTCGCGCTGTCGACGCTCAGGCTTGAAGAACTGGCCCGGGAGACCCGCAAGCCCGGGCGACGCCGCAATGCCTACGTTCGCAGGTGCCTCACGTTGCAGTTCGATTCTGCGGCCACGGAAGACCTGGGCGGCGGAACTTACTGGAGTACCGCGAGGGATTTCAAGAACACGCCCGCCACGGCCCCGATCGCGCTGTATTTTGCCAGGACAGGGCAGAGGGAGAAGGCGAAAGCACTGGTGGCATGGCTCAACACCAGGCTTCTAAATCAGGACACGGGCCTGTACATGGATGGACTGCGGATCAGGAACGGCGAGCCCGTTCTTGAGAGCGCGGTCTACACCTATAACCAAGGCCCGGTGCTCGGCGCGCTTCTGGAACTGGGCGGAGCAGTCGAACTGGAGCGGGCGTCCAGGCTGATCGAGGCAATCGGCCGCGGCTTGACCCTTCCGGGTACCGGCGTCGTCCGCTGCGAGGGCGCCGGGGATGGCGGCCTCTTCACCGGGATACTCTTGCGCTACCTGGCCTTGGCCGTCCGGGACGCCAGGCTCCCTGAGTCGACCCGCTCGGCGGCAAGGGACCTCGTCCTGTCTACCGCCGAAGCCCTGTGGACCTGTCGCTTGGAACGGACCCCTCGCGGCCAGGAAGCATCCAGCCCCCGCCTCATCTTCTCTTCCGATCCACAGCGCCCGGCCGGCGAAACGTATCCGGCGGGGTCCGCCGTCGAACTTTCCACCCAACTTCAGGCCTGGATGGCACTGGAAGCGGCCGCAACGCTGGGCTAGGGGAATTACGTCACGCAATACTTGTGTAATTGACGTGATCCTTGTCACATAAGGCCTTCAGGACTTCGTAAAGAAGGGTTGCCTAACCTACGCTTTTCACAGCGGGCACCCCGAATCCCCGCCGCCCGCAGAGGCCCGGACCATCTTCCGGGCACCCACATCTGTTCGCAGAAAGAAGTCCGCATGAAGCTCCGCAAGAACGCGCTGGCAGGAATCGCTCTCGCCGCCACTGCCGCACTCGGCCTCGCCGCCTGTGGCTCCAACTCCGGCAGCCCGGCCGCCTCCGAATCCGCTTCCGGCGAAGGCATCACGGTCTACAACGCCCAGCACGAAAGCCTCACCAAGGAATGGATCGACGCCTTCACCAAGGAGACCGGCATCAAGGTCACCCTCCGCCAGGGCTCGGACACAGAAATGTCCAACCAGATCATCCAGGAAGGCGCAGCTTCCCCGGCCGATGTGTTCCTGACCGAGAACTCACCCGCAATGGCGCAGGTTGAGAACGCCGGTCTCTTCGCAGACGTCGACAAGGCAACCGTCGACCAGGTTCCCGCCGAGTTCCGCCCCTCCACCAACAAGTGGACCGGCATCGCGGCCCGCTCCACCGTCTTCGTGTACGACAAGAACAAGATCAGCGAAGACAAGCTGCCCAAGTCCATGCTGGACCTGGCCAACCCTGAGTGGAAGGGCAAGTGGGCGGCTTCCCCCACCGGCGCCGACTTCCAGGCAATCGTCTCAGCCCTCCTCGAACTGAAGGGCGAGGCCGCTACCGAAGAGTGGCTCAAGGGCATGAAGGAAAACTTCAAAGCCTACAAGGGCAACAGCACCGCTATGAAGGCCGTGAACGCCGGTGAAGTAGATGGCGCGCTGATCTACCACTATTACTACTACGGCGATCAGGCCAAGACGGGCGAGAACTCCAAGAACGTCACCCCGTACTACTTCAAGAACCAGGATCCGGGCGCCTTCCTGTCCGTTTCCGGCGGCGGTGTCCTGAAGTCCTCCAAGCACGCTGAGGACGCGCAGGCATTCCTGAAGTTCATCACCGGCAAGCAGGGCCAGGAAATCCTGAAGAACGGCACCTCCTTCGAGTACGCCATCGCCTCCGAGGTTGCTGCCAACGAGAAGCTGGTTCCCATCAAGGAACTCCAGGCTCCCACCGTTGATCCCGCAAAGCTCAACTCCGCAAAGGTCACCGACATGATGACCAAGGCAGGACTGCTGTAACTACGTGAGCACCGACCTTTCGGCTTCCGGCACCCCAGCAGGAAGCACGACGACGGCGGGCAAGGGCAAGCGCCCTCGCCCGCCTTTCGGCGTCTCAACGGTGTCCGTCCTGGCCATCCTGACGGCGCTCTTTTCACTTCTGCCGCTGGGCTACGTGGTCTACATGACCGCCGCGACAGGCTGGGACACCGCCGTCGAACTCATCTTCCGGCCCCGCGTCGCGGAACTGCTTCTCAACACCATCCTGCTGATGGTGATTACGGTCCCCGCCTGCCTGGTTCTCGGCGTGGGTGGAGCATGGCTCGTGGAGCGGACCAAACTCCGCGGCCACCGCTGGTGGGCGGTGGCACTGGCTGCCCCGCTGGCCATCCCGGCCTTCGTGAACAGCTACTCGTGGGTGTCCGCCGTGCCGTCCCTGGCGGGGATCTGGTCCGGCGTCCTGATCGCCACGCTTTCCTACTTCCCGCTGGTCTACATTCCCGCCGCGGCGACGCTCGGCCGCCTGGATCCGGCGATCGAACAGTCCGCCGCATCGCTGGGTTTGGGCCCGTGGGCTGTTTTCTTCCGGGTTGTCCTGCCGCAGCTCCGGATTGCCATGTCCGGCGGGGCGCTCCTGGTGGCACTGCACCTGTTGGCCGAATACGGCGCCTTTGCGATGATCCGCTTCGATACTTTTACGACGGCGATCATGGTTCAGTTCCAGTCGACGTTCAATGGCACCGCCGGAAACATGCTGGCCAGCGTCCTGGTCTTCCTGTGCCTGATCCTGCTGGTCGTGGAGGTCCGGAGCCGCGGAACAGCACGCTACGCCCGCATCGGTTCCGGGGCGCAGGCCAAGGCAACCCGCATGCCCCTGGGTCTCTACCAGGTTCCTGCACAGCTGGCTCTCCTGGCGCTCACCGTCCTGGCGTTCGGAGTTCCGGTGTGGTTCGTGCTGCGCTGGATCGTGGCCGGCGGCCCCGACGTCTGGGCCGCGGATGAGTTCATCCCGGCGCTGCTGCAAACGCTCATGTACGGCGCGGTCGGGGCTCTGGTCACTACCATCGTGGCGTTCCCCATGGCCTACCTCGCAGTGCGGCGCCCCAGCTGGTTCAGCAAGATGCTGGAACTTTCCAACTACATCACCAGCTCCCTTCCCGGAATCGTGGTGGGCCTGGCCTTCGTCACGGTGAGCATCCGCGTGCTGCCCGGCGTGTACCAGACCACCGGGGTGCTGATCGCTGCCTACGTGCTGCTGTTCCTTCCCCGGGCTCTTGTGAACCTGAGGGCCGGGCTCGCCCAGGCGCCCAAGGAGCTCGACGAAGCCGCGCAGTCCCTGGGCAAGGCGCCGATGGTCTCCTTCTTCCGGGTCACCCTCCGGCTTTCGGCACCGGCAGCTGCCGGCGGTGCGGCCTTGGTGTTCCTGGCCATCGTGAACGAACTGACGGCCACCCTGCTGTTGTCGCCGAACGGCACCAGGACCCTCGCCACGGAGTTCTGGAGCAAGAGCAGCGAGATCGACTACACCGGGGCAGCCCCTTACGCACTGCTGATGATCCTGCTCTCGGCACCCATGACCTACCTGCTTTTCCAACAGTCCAAGAAAGTTGCCGGACAGTGACCGAACAATCCCCTTCCCGACTCCCTGCGCCGCGTGTGGCACCCTCGGTGGCTTCCTCCACCAACCCACACCTGGACATTGCCGAGGTCACCAAGAACTTCGGTTCGCAGTCAGTACTGAAAGGGGTCAACCTTTCGGTCGCCAAGGGCGGGACCACGGCGATCGTGGGGCCCTCCGGTTCCGGGAAGACCACCCTGCTGCGTTTGATTGCCGGGTTCGAACATCCGGACACCGGGTCCATCAAACTTGATGGCACCCCGGTGGCAGACGGCAATGTTTGGGTTCCCGCCCACAAACGCCAAGTGGGTTACGTGGCCCAGGACGGTGCGCTGTTCCCGCACCTCTCCGTGGGGCAGAACATCGCCTTTGGCTTGGATGCCGGAAAGCTCGACGGCGGCCGCCGTGCGGTCAAGGAACGGGTCGCCGGATTGCTCGACATGGTCTCCCTTGACCCGGCCATGGCAAAGCGCCGGCCGCACCAGCTTTCCGGCGGCCAGCAACAACGGGTGGCCCTGGCCCGCGCCCTGGCCCGCGAGCCTGAACTGATGCTGCTGGACGAGCCCTTCTCTGCTTTGGATGCCGGCCTGCGCGTTGCTACCCGCCGGGCCGTAGCCAAGGTACTCAACGAGGCGGGCGTGACCACTATCCTGGTCACCCACGACCAAGCCGAAGCCCTCTCCTTCGCCGACCAAGTGGCCATCATGCGCGGCGGCAAGCTGGCTCAGATCGGCAACCCTTTCGTCGTCTATACCCGCCCCGCGGACCGGGCCACAGCGGAGTTCCTTGGCGACGCAGTCTTCCTCGATGCGTGGATGGAAGGCTCCTTGGCCACCTGTTCCCTGGGCGGAATTCCGGTACGCCGGCCACCGGCCCAGGGCAAGGTCCAGCTCATGCTCCGGCCGGAACAGATCCGGATCGCTCCGGAGGGTCCTATCCGCGGCGTAGTGGTGGACACTGACTACTTCGGGCCTGAAACCACCGTTCGCATCAAGCTCGGAGACTACCGGGCACCGGACGGCAGCGCTTCGGGCAACAGCCACCGGTACCCCGGCGGCGGAGAGATCATCACCATCCGCCACTGGAACGCGTCCATCACCAAGCCCGGGACCGAGCTAAGCCTCCGCGTCATAGGCGAAGGCGTGGCGTTCCCCATCGAGTAGCCCAACTGGGTCGCATTTGTGCGCGTTGTGAGCCCTGTAAACGCGCACAAATGCGACCTAATACGAAAGTAGGGGCGGGTTAGGCTGCGGTGA
>NZ_JAPDNV010000020.1:0-70915 GCF_026013155.1 Paenarthrobacter sp. PAE-2 | reverse complement strand
TAGACACCGTCATCAAATCCCGGGGAGAGGCCCCCGCCGCTTAAGACGCGGCAGGTTCAGTAAGGAAGTGGGCAGATCTCATGGCCACCGCTGGGCAGTTTTACTGGCCGTCAGTGGGCATTTTCGTGGCCGCCTATGGGCAGTTTTTCATGGCCGCTAACACCAGCGAAACTGCACACGAATACGGTGCTGCGTGCGAAGGTTGAAGAAGACCTGAACAAGAGGTACTCACCCGAGCAGATCGCAGGACGACTCCGGGTTGAGTTCCCTGATGAGCCGGAGATGAGGGTGTCACACGAGACGATTTACCAGTCCCTTTACGTCCAGTCCCGCGGGGCACTGAAGCGTGATCTGACCGTGTGTCTGCGCACCGGAAGGGCTATCAGGCAGCCGTGCCGCAAGGCCGGCCAACGCAAGAACCGGATCCCTGGAATGATCAATATCTCCGAACGTCCCGCTGAGGTTCAGGACCGAGCCGTGCCAGGGCATTGGGAGGGTGATCTCATCATCGGGAAAGGGAATCAGTCCGCGATTGGGACGCTGGTCGAGCGGAGCACCAATTACACGATGCTCGTGTACCTGCCGGACGGGTACAAGGCCGAGCAGATGCGTGATGCACTGACCTCGAAGATCAAGACGCTCCCTGAGTCGCTGCGGCATTCCCTGACCTGGGACCAGGGCATCGAGATGCAGGACTGGAAAACCGTGAAGATCGACACCGGTATCGAGATCTACTTTTGCGACCCTCACTCACCCTGGCAGCGCGGCATCAACGAAAACACCAACGGCCTGCTGCGCCAGTACTTCCCCAAAGGCACGGACCTGAGCATCCACAGCGCCGCAGACCTCGACTGGGTCGCCCAGGAACTCAACGACCGACCACGCAAAAGACTAGAGTTCAAGAAACCGATCGAACTGATCGAAAATCTCCTGTTGCAATGACCGCTGGAATCCGCCGACCCTTTACCGGACATTGCGTGCCGGGGTGAATCGGAGCGCACTTCATCTCTTCGATTGCGCCACATATGCTCAGCCCCTACCGGGCAAGTAAGTTGATCGATGTTCAGATAGCACTCCCGGGGACTCGGAGAGCTTCCGAATGCCCTTCTGCACGTCTACCTCTGGAGGCTTTCTTACATCCAACTGGTGGTGGTTATTGACTTGTGGTTTTCGAATCTTGGTCCTCTGGGACTAGGGGTATACCAAGGGCCTTGCTCACAGCGTCATCAACCGTTCTGAAGCTGCCCAATCCATATCGGCCGACCGGTTCTATGGGCCCTGCTAGTTCGGTCCCTTGTTCGTCCACGTACTTGTCGAACACTGAATCGTGAAAGCAATGCTGTTCTAAGACGTCTCCCACCTCAAAGGGGATCTCGGCGATTGTCTCAAAGTATCCCCGGGACCAGGGCAACCGGTTAGTCATCATTGGGGGAATCAACAGTTGCGTCGCTCGCAATTCAGTTCTATCGGGTAGCTCCTTGGACTCCGACCGGCATCTGAAGACGTAAATCAGTTGCGCTCCTTGCCCCATCCCGGCGTTTACATCTGTGTGGATGAGGCGCCCAAAGGAGAATAGTCCGTCGGGCATCTGCAATACGAACACGCTGCCAGGCTTACTTTTCTTTCGTGACGGGTGGAGAACCCGCATGTTTGTCTGCACAGGTCTCATTTTATTCCGTTTGCCTTGAGCCAAGATTCTCCCCATTCCTTGGCCTGTGGGTCTGTCCGATAAACGGTGTGTGGGTTCCGGCGGTTTTCATTGGTTGGTGGTTCTTTCGAACCGTCCGGCGAACGTGATGGCGAACGCGTTGAGCGCGGGTTTCCACCTCATGGTCCAGCGTGCTCTTCCTCCGCCGGTTGGATCAAGGGATCTGGTGACCAGGTACAGGCATTTCAGGGCAGCATTCTCATTCGGGAAGTGCCCCCTGGCTTTCACGGCCCGCGGTATCGGGCGTTGATCGACTCGATCGCGTTCGTCGTGCAGATGATCCGGCGGATCTCGACGTCGTATTCGAGGAACGGCACGAACTCGGCCCAGGAGGACTCCCATAGCCGTATGATCGCGGGGTAGCGTTGGCCCCATTCGGCCGTGAACTCGGCGAACCGGTCTTTGGCTGCTTGCTCGGACGGAGCGGTGTAGACGGGTTTGAGAGCTTTGACGATCCCGTCTCGGTGTTGGCGTCCGGCGTAGCGGAAACTGTTGCGGATCAGGTGAACGATGCATTGCTGCACGATGGTCCGGTCCCACGTCGTCGTGATCGCTTCCGGGAGGCCTTTGAGCCCGTCACAGACTGCGATCAACACATCTTCCACGCCCCGGTTCTTCAGCTCGGAGAACACCTGCAGCCAGAACCGGGCACCCTCCCCGCCGTCGCCGGCCCAGATGCCCAGGATGTCCCGTTCCCCGTTCACGGTCACTCCCATGACCACGTAGAACGGGGTGTTGCGCACCTGCCCGTCACGGACCTTGACCACGATCGCGTCAACGAAGAGCACCGGATAGAGTGCGTCCAGCGGGCGGGAGGACCATTCGGCCAGCTCGGCTGTGACCTTCTCGGTGATGCGGCTGATGGTGTCTTTGGAGACCTTGGCCCCGTAGACCTCCTCGAAGTGCGCGGCGATCTCTCCGGTGGTCAGCCCTCGTGCCGAGAGCGAGAGCACGATCTCGTCGATCCCGTCCAAACGCCGTCTACGTTTGGGCACGATCATCGGCTCGAAGGACCCGTCCCGGTCTCTGGGTACCTCGATTTCGACCGGGCCGATCTCGGTCAGCACCGTCTTGGATCTCGTGCCGTTGCGTATGTTCGCAGCTAACGGTGTCTGGCCATGTTCATGGCCGAGGTGCTCGGTCAGTTCCGCTTCCAGCGCGGTCTCCAGCACGTTTTTCGTGAGCTGGTTCAGCAGCCCGCCGGGGCCAACCAGGCTCACGCCCTGTTCCCTGGCCTGCGCGAGCAACCGCTCCGCAAGCTCCTTCTGATCGATGATCTCTCCCGTCACAGGATCGATCATCATCCCTGCCATCCCAGTCGTGGATTCAGACACGGCCGTCTCCTTCGGATCAGGCCAGACCCCACACACCGTTATTCAGACAGTCCCTGGCCTGTTCAAAGAACGGTCGTTTGGGCGAAATACTGTTGATTTTGTTCAGGAAGCTTGGATTACCTGAGATGAGAGCTTGTTCGATGGCACGAGCCTCTCCTCTCGTGACTCTTGCTTTTGTGATGCCTCGGATGAAGAACCTATCACCGTGTTGACTTTGGCGCTTGGTCAGGTCCTTCGTGATCCCTGCGTATACGTTATTTCCAGAGGCATCTTGGCTGAAGTACACATCAGTGTCGGCAGGACCCCCAGCTAGCGCGGCAGGGAGTGTGGGCGTCCCCGTGCTCATTATGGCTTGGTTTGTGTGACCGATGGCTTCGGTGGCTGCGACGCTTGCGGCGTGCATGACGGCATTTTGCGCGGCCAGGGCTGCGCCTGTGTTCGCCCCGCTGGTGTCGCCCGTGGATTGGCCTCCTTGGCGTACTGCTGGTGAGGTGAAGGTAGTGCCGCCTTGACGGACGGCCGGGGTGGTGAACCTGGTGCCTCCGAGGGAGGATGCCACGTACCCTCCGCCGATTCCCCCTGCAACTGGTTGGATGGCGGGGCGGGAGACGGTGACACCTCCCACGGAACGGTAGTTCGAGTAGTCGAAGGAACCCACCGCTGCAGGAGCTGCTGCGGGAGCACTGGATGCCGAGGAAACCGACGAGTGCTCCCAGGGCCATTGGATCGTGGGCATCGTGAACGTCGGCCACTTGATAGTCGATGCAATGGCAAGTACTGCGGCAGCTACCCAGGCTGCCCCCGCCCAGATCAAGCTTGCGCCTGGGTCGAGTCCGGAGGGGTCGGCGCGATTCATCGGGTCGCCCCATGAGTAGGAGTAGGGGGTGAATCCTTCGCTCTGGTCGGTGTGGAGGATCGGGTCGGGTGTGGTGAAGGCTCCGGTGACGGGGTCGAGGTCGCGCGCTCCGAGGTGCGTGAGGGAGCTGATGGTGTCATCGAGCCCGTCGATGTAGCCGTTGACAGCGGCGAAGCCTGCGGGGTTGGCGGCGTTGGATCCTGCACCGGCGGTGGTGGCACCGGCGGCGGTGTAGGTGTTGTTGGCCGTTCCGGTGAGGTTGTTGGCGCGCGCGAGGCCGAACGGGTCGGTGTACCGCTGGATGGCGGTGATCGGCCCGGTCCCCGCGGTGGGTTGGGACATGGTTTGTGCCGTGTTCACGGAGTCCCCGACGATCAGGGACAGTTTCACGGCCCCGCCTGCGGCGGTCCGCTGGGCCACGGTCTTACCTGCGAACGCGTACGTGCACGTGGCTGTTTTCACCGGTGTGGTGGCTTTGGTGGCGTGCGCTGTGATCCGGCCGAGGATGGCTGTGCTTCCGGAGCCGTCGACCAGTCCGACGAGGGTGCCGGAGGCGTCGTAGTACCTGGTGCTGAGGCTGCCTGCCCCGGTGCTGGGCGCCGGGGGTGTGGCGTTGGTAGCCCCGGGGTTCGGGTTTGCCGGGACGGCGCTGGTTCCTGTGGTAGTGGCCAGCAATCCGTCGGCGGTGTAGGTCATGGTCTGACCGGCGCGGTTGGTCATTCGTCCGGCTGCGTCCCAGGTGAAGTTCTGCGGCGCTGTTGCGGTGCCGTTGACGGTGGAGACGATCGAGTCGACCTGGTGCGGGCCCGCGGTTCCGGGGGCCGCGTAGTTGTACTGTTCGCTCACAGCCAACGCACCGGATGAGTGGAACCGTTTGACCTGTGCCCGGTCCCCGGCTGCGGTGTAGGCGTAGGTTTGCGCGTATGCTCCTGGTCCGCCGAGACCGGTGACGAGGGTCGAGGCCGGGGTCGGGGCGGTGGTGCACGCCTTCGACGATGGTGTCCACACTGCGCTGAGGCGGGAGGCGTGGTCGTAGTCGTAGCACTGGTAGTCCGAAGCGACGCCGGGGCGGGAGCTGAATGCCAGTTCACGTGACGTGAGTTTCCCCGTTTCATCGTAGGCGTACCGGGTTTTGCCCAGGTCCGAGATGGTGCCACGGGTGTTGTTCGTGGTCCACTGCTCGATCAGCCTGCCGGTGGAGGCGCTCCAGCTGAAATACGTGTTGTTCGTACCGGTCATGTTCCTGCTACCGCCGAGCAGCGTCGCGACGTCGTATTGGGCGTAGGTGGTCAGGAACCCGAGGTGGTCGTACTGGGCGTTGCCGGCGAACTGGTCCCCGTCCACGTTCCACGTCGATGACGGGTTGTCGAACTCGTCATACCCGTACCGGACTGTCTCTGCGGGCAGCCCACCGACCATCGGGGTGCTTTCGCTGGTGAGCTTTCCGGTATCGGAGTAGGTCCTGGTGGTGGTGTAAGAGCCGTTGAGTCCGCTCATCGTGGTGGGCAGCGTGATGGTGGTGCTGCCTGGCTGGTAGGCGTTGTTGTAATCGCTGTACGTGGTCACCACGGGCTGGTCGAACGCGGCACCGTTGTTCCTGGTGCTTGAGGTCGGCATGCCTTTGAGCTCGCCGTCGTAGGTGCGTGTTTCCAGGGTCTTGGCTGCGCCGCCGCCGACGGAGACGGTCTTGGCGGTGGGCCTGTCCAGCTTGTCGTAGGCGTAGGTGGTGACGGTGCCCATCGCGTCCGTGGTGGTCTTGGTGCGCCCGGCCGCGTCGTAGGTGGTGCTCCGTGTTCCCGAGTCCGGGTCGGTGGCGCCTGTTTCGCGTCCGGCGGCGTCGTAGGTCCAGGTCCACAGGTTCGCCCCGTCACCCATCCGGGTCAGTTGACCGAGTGCGTCATAGACGTAGGTGGAGGTGTCGGCGGCGCCGGTGGCGGTGGTGCCGTGGAACAGGGACCGGCTTTCGATGTTTCCGTCGAGGTTGACGACGGTTTTGACCGGTGAGGACGCCCCGGGTGCGGTGACTGTGGTGGTGTCCATGCCGGTGTAGCTGATCCCGGTGGCCCAGAGTTCCTGGTTTTCGTTGGTCATCGTCCGGATCTTGGTTGGACGCCGGAAGGCGTCGTATTCGTAGATCGTCGATGACGGCACGGCCAAGGTGGGGATGCGTAGCACCCCGTCGGGGTCGTTGGCGATGTAGTACTTGTTGTTCACGGTGCTCTTGGCCCCGCGGGAGTCATACCAGGTGTCGGTGGCGATGGTACCGCCGCCGGGTGAGCTGGTCTGGGTTTGCCGTTCACGCCCGAGGCCGTCGTAGAGGGTGTAGGAGGTCACGGAGCTGCCGTTGCCCGAGCGGGTCACGGTCTTCACCCAGGACGGGTCGGTCTGGGATATCGAGTAACTGGTCTGGACAGTGGGGTCGGTGTTCGTCGCGGCCGGGCGCAGGGGGTCCCATTCGCCGGTGACCCGTCCCGAGGGGTCATACCGGTAGGAGGTAATCTTCCCGTTGGGATCGGCCTTGGATAGTGTTTGTCCGCGCATGGAATCGAGCGTGGTCGTGGAGAACCAGCCCATGGGGTTGGTTGTCTTTATGGTGATGGGGAGCCCGGTAGCGGGTGTGTATTCGGTGAGAGTCTCCCGGAGGACACCTGTGGTGCTCTCGGCTGATTTGGTTTCACGTCCGAGCGCGTCGTAGGTCACGGTCGGGCCCAGCGCCCAGGTCGTTACCGCGGTGCCCGAGACGGCTGTGGCGGTGTCGGTGCGGGTGGTGTTGCCCTTGGTCGGTGCGGTGTAGCCTGCGGAACCGGGCACGGCAGATGTTGAGGCGTCATACAGTGTCCTGCCGGCTTTCAGCAGTGCACCGGTCGGGCCGGACGCGCCGCAGTTATCGGCGTAAGTGTTCACGGTCGCCGGGAGCGAGAGAATGTTCGCCGCGACCGAGTCCGCGTAGGCCGTCACCTCGCAGCTTTCATCCCCGGCGACACTGTTCTCACCGGTTGATGAGGTCCTGATCGGGCGGCCGTAGCCGTCATAGGCCATGCTCGTCTCGGAGACACGCATGGAAGCGGACTTGCTGGTCGTGGTCTTCTTGGTGACCTTGGCCGTGCCCAGATGGCGTGCCTGGGGCGCGCCGCTGGCGACCGTGCCGGTCGCTGTGGGGGCCGAGGCCCAGGGAACGGTGATGGTGGTCCCCATCAAGGTGCCGCCGTCACCGGCGTAGCTTTGCTTCTCGACTTCCTGCCCGGCGAACCAGACGTCGTCGGTCAGGACCGTGGCGTCCGAAAGGGTCACGGTGTCTGTGCGCAGACCACCGGTTTTGTTCGACGGGGTGCCCTTGAGGCCTCGCAGGTACGTGGTGACCGTGGTGGGGTTGGACGCGGCGGTCCCGACCTTGGTCTTCACCTGTGACCATCCGGCCAGCGTCGACCAGGTGATGTTCTGCCCGGCAGTGCCGGAGACGTATTTCGGGGCGGCGTACTTCCATGCCGGGGTGCCGATGTAGCCGTAGGTCGTGACCATGTCCAGGCCCCGGCGCTGCCCGGGCCTGCTTTACTGGTGACCCGCTCGACGGGGTAAATGTTGAAGTGGTCGGTCCGGGCCGGTTGCGGGATCGGGGTGGTCGGGGTCCAGCGCTGCGGGAAACAGCGCATCGTGTTGGTCTCAGCCGATGCCGGCAGGTTGGTTTGTGAGCATTCGGCGGCCTTATAGGTGACCTGGATACTCGCACCGGTCGCTGTTTTTATGGTCGCCAACCGGTACCGGTCAAACGGTGCCAGCCCGTCGGTGGCCCAGACCCGGTTGTGCAGAGTCTGACCGGAGAACACCACGGCAGGGTCGGTGATCCACCCGCCGGTCGCGGAAGTCAGGTTAGTGCCCTGGTGAATGACCGAGCCCAGCCAGAGGGCAGGTTTCGTGCCGTCACCGGGGTCGGGCATGGCGTGGAAGAAGGTCCAGAAGTCGGTGTTGCCGTAGCTGGAGCCGGTGAGGGATTGGCTGATGACCGTCTGGAGGCGGTAGAAAGTGAAGAACGTCGGTGAGTATGTCGTGCAGGTTCCCGATGAGGCGCACAGGAACTCGGCAGGAACGTCACCGTTCGGGGTAGGGCAGGTGACGCCTTCACAGCGGCCGGTGTAGCCGAAGTTCACGTGCAGGGGCGCCTGGGTGGACAGTTCAGTCCCTGCCCGCATACCGTAATCCACCCGAGCGAGGCGGCTGGCACGGTGGTAGGCCTTCAACGTGCCGGCCCCGGCCTGGGATTTATAGAAGTTCGTGTCCTGCGTGTAAAAGAAGCCTTGGGAGTTTCCGTTCGGGTCCACGACATAGTCAAGGTTCCAGGCGTAGGCCTGCATGCAGGACGAAGCGCCGAACCCGGCACTGTTGTAGCAGGGCTGGCCCGGGAGCCCGTACACAGGGTCGCCGTCGGCGGCGGTGCGGCATACGCCTACTGGACCACGACGGGCTCCGGCAACGGCACCGCCACAAACTCGGCCGGCGGAGGCACCGTAACACTCTTCGCGACGTTCGACGGCGGCCTCGCGCCGGGCAACCAGGTGGACGTCGCCTACACCGCGACCAACTCGATGACCTCGAGCACTAAGGTCGGTGAGCTGACTCCTACTGTTTCCACTGACAAGGCTGGCTGCCTTCCCGGATGGTTCACGGCCACCGCAGAAACTTCCAACACCCTTGTAGCTGCGGGTGCTACCTCGTCCGTCGGCGCCGGCACCCTGACCTTCAACGACAGCGAGGACAACCAGGACGCCTGCAAGGGCGCAGTAGTGACGGTCAGCGTCACCAGCGAGTAGCGGCCTCAGGCCGGGGACTGACCAACGACGGCGGTCCCCGGCCCGGCTGCCTGCCCCCAGTTCCGTAACACCCGGCCCGTCCGAAAAGAGCTTCTTCCATGGACCCCACGCAAGAGCGCCGCAGGCCTTTCCTCCGAGGTGGAATGCCGCTCCGCGCCGTGATCCTCGCCGTGCTGGTGGCACTGGTACCAGTCACGGCCTTGGCGGCTAGCAACGGACAGTCAAACGGACAAGGCACCCCGGGCAAAGAAGCCAAGGGCATCGCGGTGACCCTGTCGCCGTCGAGCCGGAGCACGGACCAAGGGCTGGCAGTCACCTACACGGCGGCCGCCGCCTCCAAGGGAGGCTTCGCTGGTCCGGTGACGTTCGGCGTCGTGGGCTTGCCGGCAGGAGCAACAGCCGCGTGGTCGCCGTCGTCGGTCAACCTCACGTCCGGCAGCACCGCCCAGGCGACGTTGACCGTTACCACCGCACCCAGTACGCCGGCGGGCAAGACCGACTTCACCATCACCGGGACCGGCGGAGGCATGCAATCCACGGCGTCGGCGCAGTTGAATGTCCAGGAGGTCAAGCGAAACTTCGGCGTAACGGGCACAGTGAACGGTCCGCTGGCTCCGGGGACTTCCCGGCCAATTGAGCTGCAGATTGCAAACCCCATCGGCAAGAGCATCGCTGTGACCAATGTGTCGGTCGCGATCAGCCAGGTGGTTCGTACCCCGCAGGCCGTGGCGGCAAACCTCCCTTGCACCACGGCGGATTACGCGCTGACCCAGTTCAGCGGCACCTATCCGTTCACGGTGCCGGCCGGCTCCAGCAGCCTTTCCGGGTTGGGTATACCCCAAAGCAAGTGGCCGCAGACCAGGATGCTGGACACCCAGCTGCTTCAGGACGGTTGCAAAGGTGCCACGCTCCACTTCACGTACTCGGGGATGGGACAGGGAAACTGACATGAACATCTCCCGCATGCACCGGTATCGCAAGGGCAACCCAGCCCGTCCAGGCAGGCTCGCCCGCACGGCAGCCGCCACCACGGCTCTCTGCCTCTTGGGCGGCGTCGGCTCGGCGTACGCCTACTGGACCGCGGCCGGTTTGGGCAGTGGATCGGCGACGAACGGCACCATGCAGACCGTCACGGTGGACGCACTCGTTCCGGGCGATTCCCCACAAACCAGCCTGGTTCCGGGCGGGTCGGCGGACGTTGTCCTCCGCATCACCAACCCGAACCCGCACGGCGTCGCTGTCCACAGCGTGACCGCCAATGGGCCCATCACCGCCGACGGCGCACATCCGGGCTGCGCCCCAACAGGCGTAACGTTCACGCCGGCCCAAATGACCTCCACGGCAATCGCTGCGAACACTTCCGTTCTTCTCACCCTGCCCGGCGCTGCAAGCATGAGCACCGCATCACCCTCCGCCTGCCAAGGCGCGCAATTCACCATCCCCGTCACGCTGGAGGTACGGAAGTGAACCGGCATCGTCGTGCCGACCGAGTCAGCATGGGCGGCTGGAACCGCCTTCTCGTGGTGGCGTTGGGCATTCTTTTGGTTTCCTGGAGCGGCCCTGCGGCAAGCGCATTCTGGAGCTCGGTCAGCAGCAACGGCGCTGCGGCCAAGTCCGACGCGCTGGCGCAGGGCTCAAAGCCGTCCACCAGCGTGACCGGCACCAACGTGTCGGTCACCTGGGCGGCCAGTACGACGGCGGCAGGCAGGGCCGTGACCGGCTACAGCATTGCGCGCTACGGCGCTGCGAGCGGCGGAAACCGCGTGCCTGCTACAGGTGCGTGCGCCGGGACTGTCACGTCCTTGGCATGCGTGGAGGCGAATGTTCCCGCAGGGACTTGGTACTACACCGTCACGCCCATGCTTGCCCTGTGGCAGGGGCAGGAGAGTGCGAGGAGCGTCGGGAACCTAGTGGATACAACTGCCCCCGACGCGCCATCGTTGACGGTTCCTGCCTACGTCAATAAGGAAACCGCGAACAAGGTGCCTGTGGATGTCTCCGCAGAACCCGGATCTTCGGTGACGCTGACCGTCACCGGAACAGGCGCAGCACCCATGACCCGGACCATAACGAGTGCTACCAGTACTCCTACAACTGTGGTCTTGGATCTGAGTGCTTTCGCCGACGGGACCCTCAGCTTCTCCGCTCAAGCTACGGATGCGGCAGGCAACACTGGCCCAGCAGGTGCTGCCACGTCGTTCAAGGACATTGTGGTTCCGACCGTAACGGGCGTTCAACTTGTCAACGGCGGCGGGAGCAGTGTAACCGGCAAGATCGAGCCGAACGATTCCGTGGTGATTAGCTTCTCGGAACCGCTTAGCGGAGGCAGCATCTGCAGTTCATGGACGGAGAGCGAAAACTCAAAGACCTTGAGCGGTCTTACGGTCAATGTCTCTTCCGGCAATGAACTCACGGTCTCGGGCGCCGCATGCCCCACATTCCGCTTCGGCAAGGTGGCCCTGGGCGGTACCTACTACCAGTCGGGCACTCTCAGTTACAGCGGCTCGAGCCTGGAGTGGAATCCAGCTACGAAGAAGCTCAGTGTCACTCTGGGGGCGACGGTCACTGGTAGCCCAAAGAATGGCAGCCAAACGGCTGGTGTGGCGAACTTTGCCCCAGCGCCGGGCCTGACGGACGCGGCCGGCAATCCAGTGGCATCAAGTTCAGCCACTTGGGCGACGTCCCGTTTCTAGCAGCCAAGTTGCAAGCTCCCGGGCTTGTGGGACGTTTATTGCCCTTTCGGACCACAAGCCCGGGTTGTCACTGTCTTGCACACATGCCGCGTGACTACGCCCACTATCCGCCTGCCTAACGCAAGGTGACCAACCGCCCGGGCGTAACCTAGGAAGCGGACGCCAGTGCCGCCGTCGTACGTTTTGATCCTGCGACGAAAGGCGAGCCGCTCTTTGAAGGCTGTAGCGGAAATGTTCACGATGGGCCCGTCGAACAAGGACCATCACCCGGCCATCCGTTGCGCTGTAGGCGTGTTCGTCCCCCTCATTACCCTGACGCTGCTGGGGCGGCTGGACTTGGCCGTGTTCGCGTCGTTCGGTGCGTTCACCGGCATCTATGGGCGGCAATGAGCCGCATAGCGTGCGCTTCCGTAGCCAACTCCGGGCCGGAAGCTTCATGCTTTTGGTCATCCTTTTCGCCACCCTGACGGCCCGGGTCGCGCAGACTCTGGGGGTCGAGGGAACTGCGTATTCGTGGCTCCTGACAGCTGCGACTACCTTGGTTGCCGGCCTCTGCTCCGTTGTGGTGGCAGCTTGGCGGCTTCGCCCCGGCGGCTCTCTCTTTCACATCTTCGCCTTCGCCGCGATTGCCTCCATCCCCGCGCAGCCGCCGCTATGGGAAGCGATGCTTGTGGCCGTGCTGACCACGCTCCTTAGCCTGCTGATCGGCATGTCGTCCCGCATCCTCAAGAGCCATCGAACTCCATGGAAGCGGCCGCCCCGCATCCGTCACACCGCTCTGGAACGCCGCGCGATCTGGCTCGAAGGCGGCGGCTACCTGGTGGCAGCGGGACTCGCCGGAACCATTGCCACTTTGGTAGGGGAGAGGCTCGGTTTTGGGCACAGTTACTGGGCGATGGTTGCGGCCGTCGTTCCATTGGTGGGGCACTCGACGCGCCACAGGATCAGCCGGGGTTTCCAAAGAATAGCCGGCACAGTGATCGGCCTGCTGCTGATGGCCGCCATCCTCTGGCTGAATCCGGCGCCGTGGGGGATGGTATTGGTGATCGCCGCATGCCAGTTCGGCGCCGAACTTTTCATCGCGCGGCAATATTTTGTGGCTCAGGTCTTCGTCACGCCGTTGGCGTTGATCGCCACCCTCTTGGCCGCGCCGGTGGACCCGGGCCTGCTCCTGCGGGACCGGATCGTGGAGACAGTGATCGGCGCCGTCATTGGTGTAGCCGTCGTGGTGGCCCCGGCAGCCTGGCGACGGTTGCGCTCGTAGCGCCACCGGATAGGCAGCACGCCTGAGGTCTGCTGGGCGCACCCGACCCGAACCTGTATGCTCGTCATTTAATAAGTTTCCTTAGTAGTACCATAGTACTTAGACAGCCAAGCTACTCGTCTAACGAAGGAATGGTCCATGACTGCGGATGTCGTGAAGGAAGGATATTGGTACGGGAGCGAAACTGTTGCCGTCGAAGTCCTGAATGCCCTGCGGGATTATCGTTCGGCTGAGGCTGCCATGCGTCGGCGAACCCGCTCCTCCATGGGCATGGGCGAAACGGACCTTCTGGCTTTGCGCTACCTCCTGGAATACGAGCGCGCGGGCAGGATGGTCGGACCCAAGGAACTCGCCACGCGGCTGGGGATCACCTCCGCCTCCATGACCAGCCTGGTGGACCGCATGGTGAAGTCGGGTCACCTCGTGCGCGAGCCGCACCCGACCGATCGTCGCGCCTTGGTGCTGAGGCCGACGTCGGACTCTGACGAGGAGGTTCGCAAGACTCTCAGCGGCATGCACCGGCGAATGATGGACGTCGCGGCGTCCCTCAGTCGCGGCGAGGCCGTGGTGGTGGTCGACTTCCTGAAGCGAATGCGGGAAGCGATCGATGGGATTGATCAACATTGACCACCCGGCTGGACTTAAGTAGTAAGTACACATATAACTAGATATCCAAGATACTTATTCGAGATTGTGGGAGATGACATGACAGTCGTTGCAAGGGAGGAAGCTCCCGCAAACGAAATGTCCTGCGAAAGCGGGTTCCGGATGGACATTGAGGCCACGGATCCCGTGAACGGTGTCTCCAAATGACAGCCATCATTCCTGCAGCCGGTCCTCTGGGATCGGGCACCCTGCCGTCGAGCCTGCATCACGAAGCGATGGGCTCGAATGCGCCGGTGGCAAGCAGTCATGACAGCTTGCTGGGTGGCCGGTACAGCCTGGGACGATGGCTCGGAGGTGGCTCCGAGGCCCACGTCTACGAGGCTTTGGACGCCCGTGCAGGTTCGGTGGTGGCCGTGAAGGTCTTCCGCGAAACGGGCCGGGTCCGTGGTGGAGCTTTCGAACGCGAACTCGAAATCCACAAGCGGTTGCGGAACAAGAACATTGTGCGTCTCCGGGATTCGGGCAGCCTCATAGCCGACGGCGAGCCCCACCACTATGTGGTGATGGACCTGGTGAACGGGCAGGACCTGCGCGCCGTCCTCCGGGAAGCACCCGCAGGCTCCGGCGCGACAGCTGCTTGGATGACCGATATTGCAAACGCCCTGGCGTACCTGCACCGACGCGGGATTGTGCACAACGACGTCAAGCCCGGCAACATCATGGTCCCGGGCCACGCTGGAACTGGTCCCGCCATGCTGACCGATTTCGGTGTCGCGATCAGTCCGGCGCACACGGCAAGGAGTTCGTCCTCCGGGACGCCCCACTACATGAGTCCCGAAGCGGTGTGCGGAGAAGTTCCCACCGCTGCGAGTGACATCTATTCCCTGGGATTGGTGACCCTTGAGTGCCTCACGGGCACCAAGGCATTCCCGGGCCCTCCGCTGGAGTCCATGGTTGCCAGGACTCTCAGCGAACCCCGAGTTCCCGGCACGGTTCGGCGGCGCTGGTCCATGGCATTGCATGCCATGACAGACCCCGATCCGGCCGGTAGGCCGTCTGCCAAGCAAGTCGCCGGTATGTTCCGGCGTCTCCGCTGGCAAGGCTAAACCAAGGTCCTCCCGGGCGCACACGTGGACGCCGGGAAGGACCAAAGCACTAGAGAAAGAAGAAAAATGGGAATCTTTGGATGGATCATTCTGGGCCTGATCGCCGGTGCCATTGCCAAGGCCATCAAGCCTGGCAAGCAGGGCGGCGGTATTCTTGCGACTCTCCTGCTCGGAATCGTTGGTGCCGTCCTTGGTGGATGGATCGGCAGCGTCCTGTTCAACGTGGGCATCAACGAGTTCTGGTCGCTTTCCACGTGGTTGCTCGCCATCGGCGGTGCACTGATCGTCCTCATCATCTGGGGACTGCTCACCCGCAAGCGGGCCTAGCGTCCTGAGCCTGAAGGCCCCGCGCCGTCTGTTTACGCAGACGGGGCGGGGCCTTTTGCATGCCCGGGGTCTTCCGGGATGGTGTTGCTCGCCGGTCACAATCCGCGCGCAAGATCACGCCCCGCCCACCCGGTTTACGCTGCTTCTGAAAAGCACCTTCAAGACTCCAAGGGCAGCCATGACCTTCTCTTCAGCAGCCACCGCCGCTACGCCTCCCATTCGGAAACAGCGGAGCGAACTTTCTGCGGCCGGCACCGCTCTCGGAGCCCTCGGCATGGCCGCTGCGGTAGGCGTGTTTGCCGCCCTCCTTCACGTGCTATCGGAGGTTTCGCCCCGCATCGGCCCGGTTTTCGAAGGGTGGTCCGGCAGCGTCCACGGTTCGCCTCTGGATGCCGTGCGCTGGTTCTTCGGCGACATGACCGAGCCACTGTTCTTCAAGTCCGATCTGGCCGCAGCAAGTCTTCTGACCGGCGCCGTCATCGCATGGTGGGCAGGCCGCCGTCGGAAACGCTGGGCAGGAGAGCTGAGCTACGGCACGGGCCTGTGGCCGTGGGTCTTCGCATCTGCTGCGCTGAGCCTCGCCTTGTCCAACGCAGCCTTCGGGTGGATGCTCGACGGCGGATGGCAGCCGACGTTCGTTCCTTTCGTTTGCGTCGCACCCGCCATGGTTCTGGTGTACGGGGGCGGCTGGTGGTCGTGCCTGACCGGAGCGGTGCTTGGCGCGGCCACCACGACCCCGCTTGCCCTCCTGCTGATCCCCACAGTCTCGGTGCCGCTGGGGCTTCCGGCAGTGGTGGCCAACGTCCTGGCGATGGCTTTGGGTTCTGCGGTGTCGTTCGCCGTCGCGCGGAAGCTTCCGTGGCTGGCTCCGCGAGCCGTAGAACGGCGCAAGACGACGACGCAAACCGGCCATCCGACGTCGGGCCCTACCTGGAAGAGCGACACCTTCTGGGCCGCACGGCGCGTCCTGAAAGACTTCACGGAAACCCACTTCTTTGCCAACGAACTCGCCAGCGCAGGCGTGATCCTGGGTGTGGGCGCAGCGTTCGCCTTGAACCCGGGCCTGCCCTCCTACGGTTCGAACCTGCTTCCCGGGATCCTCTTTGCGCAGGCGCTGACGTCCGCGTTCGGCGTCGTGCTGTGGCGGGAGTGGTTCCGCGACGGCGGTTGGGCGGCTACGTACGCGTCCGTGGTGTCCGTCGCCCCGGCGGCAGTGCTGGCCTTCAACGGTTCATGGACATCCATCATCGGCGGGGCGCTGCTGGGGGCCTTAGTGGCGCCGCCCGTTGCGCGCGGCATCGCCACGCGACTGCCTGCCGGTTACCACCCGGTCATTGCCAACACCGCCGCCATGGCAATATCGACGTCGGTTGCGTTGCCGGTTCTGGGGTTGCTGCCGCACTGATTGTTTTTGGGAGCGGAGGGCCTACCCCAGGCGTGCCGGTTGCGGCCAAACGGCTGGATGGCGTTCATGGCCGTGTCCCAATCCGTTTCCACCAGGCGGCCGTTTTCGCGGATCAGCGGTTTAGTGGGACGGTCTTTGTTGGACACCCCCTGCCAGCTCGCGAAGAGTCCCTTCGGCCCCAGCCTGCCCTTGTTGATCACGTCCGCTTCCCGGCCGCGGATGCCCACCATGACGCCGTCCTCAACGGCAATATCGCAACCGCAGCCGTTGCTGCTCAGCACGTCCGCGGACTGGACTGTCTGGCTGTTCCATACCTACAGGACTATCAGCATGCTTATGTTCCGTCCAGATGCCCCGCCCGCCGGCCCAACTGGGTCGCATTTGTGCGCGTTTTCAGCGCTGAAAACGCGCACAAATGCGACCCAGTTGGGTGCTTGGGTGCGGGGGTGGGTGAGGGGAGGGGCGGGGAGGGGCGGGGATTTCCTGAGCCAGACTTGAGCATTTCCTCAGGAAAGCCTGAGCCGCCTGTCCCACACTTCTAAAGAGGCGGTCACCGAAGCCATGGAAGGAGGGCCGGGCCCATGGGCAACAGCATGAGTGGACCCGCCCCCGATGGCAACGGTTCCGGGCCGCCCCTGAATGCCGCTGTGATGCAGCCCGCAGCGGCATTGCAACTCCCCACTGGAACGCATGAAACCGGCCCGGCGCACCTCTACATGGGCACGCTGCGGGCGCTGGCTGAAGAACTGGGCGACGCCGCTCACGTGCTGCGCTTCCTCTCCACCTACCTGTCCATGCTGCCAATGCGGATGGAACGGATCGACGTCGGGTTGGCCGCGGCCGAAGCCGAGCCCAGCCTCGAAGCGGTCCTGAGCCTGAAGATTTCCTCGTCGATGGTGGGCGCCCGCGTTACCGAACGCCACTGCAGGGCCATGGAAAAGATGATCCGCAAAGACCGCCTCAGCGACGCGATCCAAGCCCTTCCAGCCCTCCGGCGGGTGACCGATCAGTGTTACGCCGCACGCCCGCACCTGCTGGACAGGGCTGCGGAAGCGTTGCTCCGCAGCGGCGGACCATAAAGCACAGGCCCCGCGAACCCTCTGGGATTCAGGTTCGCGGGGCCTGTAAGTCTCCGTGCCGGCGGCTACCGTTCTCCCGCCGGCACGGCTTTCTTGTCCGCGTGGATGTGCGTGGGGACAACAAGCAGTGCTACGAGTGCGAGGAGGCCTGCCGCGGCGAACACGTAGAATCCTGCAGGGTAGGCGATATTGGCGGCTACCAAGGTGCCGGTCACGGCCGGGCCAACAATGGCGCCCAGGCGGCCAACGCCCGCAGCGAACCCGAGGCCTGTGCCGCGGAGGTGGGCCGGGAACAGCTGGCTCACCCACGCATAGACCAGTACCTGCGAACTGAAGACGAACACGCCGGTAACGAACACGGCTGCGTTGAGCAGGAATTCGTTCTGGATCTTGACGCTCAAGATGGCCAGCAGAACACCGGACAAGCCGAACCACAGCAGCACGATCCGCTTTGTCCCATGCTTGTCGGCCAGGACACCTGCGAGGAACAGCCCGGCAACGGCCCCAAGGTTCAGCACAAGCAGCAGCGTCAGGCCGGTGCTGACCGGATAGCCGGCTGCGGCCATCAACTGCGGCAGCCATGTGTTGAGGCCGTAAACCAGCAGCAGTCCCATGAACGACGCGATGCCGATTCCCACGGCGACCACGGGGTAGGGCTTGCGCAGAAGGTCGCGGAAGCCGGTCTTGGGCTCTTCGGTTGAACGCCCGACGGCGGCAGGGGCCTTGGCAGCGTCAGCGGACGGAGCGGGGGCTGCTTGGGGGAGGGATTCGGGCAGCTTGGCCCACAGGAACGGCAGCAGTACCAGGCCGGCCGCGCCGCCAATGATGAACATGAGGCGCCAGTTGGGAATGATGAGGATGGCCAGCAAAGCAGTGGCCACGGCGCCCACGTGGTAGCCGGTCATGGTGCGCGTGGTGGACTTGCCCGCTGACCCCGCCGGGGCGTAGTCGTTCATGTAGGCCAAGGCTGCGGGGAGGCAGGCTCCTAAGCCCAGCCCTGCCAGGAGGCGAAGGGCGGAGAACACTGCAACGTTGGGGGCGAACGCCACCGCCAAGGTGAAGAGGGAGAAACCTGCCACGCAAGCGATCAGTAGTTTGCGGCGACCAAACTTGTCCGAGAGCGGGGCAATGAAGAGCGCACCCAGGCCCACGCCGACCAGGGAGATGGTGGCTGCGAACGTGGCGCCAACAGCGTCGAAGCCGAGCTCGCCGGTCTTGATGAGCGTGGGAATGACCGTGCCCAGGACCACGAGGTCGAATCCGTCCAGGACCATGGCGAGCCAACAGAGCCACACGGGCCATTGTGAGCGGCGGGCAGATGTCATCGTCGGCATAGCGTCCTCGGTACATGATGGGTCGGGTCCCGACCGTCAGAATGATCGGTTGGTTATGAGATTTGTATCACCGGGAGCTGTTACGTGACGCACGTTTTACCATTGAATGGAAGGCATCCATGGCTGATGCCGTTGACCTTGGGAGGAAAATGGCCAACTCGGCGTCGGGCGATTCGGTGGTGGACCGCGTGGTCCGGGTCATCGCTGCCTTCCCTGAAGGAGTCACGACGCTCCAGCTGGCGGAGGTGGCGGAGCGGGCTTCCTTGCCGCTGTCATCGGCGCACCGGCTGGTCCGGCAACTGGCCGATCATGGCCTGTTGGACCTGGGCCCCGGCGGAACAGTCCGCCTGGGGTTGAGGCTCTGGGAGCTGGTGAACCGCAATTCGCCAACGCTCGCGCTGCGTCAGGCTGCGATGCCTTTCATGGAAGACATTCAGCAGGTCTTGAACCAGAACGTGAACCTGGCTGTGCTGGAAGGGTGGGAGGCACTCTTTGTAGAGCGACTGTCCAGGCGTGGCTCGGTAACGAACAGGGCGCAGGTCGCCGGTCGCATGCCGGTCCATATTTCCTCGGCGGGCCTCGCTTTGATGGCCCACCAGCCCCGCGAACTGCAGGCGGAGTACCTCCGCCAATTCGAGGACCCCTCCGGAAAGGTGACTTCCGACGTCGTGCGTCACCTCCTGGCGGAAAGCGCCAGGCAAGGCTATGCGCAACTCGCGGGCGTCGTTGATCCGGACACGTGGGGCATCGCGGTCCCCGTGATGAACGGTAAGCGTCGGGCCGTCGCTGCTTTGGGCGTTGTGGTGCCTCTTGCGGAGGTGCGCCTGCAAGCGCTGGTGCCGGCTCTCCAGACGGCGGCCCGGGGCATCAGCCGACGCCTCGACGAGTAACCGGATTCCGTTCAACGGAATCCATGTAACGCCTGTCACGCGCCCCGGTCCACACTGAGGTGAGACTCACCCGGGACCGCCGGGACCGCAACGGAGCGAGGAAATCATGGCACGCACCACCATCACCACCCAAGTCGCCATCATGGGCGCCGGACCCGCAGGGCTCATGCTCTCCCACCTGCTGGCGAAGCAGGGCATCGAATCGGTAGTGGTGGAGATCCGCAGCCGCAAGGACATCGAGGAAACTGTACGCGCCGGAATTCTGGAGCACGGAACCGTCAACCTGTTGGTTGACTCCGGAGTGTCGGATCGGGTGCTGCGCGAGGGTGACCGCCACGACGGCATTGAGCTGCGCTTCAACGGCGAAAGCCACCGGATCAACTTCAAGGAGCTCGTTGGGGAGTCGGTGTGGCTCTACCCGCAGACCGACGTCTTCATGGACCTCGCTGCGCGCCGCGAGGCCGACGGCGGCGACGTCCGGTACAGCGTCACGGATACCTCCGTGTCCGACCTCGAAGGCAAGCCGAAAGTCTGGTTCACCGATTCGGAGGGCCAGGAGTTCGAGATCCAGGCCGACTTCCTGGTGGGTGCCGACGGCTCGCGCAGCCACTGCCGCTTCCAGATCCCGGAAGCCAACCGCAAATGGTTCTTCCACGAGTACCCTTTTGCATGGTTCGGGATTCTCGCCGAAGCCCCGCGCAGCTCGGATGAACTAATCTATGCCAACTCGGAGCACGGATTCGCGCTCATCTCGCAGCGCACGGAAACCGTCCAGCGCATGTACTTCCAGTGCGACCCCCAAGAAAACGTGGCCGCCTGGGACGACGAACGCATCTGGTCCGAATTCCGCAAGCGCGTCAACGGCAACGGCTTTGAGCTCAAGGAAGGCCCTGTCCTGTACAAGATGGTCCTGCCTTTCCGCAGCTTCGTGCACACCCCCATGCGCTACGGCAACCTGTTCCTGGCCGGCGATGCCGCGCACACCGTTCCGCCGACCGGTGCCAAGGGCCTCAACCTGGCCATCAACGATGTCAGGGTGCTCTTTGAAGGCCTCGATTCCTTCTACTCGAAGGCTTCTTCGGCCCTGCTGGATTCCTACAGCGACCGGGCGCTCGACAGGGTTTGGAAGGCCCAGCACTTCTCCTACTGGATGACCTCGATGCTGCACACCGTCCCTGGCGCCGACGACTTTGATCGCGCCCGCCAGCTTGGTGAACTCCGCTCGGTGGTCTCCTCCGAACACGGAAAGGCATACCTCGCCGAGTCCTACACCGGGTGGCCGGAAGCCCGCTAGGCCCGGTACCCGTGGTGTCGCTGCGGGGCTGACAGTGGGACGATGTCCCTATGGATGACCAGGAGAAGTCCAGCCCCGCCGCGCCCTCGGAGGAGCGCGGCTACGGTACCGGCGACGACGTCGGTTCGCCCACCACCCAGCAGATGCGGGCCGTCGGCCAGCGCCGTCGTGATGCGGAGCGGAAGCTCGATCAGCACCTTGAGGAAGCCAGGCACAAGGCCGAACTCCCGGATCCTGACGAGCAGAAGACCGAGAGCTGAAGCTGTGTAAGCAGTCCGGAGCTACCTCTTTCCTCTGGACGGTTCGGGGTTCTTGGGCATTGACTCCTGCTGGCCGTGCTTCCGTTCCGTAAACGGAGTGTCGCTGTCATGGGCCTGGCCATGGTGTAACTGCAGGGCCGAGTGGATGAGCGGAAAGTGGCTGAACGCCTGCGGGGTGTTTCCCAAGTGCCGCTGGTTCCGCGGGTCCCATTCTTCGCTCAGCAGGCCGACGTCGTTCCGCAGGTCCAGGAGCCGTTCGAACATCTGCGTTGCCTCGTCCTTCCGATCGATGCCCAGCAGGGCATCCACCATCCAGAACGAGCACGCCAGGAACACGCCTTCGTGGCCTTCCAAGCCGTCGTGCCCGGATTCCGTCCTGTAGCGCAGCACCAAGCCGTCCTCGGTGAGCCGTTCCTGGATCGCCTGCACAGTGCCCGCAACCCGGGGGTGGTTGTGCGGCAGGAACCCCACTCGGGGAATGAGAAGCAGGCTCGCGTCCAGTTCCGTGCTGCCGTAAGACTGCACGAACGTGTTCAGCTCCTGATTGAAGCCATCGGTCATGACTTCCTTGTGGATGGTGGACCTGAGCGCAGCCCAGCGGTCAGCGGGTCCGGGCAGCCCGGACTTCCTGACGCCCTTGACCATGCGGTCGGCGGCCACCCATGCCATGACCTTCGAATGCGTGAAGTGGCGGCGCGGGCCCCGCATCTCCCATAACCCGTTATCCGGCTGGTCCCAGGCTCCTTCGAGGAATTCCATCAAAGCGATCTGGATATCCCAGGAACTGTCCCCCGATCCCGCCGGGGAGGCTGCCCGGGTGAGGGCCAGGCCATCCAGAACCTCGCCCCAGACGTCCAGCTGCAGCTGCGGTGCCGCGGCGTTGCCGATGCGCACGGGCGCCGAACCTTCGTAACCGGGCAGCCATGGCAGGTCGAATTCGGGAAGCCGCCTGGCGCCGTCGAGCCCGTAGACGATTTGGAGGTCCGCCGGGTCCCCGGCCACCGCGCGGAGCAGCCAGTCCCGCCATGCTGCCGCTTCTTCCGTGTACCCGGCGGCCAGCAGTGACTGCAACGTCAGGGAAGCGTCGCGCAGCCAGCAGTAGCGGTAGTCCCAGTTCCGGGAGCCGCCCAGCTGTTCGGGAAGGGACGTGGTTGCAGCTGCCACGATCCCGCCCGTCGGTGCATAAGTGAGTGCTTTCAAGGTAATCAGCGAGCGCTCCACTGGTTCCTTGTATTTGCCCGTGATCTCGCTCCGGTCGATCCAGTCGCGCCAGAACGAACAGGTGGTGTCCAGGGCCCGGGAGGGATTGATCCGGCGGGGCTCGGGTTCGTGGCTTGGCGCCCACCGCAGCACAAAAGGAATCCGTTCCCCGGCCCGGACGGTGAACTCGCTGACGGTTCGCTTGTCGTGGCCTCGAAGCGGGGCATGCGTGGTGAGGTAGGCCGAATCCGGACCCGCGACGGCGCTGATTCCCTGGCCATGCCTCCGCACCCACGGCACCACGCGTCCGTAGTCGAAGCGGAGGACGAGTTCCATGGTCATGGCCACTTCGCCGCTGAGGCCCTCGACAATCCGGACCAGGTCCACGGCGTCGTCGCGCACCGGCATGAAGTCCGTGACCCGGACGCTGCCGCCGTCCACATCCCATTCCGTTTCCAGGATCAGCGTGTCTTCGCGGTACCGGCGGCGCGTGCAGTTGCCGTCACTGCCGGGGGCCGGGTTGGCGGGGGCCAGGAGCCACCGGCCGGCGTCACTGTCCGCCAGCAGAGCGGCGAAGCAGGCCGGCGAGTCGAACCGGGGCAGGCACATCCAATCGATGGAGCCGTTGCGGCCCACCAAGGCGGCCGTATGGAGGTCTCCGATCAGTGCGTAATCCTCGATCTTCGGCATAGGGCGGCTCCTTGCTTTCCCGGGGACAGGACTTAGCCTG
Source organism: Paenarthrobacter sp. PAE-2 (assembly GCF_026013155.1). Classification (NCBI taxonomy): domain Bacteria; kingdom Bacillati; phylum Actinomycetota; class Actinomycetes; order Micrococcales; family Micrococcaceae; genus Paenarthrobacter; species Paenarthrobacter sp. PAE-2. Next base: position 48,024 of record NZ_JAPDNV010000020.1, on the reverse strand, counting down.
ACCGTACCCGCTTGCCGGGAACAGGGCGAGTGCGGCGGACCGTTCGCCTGGTCCGGCACGGCGTTTCTGCGTGGGACAAAGAAGGACACAAAACCCTAGCCGTCAGCGGAATTGATCAGTACTCTGACTATATCCAGCGGTCGGGATTACCCCCTGTGCCCGACCGGACGCGGAAGGAGCACGTCATGAGAATAGGTTCTTCCATTGCATTGATCGCCATTGGAGCCATCCTGGCCTTCGCCCTGGCCCCGGGGCTGATTCCCTTCATGGACCAGGTGCTGATCGGTTACATCCTGATGGTGGTAGGCGTGCTGGGCCTCATCATTTCCATCATCATGTCCAACCGGACACGCCACACGGTGGTGGAACGGCGTACGGCCCCGGAGACCATTGTGGAGCGGCGCCCGGAAGTCTGACCTCGCCGAAGGTCAACAGCGCACGACGGCGGCAGCCCCGCCGTCGTGCGCTGTGACCGTTAGGCTGCTCTTTATGGAGAAGACATTCGAATTCGAACGCGTGAATGAGGACGAGTACTTGGTGCGCTGGGCCTCGGAGGGGCAGACCGGCGAATCGGTGGTCCGGGTAAATCCGGACTTCCTCACCGAGGTGGGCCTGGGCGATTTCGAGCAGCAGGCCGTAGTTGAGGAGACCGCCGAACTGCTGGCCGAGCGGCAACCAGTCATTGACTTCCCCCTCACGGTCGACTTGGAAGAGATCGCCGCCGCATACGAGGATTTCGCCGAACAGCTGCGCACCCGCCTCGCAGCCAAGTAGCCCGCGTTCTCAGCCAGTGGGGGCGTCGTACCTCAGCTGTCCGTCCAGTACCCGGCTGCCGGACGTGACCGCGTGATCCACCAGCTTTGGCCCTGGCATGAGGTGCCGTACGTGAACCCCGTCCAGCAGGGTGCAGTGATCTGAGATGAGGCGCCTGTGACAGCGCCACCACACTGTCTCGCTGCACATAATGGCGGTACGTTGCCGGTCGGCTTCCGCCAGGAGTTGCTTCAGGGCTGCCTCGAATTCCGGCGTCCGCATGTAGCCGGCGTAAGCGCGGAAGGAATCGTTGCGGAGCGAGGTATCCGGTGAGTCCGGGAGGAGTTTGCGGAAGCCGCCCAGTTCCTTCTCCCAGCGGTACGCGATGCCTGCCTCCGGGAGCCAGGCTTCCATCGAGTCCTTGCCAAAGTGCGGATGCTTCCGGCTGCCCGGACCGATCCGCACATCAACCAGCGACTCCACCTCCGCCCACCGCAGAAGCTCGGCGAAGTCGGCTTGGGGTGTGGTGCCGTGGCCTACGGTGAAGAGTTGCATACCTGCCATTAAATATAGTGACCACTCAGGTTGCTGGCTTCTGCAACCATCACCATTGGACGTGTACGTCGAACTCCCAGGGTGCCCTGCCGGTTGATTGGCATGCGGCCGCGCGGACGGCCTCCGGTGCCCGGTCGAGCCTGCTCGCGTGCACCACCAGTCCGGGTATCTGACGGACGCTGAGTTCGAACCATCCATCGGCGGCCAAGGTCACGATGGCCGTCAGTGTCCGGATCGCACTGTCAGGCCGCACCTCATTAGGAGGCGGGGTTTGGCTCCCGTAGGAAGCGGCATGCTTATCTGCACGGGAATCGGCCAGAAGGGGTGCCAAGGAGACCTCCAGCGCACTGGACTTTGGACGGCCAACTTCTTGACTGGCACGAGCATATAAAAACCTGCATGGCTTATGTCAATAACCTGGGGGTCTATTTCGGGGAGGAAATCAGCTTTCCACCACTTCGACGAGGCGCTCGCCGTTGTAGAAGTCCAGTTGCCAGCCGTCCACGGCGTGGTGGTGGGCCAGGTTCAAGACAGCGTTGTGGACACTGTCCAACTTCCGGCCGATCGCACGGCTGAGGGTCAGCCGGATTAACGTCCCATGGCTGACCACCAACACGCGCTGCCCGGCGAATTCCTCGGCGAGATCGTTCAGTGCGTCAATCCCGCGGGCTGCTGCATCGTCATCGCTTTCGCCCCCGCGGAATCCTCCCGGAATCCGCAATGCTTCGAGTTCCGGCCCTGCCTGAAGCCCCTCTGCGGGGCCAAAGCTGCGTTCAATCAGTTTCGGAACGCGGCGCGCAATGTTCAGTCCAAGCCCCTCTGCGATCAAGTCCGCGGTTTCGGCGGCGCGGCTCAGCGGCGAAGAGACGATGGTGTCCCACTCATAAGCGGACAGCACATTGACGGCGTCCCGGGCCTGCTGTCGCCCCACGTCATTCAGCGGAATATCCGTGGCGCCCTGAAGCCTGCGCTCGGCATTCCAGTCGGTTTGGCCATGGCGTACGAGGGCGAAAGTCGTGAGGGTCATGCGTCCCATTCTGCCCTGAAGTCCCGGCGCTCCGCAGTTCAGTACGCCACACGGATTCATGTGCCGGGTTGCCCCTTCGCCGAGGTAGTAAGTATCCTGATGACTAATCTGGTGAACCGGATGATGCTGTTCAGATGCAGGGTTGCTCGAGCCGCAAGGAATTCGCTCCACACAGCGGACCGCGCGGCTACCGTGAAAGTTTGATCGACGGCGTTACCTGGTAGGTGATGGACATTGAGGGTCCATCGCGCACGGGAACGCCTGAAGGGCGTGACAATTGGTGGGCAAGAGAGACGAGACCGTGGATACCCGCGGCACCGAATCGGCCGAATCAAGTGGTGGCATCGTTGATGACCGTTACGAGTTGGGATCCGTGCTCGGCAGGGGAGCCATGTCCACGGTGTACCGGGCCAAGGATCTTCGGCTTGGCAGGGAAGTTGCCCTTAAGCTGTTCCTCCCGGGCTCCGGCGACGAGTCGTTCAAGCTCCGTCAGCAGACGGAGATGCGGCTCCTGGCCGCATTCGATCACCCGGGACTGGTTCAGGCTTACGACGCCGGCGTTGACACCCGCAATGATGAAGAACGGGCCTACCTCGTCATGGAGCTCGCCGAAGGCCGCGACCTGAGGGCAGTGCTCAGCGACGCTCCGCTCAGCGTTGAAGACACGGCGGCCATTGGTGCGCGCTTGGCTGGCGCCCTGGCACAGGTGCATGAGCACGGAGTGATCCACCGCGACATCAAACCTGCGAACATCCTGGTCTCGGACGAATCAGGCGACGCGAAGTCGGTGAAATTGGCGGACTTCGGCGTAGCCCTGGTCATGTCGGACAACCGGCTCACCGCCACCGGCTTCACGGTGGGCACCGCGCAGTACCTCAGCCCCGAGCAGGCCCAAGGCCTGCACCTGACCCCGGCCAGCGACATCTACTCTCTGGGCCTGGTGCTGCTGGAATGCCTGACGGGTAAAGCCGAATATCCGGGCACTCCGGTGGAAACCGCGGCGGCCCGGCTGCATCGCAGGCCCCAGGTCCCCGAGGACTTGCCCGCTCCCGTTATCAGCCTCCTTGAGGCCATGACGGACATGGACCCGGAGCGGCGGCCCTCGGCAGACGCCGTCGAGCAGGCCCTAACCAGCCCGCGACGGTTGTCCGCCATGGCAGCGACCGCTGTCCTGCCGCCCGTCGCTCCGACGACTGCGCCGGTTGCATCCAGTGCGCCGGTAGCCGCGCGGACCCCGCACGTTCCTTACGCCCCGCGCGTTCCTTCGGCGCGCCGGGCGGCACGAGTCTCTGCCGCGCGACGTGGGCAGGAAAACCTGAGGCCCGCCAGCAAGCCTAGGAGGAAGCTCCTTGGTGGCGTTGCGGCCGGTGTTGCGGCCATTCCGCTGGCCGTGGTCCTGTTCCTGCAGGGCGGCTCGATTGCCGGTACCTCGGCTGATCCTTCGGGGCCCGCCGATCCGGGAACTTCAACGAATGAACGCCAAACCAGCGTGCCCGTGGAAGCGGCCAACACCACCCCGGACAACACTGTTCCGGCAGCTGTTGTGGTCCCGGTTGCTGAGGAGGCCCAGGTTGTCACCGGGCAGGTCCAGCCCGCGCCGGCGAACGTACCGCAAGAACCAGCCCCGGCGCAGGCCCCGGAGGTCAAGAAGGCCCCCGAGTCCACCATGGACGGTCAGGTCATCGCCGAGGTCAAGAGCGGCGGCAAGAACAAGACCAATTCCGGTAAGGGCAAGGAAGGGAAGTAGCAGCCCCCTCTCCTTCCTTGGGTAAGCCGAAGTATCGGCGCAGTTCAGGAGCGGATTGCCAGTTGGCGGGCGCGTAGTTGAAGGTCGCGCCCGCCGGAAATATGAGTACCAACTACTCGTGTGCCGAGTGAAGGTAAGCATATTTACTAATGACGGCAGGACCGCACGGATGCCCGGTTCTCCAGTTCCCCTTGTGGGATGGGGCCGCGGCATGCATCGGGTCCCGCCGGGGGCCCGGGCGGCGTTACCCAGAGACGCTGCCCGGCAACCTCCGGCCCTGACCAGGACGACGGCGGTAGTCGCCGTCGTTGTTTATGCCTCCGGCCGTCGGCGCGTCAGGAGCCGGCCGGGAAACTGACAATCACCGTGGTACCGCCGCCCGGGGTTTCGCTGAGGGTCAGTTCACCCCCGTGCGCTTTTGCGATGCTGCTGCAGGTGGCCAAACCCAGTCCGGTGCCTGCGCCGTCCCCTGGACGGCGCAGGCGAACCAGCGGCTCCAAGACCTTGGCGCGGTCCTCCGGGGCGATGCCCTTGCCGTTGTCCGCAACAAAAACCGTGGCCCCGTGGTAGTTCGAGACTCCACTCACCCGGATCCGCAGATCACGGTCCGGGCGTCGGTAGTTCATCGCGTTACTCAGGAGGTTTTGGAGCAACGTGCGCAATTGTCCGGGGTCGGCGTAGACCGCAGCGTCTTCTATCTCCAGGATGCCGTGGTGGTCAATGCCCAAATCACGGGCGACGTCCCAGGCAACGTCGGAGAGCCGGGTGTATTCGGGGCGGATTCCGCCGCCTACCCGCGAATAAGTGAGCACGTCCTCAAGCATCGCAAGCATGCGGTGGCCACTGGCTCCGATCCTTTCCAGGTACTTTGCGGCAGAGCCGGCGGATTGGATCAGGGGGTCGTCTTCCACCAGTTCCACATAACCGAGGATGGTGGTCAACGGTATGCGGAGGTCGTGGCTGACGCGGCCGGCGAAGCTTGCCAGCTTGGCATTGCTCTCCTTCAACTCGGCATAGGCCCGGTCCAGCTGGGTGGTCCGGTGCTGCAACTCCAGAAGTTCCACCACCTGCTTTGCCAGCACGTCCAGGATGCGCAGTTGATCCGGGGTCAGGTCCCGGGGTTCTTCGGAGAAGACACAGAGAGTGCCGGGCACAAAGCCGGATTCCGTCTCCAGTGGAATGGATGCGTAGAACCGCACCGCACCGATGTCGCCGGTGACGAAGGGATTGTCCGTGAACCGTTCATCCTGCCTTGCGTCGGGAACAACGGTCCCCTCCCGCGAGTGGAAGACCTTCGCGCACATGGAGTCTTCGCGCGAGCAGATGCGGCGGTCCACACCCCAAGCGCCAATCTGGTGCTGGGAGTCCGCGCTGATGATGTTGACTACCCCGAACGGAACACCGCACAGTTCGGTGGCCAGGCGCACCAGGTTTTGGAGGGCGCCGGCTACTGCGGCATTGGGCAGGAGCGGCGAATCGAGGGACGGGTCCAGTCCGTATTCACGCAGGGTGGTGTCCCTGCCGGCTTCATCGGTGAACGCCAGCTGCCCCTGTGCACCCGTCATCAATACGGCCCCCAAGCTTCTTTAGGATTACCTGCTGATGATACCCAAGAGGTGGCTGTGCTTTCCGGCGGGGGACTGGGTAGGCGGGGGACTGGGTCGGCGGGGGACTGGGCCACGGACCGAGCAGGATCGGAGAAGCAACGCCCGCCACCACCGGCATAAGGTAAAACCAACCATCAGGAACCCACGCAGGAGGAGCCATGCCTTACACCGTCGACTTCCAGAACGTCTCCACCGCGGGGCTTGAGTCTTCCCCTGTCGCGGAGGCGCTCGCAGGGCTGCGGGCCAACGAAGCGCGGTATTTCAAGAACAAGTACAACCACGTCTTCGCCACGGTCCCGGCGGAGGAGTCCCCGGAGATCGTCGACTACGTGAACCGGGTCCTTAAGGAGCGGGACCTCGTCATCGAGTCGCGGCCCCTCGAGGTCACGTCCTTTGAGGTGGAAGGCACCCGCTGGACGTACGTGTTCTACGAATCCGGCCTGTCCATCAATGTCCTGTACGGCCTTGATGAGGGATCCAAACGGGCTGTTGGCTTCAAGCTCTCCCAAGGCATGGAGATTCCCGCGGAACTGGCCGGCACCTTCAAGTTCGCACGGCAGAAGTCCAAACTGGCAGGAGAGATCCGGGGCTCGTTCTTTGTGATCAAAGGCGAATACTCCATCTGAGTGGCAGTAGGGGTTGTTCCCAGCGCTGGGAACAACCCCTACTGCCAGTTACATGCCGGGTGTAGCCGTCAATTGGATGCCCGGCGTGGCCCTCACCGCGTTGGTGGTCCGGTCGGCCGCCACCTGTGCTTCGCTGCCGGAGTCCAGGACGGTGTTGTGGACAGAGGCGGATTCGACCAGGACGGTGGTCACTTGCAGTCCTTCCGTAGCCCGGCTTGCCAGCAGTGCGTCCACCTGCGCTTCAAAGCAGGATTCGCTCGATGTGGCCTGGACGTCCTTGGCCACCACGTGGTTGGTGGAGACCATGTTGCCCGCACCCTCGGCGAGCTTGATGATCACGGGGGCTGTTCCGGAGGGCCGGATGCTCTCCGAATCCACGATCAAGGAGAAATGGTTCGCGAAGATCGAGTTGTGGTTGCCGTGGACGTTGAGCAGTCCAAAGTCATCGTCCAAGCCGTTGTCGATCCCGAAGAAGGGCGTCCAGGGTTCGTGATCGCGGAGGAAGTGGTTGGTGGCCACGAGGTTCTCCGAGCTGCCCTCTGCAAGGATCACCATCCCGGGGTAGAACGAGTGCAGGCGGTTGTTAGTGACGCTTGAGCGTGTAACCCCGGAAAGGTGGACGCTGCTGGCACCACGGGGGAAGACATTGTTGGCCGTTATCAGTAGGCCGCCATGGTTCTCCGCGTAGATTGAATGGCCTTTGAAGCCTGCGCCGATCAGGTTGTCGGTGATCTTGGATGCCTGTCCCCATCCCCGCAGTTCGATGCAGTTCCCGCATTCGGCAATGAAGTTGTCGTGGATGGAGAGCGCATCAGCTTTGTGGATGGCAAGGGCATGCTCCAGGTAGATGAACCCCATGCCATTGACGCGGAAGGAGTCATTGGCGCTGGCAACGTGAATGCCGGTCTTACCGTTGACGTACGTGTTCTCCGCAGGGAGCGCGGAGCCGTCCGGTGAGAAGTGCAGGCCATCGATGCAGAAGTCGGTGAACTCAACGGAACTGATCCGGGGGCTGCCCTCACGCTTGACGAGGAAAGCGGCCCCCTCTGATTCGTCCGCAGAGTCGCCCGCAGCGAGGTCCACCAGGATCCGGCTGCCCCCGGGCCACAGTTCGTGCAAACCGGACCATTCTTCCTGCGGCACGTTGAACCGGATGCTCGATGACGTGAAGCCATGCCCTGAACCTTGGATCCTGAGGAAGCTTATGTCGATCAGTACCTGCGTGCGCAGGCGATAATCACCGGGCGGAAGGTAGATCACCGCACCCGGCTTACCGCCGTCGTTCACGTCCGCGACGGTTTGCCGCTGCTTGATGTCGGCGATGATGCTGTTGATGACTTCTCCGACGTCCTCGAAAGGGTTGCCAACAGGCCACGTGGTGACGTCGTAGTAGTTGTTGCTGGACATGGTGTGAACCCCCTCGGGGTGGTGGGTTGGGAGCGTGGTCATTCCTGGGCCTTTGTGGATCACGGGACCAACGCTTCCTGTTCCGGCAGGTCCATGTGCAGCTCGGCCAATGTCGGCGGGTTGGCGCCCGCCCGGCGGACAGTGATGGCGGCAGCTTTGGCCGCAGTCCGACCCAACGAAGCCAGCACTGACGCTGAGAGACCTTCGCTTCCGCGATGCAGGAGGCCATGGATCAAAGCCGACATATAGGAATCGCCTGCGCCGATGGTATCTGCCACTTTGGACCCGACAGCGGGAACCACAGCGTGGGCCTGCGCGGTAGCAAGGACTGAACCCCGGGACCCGGTGGTGATGGCCACGAGCCGTGCACCGAGTCCGAGGATGCGCCTGGGGACGTCGTCCAGGTGCACGCCCGGGTACAACCACTGCGCATCCTCGTCGCTGAGTTTGACCACGTCGGTGAGCGGGACCAGCTCTTCGAAGATACTCTTGGCTTCAGCGTGGCTTCCCAAGAGGGCCGGGCGGATGTTCGGGTCATACGTCACCAGGCAGCGCTCATGCGATTGGAGCAGCAACTCCTTCACGGCTGCTGCTCCGGGGGCCAGGAAGGTAGCAATTGATCCCGTGTGCAGGATCTTGGGCAAAGTGGCCGGAGCCGTTCCGGGAAGGGTCCAGCGGATATCAAAGTCGTAGTGTGCTGAGCCGTCGCCAGCGAGCGTGGCCGTTGCCGTCGCGGTCCGGCCCGGGCGCCGGGAGCCCGGCAGGAGGGTCACGCCGGCTCCGCTGAGGTGCTGTTCGATGGCAGCCGCCCGGGGGTCATCGCCAATCGAGGTCAAAAGCGCGGTTTCAACACCCAACCGGCCCAGGCCGTAGGCGACATTGGTTGGTGATCCTCCGGGATGTTCCACGGAGCCTTGGGCTGAAACAACGATGTCCATGATCGCTTCGCCCACCACCAGGACCTCCAGCGGATTCCTGGGGTCAGGGTTTTGCCGGGTTCTTTGCATCGGGGTCCTCCTTAGGCGAGCTTCGAAACGGTGAGCTTGAGCAGGGTCGCCCGGCTGCCGGTCAGGGTGAGCCGGTTTTCCAGGCTGTGAACGTCCGGGAAGACGAGGTCCGTCAGGACAACGCGGCCATCCTGGGCGAACACTTCCACTGAGCAGTGGTCTGCGACGATGAGCAGCTTCAGCAGGCCGTCCTCCAGTTCAAGGGGCGCTGATTCAACCGACGGGAACTTCGCGTGGAAGCCGGTGTTTCCGGACTCCCTGCGGTCCAGCGTGAGCCGGGCAGAAGTTGGATCGTAACGAAGGTACGTGCCTTGCGTGCCGTCGCTGCTGCCCAGCAGCAGAAACTCCACCAGGCCTTCGCCTTCGAGGCGCATTTCGGTGCGGATCACCAGCGCGCTTCCCGGTTCTGCGTCCGGCAGGCTGAAGGAGGGATCCCCGGGTTCAAAGGAGCTGTTGACCGGCAGTACGGGCAGGACTGGTTCCTGGAGCAGGCGTGGCGAGCCATTGACGGTAACGAGCCGAAGCTCGCGGGGGAGTGTCATGGCCGAACGCCACGGTGAAGTGGGCAACTCATTGGCGTAGTCCCAGTTGCTCATCCATCCGATGATGATGCGCCGGCCTCCCGGAACGTTGCTGAAGGAGACAGAGGCGTAGCAGTCGCGTCCCCAGTCCAACCAGAGGCAGTGCTGCAGCGCCTCGGTGCGTGCCTCCGCATCGGGCAGGGCGGACAGCCCGGCAGGGGCGGCGAGGGCAGCTGCGTCCGGAACGAAACGGACGCCGTCGAACTGTCCCACAAAGTACTGGCCGCCCGATCCCCCGGCCACAGCGCCGGGGTTCACGTTGACGATCAACACCCACCTGGTGTCCGCCGGGTTCCCGTCCACTGCCAAGGGAAAAAGGTCAGGGCACTCCCACTCGCCCTCATCGGCATTGGCCGGGCCGAACTCGCTCAGGAAATCCCACGATGTGAGGTCGTCAGAGCGGTACAGGACCACCTTCTGCTGTTGGGCTTCGACGGCGACCATCACCCAATAGGCGTCACCGCCGCCTTCGTAGCGGAAGACTTTGGGGTCCCGGAAGTGGGCCGAGTCCCGGGTGAGCACGGGATTTCCGCCGTACTTTTGCCAGGTCATTCCCGAATCCGTGCTGTACGCAAGGGACTGCGCCTGAGTGCCGCTGTATTCGGTTCCCGGTTTGAAAGCGCTTGTATAGATCGCAACCAAAGCGGGCGCCTCGGCCGTGCCGAAACCGGACGTGTTGCCGTGGTCCACCACAACGCTTCCGGAGAAGATGTCCTCCCGCTCATCGCAGGCGATAGCCACCGGAAGCTCCGTCCAATGCAGGAGATCCGTGGACGTGGCGTGCCCCCAGGACATATTGCCCCACACGTTGCCGGAGGGATTGTTCTGGAAGAAAAGGTGGTACAGGCCGTCGTGGAAAACCAGGCCGTTGGGGTCATTGAGCCAAGTGTCCTTTGCCGTGAAATGGATGGCAGGCCGGAACCCGGAATCTTTGTCCGGAGCTGTCTCCGGGCGTGCGGCATCAAGGCTAGTGGACATGTGTGGCGTTCCTCTTGGAAGTACGTGGAAAGGGCGGCTTACCGGGGAGCCGCGATCGAGTCGCGGCGGACCAGGGGGCAACCCAGGATGGTCGGGCGGAGGGCCAACGGATTCAGGTCCGTTTTGCCTTCAATAGCGTCAATCAGGTGCTCGGCAGCCCAAGCACCCATCTCGTAATGCGGAAGGGCCACAGTTGTGAGCCCCGGATAGAGGTTGGCGGCGATGAGTTCCTGGTCGTCGAAACCCACCACGGAAAGGTCGGTAGGGATGGTCAGGCCCAACTCCGCAGCGGCACGGTAGGCGCCCATCGCCATGCGGTCGTTGTAGCAGAACAGGGCCGTCGGCCTGTCTTGGCCCGACAAGATGCGGAGGGCAGCTTCATAGCCGCCCTGCACTTCGGAGAGCTCGGACTCAACAGGTGCCCCATCGCCGTCGAGCCCTGCTTCGTTGAGCGTGGCGCGGAAGGCGTGAAGACGCTCGCGGGTGGCGGGGACATCATCGGTGTTGTTGATGAAACCGATCCGCGTGTGGCCGGCTTCCAACAGGGCGCCGACGGCGGCACGGGCGCCTCCGTCTTCGTCCGGGATCACAGCGGCGATGTTCCCGGCGGTCGCCACCGAGTCAACCAGGACCGACGGGACGCTGCCGAGGTTGGACGGCAGTTCCACGTTGCGGTGGTACATGGTGGCGTACAGGATGCCGTCCACCCGTCGCTCCAACAACGCCTGGACGTCGGCTTGCCGCGATTCGAGGCTGGCTGAGCCCGGCGTGTTGATGATCATCAGGTTGTACCCGCGGGCCTTCGCGGCTTCATCCGCACCGAGGATGATCCGGCCGGCGTGCGGGGTGGTGGCGATTTCCTCACTCACCAGCCCAAGCATGCCGGTCCGCTGCGTGCGGAGCGCTTGTGCCAGGCGGTTGGGACCGTAGCCGAGCTCTTCGGCAACGCTCCTCACCTTGTCCCTGGTTTCGGGGCTGACCCTGGCGTAGGAAACCTCGTTGAGGACGTGGGAAACAGTCGTGACGGACACGCCGGCGGCGACGGCCACATCCTTGATGCCCACGTTCTTGTTGCTCATCTGTCTCCCACGTCCTTATGGTCGGTTTGCCCTTGCGGGGCTATCAGTAGGCTACTGCGTCAGCCCTTGACGGCGCCGAGCGTCATGCCCGCGACGATCTTCCGTTGCAGCAACAGTGTCAGCAGGATCACCGGGATCGAGTACACCGCCGCGAGTGCCGTCATGGATCCCCAGTCGAGCCCGAACTGGGTTTGGAAGTTCGCGATCACCACCGGTGTGGTTTGTGAACGGATGGCCGTCATCAGGAGCGCAAACAGGAACTCGTTCCATGAGGCCAGGAAGGCGAAGATCGCGGTCACTGCAATGCCGCCTGATACTACCGGGATCACCACCCGCCACAACGCACCCAGCCGGCTGCAGCCGTCAACCGTTGCTGCTTCCTCCAGGTCCCGCGGCACGGCTTCGAAGAAGCTGGACATGAGCCAGATGGAGAGCGGCAGGGAAATGGTGGTGTGCGCGATTGACAGGGCAATCGGTGTGTCAGCCAGTCCCACCGAGGCCATCATCGACGCCAACGGGATGCCGATCGCCACCGGCGGAACCATGCGCGTCACCAGGGCAGCCATGATGAACACCCGGCCGCTCGGGGTTTTGTAGCGCGTGATGCCGTAGGCCGCAGGTATGGCCAGCACCAGGGAAAGCAAGGTGCTGATTACCGCGGTCTGGATGCTGTTGATGAACGACGCCACCACACCGCCACGGCCCAACGCATTGACGTAGTTCTCCAGCGTCCATTCCTTGGGGAGGATGGTGGGCGGAACTGCAATGGTGTCGATCGGCGTCTTGAACGACGTGAACAACAAGTAGAGGAACGGGAACCCATAAAGCACCATGGCTGCCGCAAGCAGTATCCACAGGATGATCCTGGTGCTGCGGCGGCCTGCTTCGAGGCCTTCACGGTTGACCCCGCGGCGCCTGCGCGGAGGCTGGGAAGCCGGAAGGTTCGACGCCGGCGGGCTGGCTTTGCTTGGTGCGGTCACCATGGTCATCAGGTGTCCTTTCCCGGCCGCCAGATGGTGGCCACCGCGAAGAAGGCGACGGCGAGCATCGCGATGAGGTAGATGGTGCCCATGGCGCTCGCAAGACCCGGATCGCCGAAGCGGATCATGGTCCGGTAGATCAGGAGGCTCATGGTTTCGGAGGCCGACTGCGGGCCGCCGTTGGTTTGGATGAGGATGGTGTCGAAGGCCCGGGCGGCGTCGATTCCACGGACCACCAGTGCCACGGCGATCACGGGACGCAGCAGCGGGATGATGATCCGGAACAGGAGGGCCGGTGCCCGTGCGCCGTCGAGGCGGGCGGCTTCAATCAGGTCACCGGGTATGTTCTGAAGGCCCGCAAACAGTACGAGGCACATGAACGATGTGGTGAGCCAGATGTCCGGGATCGCCACCGAAAACAGGACGATGTTGGGGTCGGACAACCAGCCGATCTGGTTTGGATTTTCCAGGAGTCCGGCTTGGTGGAGGAGGGTTCCGATCAGGCCGAAGTTATCGATCATCAGGAACTTCCACAGAAGGCCGGCCACGATCGGCGCGATCATCAACGGGTAAAGGAAGACGGTCCGCCAGATCTGTGACTTCTTGCCGAGCGTTGTGAAAAGCAAGGCCATGCCGAGCCCGAGCGCGAACTCGAGGGTCACCACCACCAGGGTGTAGGCGAGGGTCCGCCAGCCTGCACTGGTGAAGGCCTCGGATGCGAAGGCGGTGACGTAGTTCTGGAAACCCACGAACTCGCGGGAACCGCCGGCGATCGGCGAGATCTTGAAGAAGCTGTCCGCCACCAGGCGAAACAGCGGGTAGGCGACGAACACGGCCAGGAACAGGGCCGCGGGCGTCATCAGGAAGAGGGCAAAGCGGCGATCGGAGATACGCACGGTTTTCTTTTCTGCTGGTTGTTTTCTGCTGGTTGGAGCCGCGGCCGACACGGTCTTTGTGGTGGTGCCGGCCGCGGAGTCTTTACTTCAGGAGGTCCTGGACCTGCTTCTTGGCGTCGGCCAGGAGGGCGGAGGTGTCGCCTCCGGCCACGGCCTTCTGCAGCAACGGAATCAGGACGGTGTCCACGATCTGCTGCCACTTTGCCGTTGCCGGACGGGTTGCCGTGGCGGGGGCGTTGAGGGTCTCGATCAGCGGCTTGAAGCTCTCATAGCCCGGCTGGTCCTGGTACTTCTCGAAGGCGCTGATTCGTGCTGCCAGGCCCAGCTTGGAGTCGATACCCATGCTGTTGTAGTCGTAGGCGCACTTGACGAACTTCTTAGCTGCCTCGGTGTTCTTGGTCGCCTTGGGTACGGACAGGTACCACGGTCCCGGGACACCCGCGACGCCGGCGCTGCCGCCGATCATCGCAGCTGCACCCACCTTGCCTGCCACCGGGGAATCGGCAGGGATCTGGCGGTAGGCGTGTGCCCAGAAACGGGTCATTGCCGTCTTGCCCTGGTTGAACAGGTTCTGCGCTGCAGCCCAGTCCACCTGCGCAGCACCGGTCGGGGCGGACTTGGTGAGGCTGACGTAGAAGTCCAGGGCTTCCTTGTGGGCGGCGTTATCGATGACCACGTTGTTGTTCTCGTCCAGCACCATGGGAGACCCGGCCTGGAGCACGTGTGCCAGCCATTCGGTTTCCACGGCACCCTTCACGTCCGTGCCGAACATGCCGTCCTTGGTGAAGAACTCGGAAATGTCCTGGTACTGCTTCCAGGTCTTGGGGGCTGCCAGTTCATAGCCGTACTTGGCTTGGAAATCCGCCTTGTTCTTGGCGTCCTCGAACAAGTCCTTGCGGTACAGAATGATCTCGGCATTGGTCCAGGCCGGCATGCCGATGAAGTGGCCGTCCACGTTCGCTTCCTTCACAAGCGCCGGGAAAATGTCCTTCTTTGCCTCGTCGGTGAAGAGCTCATCGATGGGCTGGACGGCGTCCTTGAAGCTGGGGAGCCACACGGAGTCCAGGGCAGCTACGTCGAAGGAGACATTGCCGGAGGAGAACTCGCTGGAGAGGCGGTTGAACATGCCGTCGTAGGGGAGTTCGACGAAGTTCACGTCCACGCCGGCGTCCTTCTTGCATTGCTCTGCCACGCCGGTGAGCTCAGCGTGGCCGCCGGCTTCCACCAGCACGTTGACAGTGCTGGAGCCGCCCGATCCGCCGGACGATGGTGCGGCACCGCCAGCGCCACAACCGGTGGCAACGAGTGCGACGGCGGTGCACAGCCCGCCGAGGGAGACGAGCTTGGAAATGGTCTTTCGAGTGGACATCGCTGTCGACTCACTTTCTCTTGAACGGAAATTGCAGAGAGATGGTGGAGCTGATGTTGGCTTGAAAAATCGTTTTGCCAAAACGACTTGGCACCGACATTAGGGCTAGTTGCGCCGATGTGTCAACAGCCTTATTCGAAACAATTCGGGGCACTTGACGGCCTGGATTCCTAAGCCATAAAGTGATCGACGCCACTCGGCAAATCGTTTTGGCATATTTTGGCTGGCTCGGCCGCTGTTTTGGCTGGGCTCTGGGGCGTCGGGGCTGCACCCGTGCCCGCTGGTCGCACCCCTACCCGCCGGGCGCACCCCTACCCGGGGGCGCACCAGTACCCGCCGGGCGCACCCCTCGTCGGGGCCGCACCCCTACCCGCCGATCGCACCCAAACTCCGGGGAGCGCTCGGCGCGAGGGGGTGCGGCACTTCCCACGAACGGGTGCGCCTGGCGTAAAGGGGTGCACTGTTTCCCACCGACAGGTGCGCCAAGCCCAGTTAACTCCCTGTTGTCCCAGTACAAAGCCCAGTCAACCGACAAGTTCAAAGGAGAATCATGAACCCATCCGAGCCCCTCAGCCGAAGGAGCATCCTCCGGTTGTTCCCGGCAGCGGCACTGTCCGCAACCGCCGTCGTACTTTCAGCGAAGGAGGCCTTGGCCAAGAACAAGCCGGACACGCCAAATCCGCATCAAAGCCAAGGAAGCACCCAAGCCGCACAAGGGCATCGGGCCATTATCGGAATGCTGTAAAACCCGGCATCAAAGCAACAGAAGCAACGCCCTAGCAGTCAACGCACGGCCATAAAGCAGTACCCCCAACGATGTGAGGAGAACACGCTATGACCACTGTCTACGACGTCACCACCTGGTCGGTCCCCGGGAATCCGTCGGCCACGCCCTATAACGACATCGGGCTCATCATCAACAGCATCATCGCGGACGTGAAGTCCCAGCAGACCAATCAGGCCTCCAAACCCGGCGCGGTAGTATACATCCCGCCGGGAGATTACCCCTTGAAAACCCGTGTCAACGTGGACATCAGCTTCCTCACCATCCGCGGCTCAGGGCACGGATTCACGTCCAGCAGCATCCGATACAACGCCGGCAACACCTCCAGCTGGCACGAAATCTTCCCCGGCGGCAGCCGCATCCGAGTCGAAAACACGGACGGCAACACTGAAGCTTTCAGGGTTTACCGAACCGGCGACCCGCGACTCAGTTCCATTGTCTTTCAGAATTTTTGCCTCGACGGTGTGTCCTTCAACTCGAACCAGAACTCTTACGTGAACGGCAAAACGGGTATCCGCTTCGATTCGGCCAATGATTCCTGCCGGGTTGAAGGAATGGGAATGGTCTACCTGGAGCACGGGCTGGTGGTGCGGGACACGGACGCCCTTAGTGTCAGTGGCAACTTCCTGGCTGAATGCGGGAGCTGCATCGAACTCACGGGCTCGGGGCAGGCATCCAAAGTGACTGACAACCTCATCGGCGCCGGCTATGTGGGCTTCTCCATTTTCGCCGAGGGCCATATGGGCCTTCTGGTCAGTGCCAACAACGTATTTCCCCGTGGGAAGAGCAGTGTCCATTTCAAGGACTGCACTCGTTCGTCCATCACGGCCAACAGGTTTCACGCGTTCTACCCGGGGATGGTGAACTTTGAAGGCAATTGCACTGAGAACCTCATTGGTGCCAACCATTTCCTGCGGCAGGTGGAGCCTTTTGATCCGCTGAAGCCCTACAACAACGGATTGGATGACCTGTTCGGCCTGGTCCATGTTGCCGGGAGCGGGAATACCGTCACAGGGAACCATTTCAGCTACGACGTACCCTCCGGGTCGGTGACTCCCTCAGGCCAGAAACCGACCATCATCCTGGTGGCCTCGGGCGCCAACAACTACATCGCTGCCAATAACACCATCTCCTCGGTAGCGGCGAACACGGTAGTGCTGGACGGATCCACCACCGGGACCAAGGTGCTGGATAGCGGCGGTGCGGGTGAGTTTGTGCATTACACGAGTTCCTACTCATTCCGGGCAACCCCCTGACCCGTCGCTGAGAAGGAAGGTCTGTCAATGATGACAAGACGAACCAAACGGGGACTGCCGGCGCTGGCGGCGGCCGCCGTCGTTGCTTCACTCACCTTGGTGGTGGCCGCGACTGCCGCGCCCGCCCCGGCGCATGCCAGCGATCCCGACCCCGCCACCCAGGAGTACCGTCCCTATTTGCACTACACGCCGGTCAAGAACTGGATGAACGATCCCAACGGGCTGGTCTACTACAACGGCACCTACCACATGTACTACCAGTACAACCCTTACGGAACCACGTGGGGCAACATGAGTTGGGGGCACGCGACGTCCACGGATTTATTGCACTGGACCGAGCAGCCACTCGCAATCCCCCAAACCTTCAACGGCAGCGGACAGGCTACGGAGGACATCTTTTCCGGCTCAATCGTGGTGGATTCACAGAACACCAGTGGATTCGGGACGTTGCAGAATCCGCCGATGGTGGCTGTGTACACCAGCAACTTCACCGGCAACCACCCCACGCTGGCCGGCAAGCAGGCCCAGTCCCTGGCGTACAGCACGGACAGCGGCCAAACCTGGACCAAGTACTCGGGCAATCCTGTCCTCAACAGGAACACCACGGACTTCCGGGATCCCAAAGTGTTCTGGTACCAAGGGGCAGCTGGCTCGTACTGGGTGATGTCCGCCGTGGAAGCCAACGAGCACAGGGTTTTGTTCTACAAGAGCACAGACCTTAAGAGCTGGACGTACTTGGATGACTTCGAACCAGCCAACGCGACGGGTGGGCAGTGGGAGTGTCCGGACCTCTTCCCTCTCGCGGTGGATGGGAACCCGAACAACATCAAGTGGGTGCTGGTGGTCAACATCAACCCGGGATCCGTGGCTGGTGGCAGCGGGGGCCAGTACTTCGTAGGCAGCTTCGACGGCACAACATTCACCTCCGAAACCACTGATCCAGTGGATGTGGCCCCACCGGGAACCCTGCTCGCGGGGTTCAACGGAGGAAGCTACAGCGGATGGAACGTGAGCAACGATCCCGCCAATCCCGGGGGTCCGTGGGGGACAGCCCCGCCCAGCGGAACTCTGGCAGGTCAGCAAACAGTTACCGGGTCGATCGGTGCCGGCCTGGTGAACGGCTTCAACGGGGGAGATGTCCCAACGGGCACCTTGGAATCCGCACCGTTCGCGATCACCAAGGACTACATCAACTTCCTTGCCGGTGGCGGAAACCACCCGCGGCAGGCAGGGGAGCAACCCGGCAACACGCCACCCCCCGGATACCTCCTGTTCGACGGCTTCGAATACCCGGGAACCCTGAGTGCGGCCGGTTGGCAGCTGACCGGAGACTTTGAGGCAGCCAGAAACCCGTCAACCGTTGGCGGTGAGTACGCGATCGGCAAACGCATCAACACATTCGAGGGCGGCCCCAACGCTGACAACAACACCGGAACAATCACGTCCCCGGAGTTCTACCTCACCAACACCAATATCGGGTTCCTCCAGGGCGGCGGCAACCGGACGGACGGCCAACTCCAAGTGGAACTCCTGGTCAACGGCGTGCCCGTGCGAAGCACCACGGGCAGCAATTCGGGTGACATGAACTGGAAGAACTGGGATGTAACCCCGTACTACGGTCAAATAGCCCGCATCCGGATTGTGGACAACGCCACAGGGGCATGGGGCCACCTGACGTTGGACAACATGGTCCTCGGTTCGGAGCCGGCAAAACCGCGAAGCAGTGAAACCACCGTAAATCTCATGATCAACGGACAGGCCGTTCGAACCACCACCGGTTCCAATTCCGAACATCTGGAATGGAAGGCCTGGAACGTCAGCGCCTACAAGGGAAGCGAGGCAACCATCCGGATCGTCGACAACAACCGTGGCGGTTGGGGCCACATCCTCGCGGACGAGTTCGTAGCCTCTGACATCACGCGGCTGGAACAGCACGACTGGTTGGACTGGGGCCGGGACTACTACGCAGCCGTTTCCTTCAGTAACGCCCCCGACGGCAAACGGATCATGGTGGGCTGGATGAACAACTGGGACTACGGGCAGTCCACGCCAACAAGCACGTGGCGGGGAACCATGGCGTTGCCCCGCGAAGTCCAGCTCACCCAAACCGCCCAGGGACCGCGACTCACGCAGAAAGTGGTCCAGGAGGTGGACGCGTTGAAGAACACGGGTGCCGCCTACACCGCATCCGCGCAGGACATCGCTCCGGGGACCAGCACCCTTCCCGTATCAGGGGACGTGGTGCAGGTGGATGCGGAGTTCTCCCCGGGGACGGCATCGGCGTTCGGGCTGAAGGTCCTGGGTAATTCAACTGAGGCCACCAAGGTTGGTTACGCAACAAGTTCGGGTCGCGTTTTCATCGACAGGACGGCCTCCGGCAACGAAGGTTTCCATCCGGCCTTCGCCTCTGTGGATGACGTACCCGTCCAGCTGATCAACGGCAGGCTTCGGCTGCGGCTCTATGTGGACAGGGCATCCGTGGAGGTCTTCGCGCAGGACGGTCTGGCTACGCTGACCGACCAAGTGTTTCCGGCAGCGGGCGCGAACACATTGTCCCTGTTTTCGGAGGGAGGGACTGCCCGGCTCGAAAGCCTCACCGTCACGCCGCTCCACAAAGCGATGTGGTAGCCGGTGAGTAAGGCTCGACGGCGGCCGCGCACCCAGGCGGCCGGCCGCCGTCGGGCCTTCCACGATCTTGAGCGAATCTTGAGATGACCCGGCGTCGTTCTTGAGGACCCCGTCCGATGGTTGAAGTGTCAGCCGAGGAGCTGGCGGAACCTGCCGGAAGGACTGCCGAAATGCCCGACCAGATCACCGTCACTTCATCAGGCACGGATGCCGCACAGCTTGCCGGCGGAACGCACGCCCCAGTGGACGGCCAAGACCGCGCAGTCACCTCGATCCGTGAGCAGTTCAATCCCCTGGGCGTCGGCCTCCGGAGCATTTGGCCGCAGTCGGTCTGCGGCTACTAGCCACCACTCACGTGGCCCCGCCACGCTTCCGGTGGCACCATGGTGTTCAAGGCCTAAGTCATCAGGAGGCTTGTCATCAAAGAAGAGATGCGGAAGGCCGCAGACGCAGCCGAGGAAGCCTCGAACTCGCGGCCCTTTGAAATTGCGGCGCGGTCGGGATTCGCTGTGAGCGGGTTGCTTCACGTGCTGATCGGTGTCATCGCCGCGCGCTTGACCTTTGGAAGCAGCGGCGAAGCGGACGTTTCCGGTGCCATCGCCGAATTGGCCGCCCAACCCTTCGGCCCGTTGCTGCTCTGGGTCTGTTTCGCTGCCTGCGCGGCCTTGGCCCTATGGCAGTTGTCCAACGCTATCTTCGGCCACCGCAACCAGTCCCATCCCAAGCTCTCCAAGCGCCTTTCCGAGGCAGGCCAGGCAGCGGTCTTCGCTTTTGTGGCCGTGACCATCATGTCCTTTGTCGTTGGGCAGGCGCGCAACAGCCGTCAATCCAGCAGTGACCTCACCGCCACCCTCATGCAATCTCCCTGGGGCGTCGCGTTTCTGATAGCTGCAGGAGCCGGCGTCATGATCACCGGCATTGTGTTCGCGGTGCGCGGTTTCACGAGGTCGTTCAAGAAGGACCTCGTCCTTTCGCCGCACGAAGGACCACGGAAATTCCAAGTAGCCGTGGGAACGGTGGGATACGTCGCCAAGGGATTCGCGCTCCTTCTTGTGGGGCTGCTTGTGGTCATCGCTACTGTTACCGCCCGGCCCGAGCAGTCAACAGGGTTGGACGGCAGCCTTAAGGCCCTCAAGGAACAACCCTACGGACCGTACCTCCTTGCCGCCGTGGCCGCGGGCCTTATTGCGTATGGCCTGTTCCTCATGGTCAAGGCAAAGACCATGAGGACCTAGCCGCAGTTTCATAGTGCGGCACCCTGGGTACAAGCCGGGTGGGACGTTAAGCGTCGCGCACCAGTGAACCGATTCTGAAGGGGCAGGACCATGACACAAAGCGATCCGGAACAGCAGGGAAACCACAGGCTCACGGCTCCGCCGAAGGACCCTCGCAGCGGGTATCACTCCGGGGAGTTTCCGCAGCAGGAGCAGAAGCAACCGGGCCTCACCAAACCCCTGGAGCCCCAGCCCGATCACGGTGAGTCCAGCTACGTCGGCCAGGGCCGGCTTGAAGGCAAGACGGCGTTGATCACCGGCGGCGACTCCGGCATCGGCGCGGCGGTGGCCATCGCGTACGCGCGAGAGGGGGCCAACGTCGCCATCAGTTACCTTCCGGAGGAGGAAGAAGATGCGCGTTCGACGGCGGAATGGATCCGTGAGTGCGGCGCGCGGGCACTCCTGCTCCCGGGAGATTCGCGTGACGAAGGATTCGCAACCGAGATCGTGGAACGTACAGTCCAGGAATTCGGCGGGCTCAACATCGTGGTCCTTAACGCGGCGTACCAGAAGAACCGCGAGGGGCTTGAGACCATACCGACGGAGGAGTTCGACAGGGTCTTCAAGACCAACCTTTACTCCCTGATGTGGACCGCGCAGGCGGCCATTCCGCATCTGCGTCCGGGGGACTCGATCATCGTCACTGCCTCCATCCAGGCCTTTAATCCTTCTGCTCAGCTGGTGGACTACGCCATGACCAAGGCTGCACAGGTGGCCTTCACCAAAGCGATGGCACAGGAACTCGGCCCCAAAGGAATCCGCGTCAACGCTGTTGCCCCGGGTCCCATCTGGACGCCATTGATCCCGGCGACGGAGTGGCCGGACAAGCTCCCTTCGTTCGGGCAGGACACTCCGCTGGGCCGCGCGGGCCAACCGGCTGAGCTTGCCCCGGCATACGTTCTGCTCGCTTCCGACGAGGGTTCCTACATTTCAGGTGCCGTGCTTCCCGTCACGGGCGGCAAGGGCCTTTAACTCCACGACAAGAGAGGTGCCACTGCGCTGATGATCGCTGTTCTGGTAATTGACATGCAAAACGCCTTCTTCGAGGACCCTGCCCTCAAGCAGAGACGCGAGGAAGTCGTGGCTGCCTGCAACTCACTGACCAGCGGGGCGCGGGAGGCGGGAGCCAAGGTTCTCCTCATTGGAACCGAGCATGAGCGGGACAAATCGACGTGGAGCCTGAATATGCTCGACGACGATCAGGGCTTTATTTTCCGGGGCAGTGAGCAGGCCGAGTTTGTTCCCGGCCTGCTCACGACCGATTTCCCCCAGATGGTCAAGACCCGCGACAGCGCCTTCATGGGCACAGACCTGTGGATGCGCCTGCGGAACTGGGAGGTGGACACGGTGGTCCTGGCGGGAGTTTCAGCGCATAACTGCATCGCGCAGACGGCGGCCGACGCCTTTGCCCACAACATCCGCGTCATTTATGCCGCAGATGCCATCGCCACGGAGAACGCTGAAGCCGCCGAAGCCGTGTTGCGGATTCTCACGCGGGAGTACAGGCAGCGGGTGCTTCCCTTGGAGGAGGTCCTCGCGTTGTTCTAGGCGGGCTGCCCTTCCGGTTCCACGGGGATCCACAACTGCCCGCTACCATGGGTGCCGCCGGGCTGGGCCTTGACGCTCAAGAGCTCCGGGCCCGGGGCCCATCGGTACGGGTTGGCAGGGAACCATTCCGTTGCTGCGTCGGCCCACATGCGCTGCAGGACTTCGGGAAATTTTCCCTCCGTTTCGAAAACAACCCACTGCCCGGCCGGTACCTCGAGGACGTCAAACCCCTCGGGTGCCGGCCCCGTGGTGGCCACGGCATGCCAATAGTCCAGTTCACTGCCTTCGCTGCGGGACTCCTCGATGTTGGCTGTTACGGAGACCGGGCCTGTTGGCTCAGTGTCCACCAGTTCCAGCAGGCGCCTGGTGACGCCAGGGTCGATGCTGCGCTGGAATTCAATGATGGCCGGATTGGGCCCTTCATGGACGAGCGGAACCCTGGTCTTCCGGCCGACCAGCCGGAAAGCGGCTTTGTTCACTATGCGGTGCTTCATGTCTATGTTCCCTTCGATGCGGAGGTGGAACCTCAATTGAGGTTGGGAACGGAGGACGGCGTTGGGACGCCGGGCGTCGGAAGGCGTCAACCCGTGGTACGCCTTGAAGGCGCGGCTGAATGCCTCGGCGGATCGGTAACCGTACCGGACGGCAACATCGAGCACACCGGCGCCCGCGATGATTTCAGCAGTGGCAGCCGTCAGGCGCCGCCGGCGCACGTACTCTGAGACGGGCATCCCGGCCAGGGACGCGAACATCCGCCTGAAGTGATACTCAGACGTCAGGGCGGTCTTTGCCACCGTCTTCATGTCGACGGCGGCAGCCAGGTCTTGCTCAATGAGCTCGATAGCCCTGTTCCATTCCTGCATGGATCCTCCATTCCGAAAATCACACTACGGCGCCGGTGAAGGCTCCCGCCCGACTATCCGTGCCCGAAAATATCAGCCAAACACGCCCGGACGGCAAGAACCCGGACGCTCCCATGGTGCGTCCGGGTTCTTGCCTTTACCTATTCAGTTTCGCGAGGGGCCAGCTCTACGGATGACCCGTGCCTGCAGCTTCGTCACCCGGCTCGGAGGAGAAAGGACGGTCTTCCGGCGTGTCTTCGGTGTTGCGCTCGTCGAGTTCCGCGTCCGCGGACGGGACGGTCTTCTCTGCGTAGTCACCCGCCGTGTAGTCGCCGCCGGCGTCCTCCTTGAGTGCTTCCGGAGATGCTCCCGCGTCCCCGTAATTACCCTCGGAGTACTGGCCTTCCATATCTTCCGGGTCGGAGTGTGGTGTGGTTCCGTTAGCCATGGTGCGTCCGGTGCGTGCGGCGGTTGGTTACCAGGCCGTAGACCAGCAGCACGAGGATCGAACCGCCGATGGCCAGGAGCCATGTGCGGATGGCGAAGAATTCCGTGAGTCCCTCACCGAAGAGCAAGCCGCCGATCCAGCCACCCAGCAAGGCGCCAACGACGCCCAGAAGCAGAGTCACCAGCCAGCCGCCGCCTTGGCGTCCGGGAAGAATAAGCTTGGCAATTGCGCCTGCCAAAAGGCCTAGGAGAAGAAAACCAAAGAAACCCATTTTTGCTCCTAATTTCTTGTTAATGGAAATCCCATTTACTCCGTGAAGCGGTTCAGTTCATCGGGTATATAGATCAAACATCCGTGCGCAGCGGATCATCTCCGTCATGCCCCGAATGTGTGGGGGAATGGAGTGGTGTGAGAACTACTGTGAATTTTTAAACCCAACCAAGAGCACTCCTGTCACTGATCCTGCCGAGCGACCACACCTGCAACGCTAGCCGGTCCCGGGAAGAACAGCAAGTAACCTGACTATTTCGTTACTGAAGCTCCATCAACGCCGCTCCGACCGGTTGCAACGGGCCGTAAGGCCTTATTTCTTGCCGAAAGCGTCCTTGGCGGCATCCTTCAACTTCTCGCCGGCCTGCTTGATGTTTGCGGACGCCTGATCGCCGGCACCCTCGGCCTGCAGGTCCCGGTCTCCGGTTGCCTCGCCGGTTTTTTCCTTGGCCTTGCCGCCCAGGTTTTCGGCGGCGTTCTTAATCTTGTCATCCAGTCCCATGGTTTTCACTCCTCGGGTTGCGATGTTCAATGCCTGCGGTGTTTCCGCTGGTTGGCAATAAATTTTAGTCGAATGTTGCATTTGAGCAAATGCCCGTTCAATAGCACCTGCCGGTCCGCTGCGGAAACCAGCGTGACACTGCCGTTATGCACCGCTAGTGTCGTAGGAAATAGCACCTCGAAAGGAGTGGTCCCGTGAAAGGGAAAGTAATGTTCGCCGCTGGTGTCGCGGTTGGATACATCTGGGGATCCAAGTCCTGGCCGGAGGTGTATCGCCGTATCCGCGGCGGCTCGGAGAAAGTCCTGAAGAACCCCGAGGTCCAGGAAAACGTGCACCATGCAGCCGAGACGGTCCAAGAGTCCGTTCCGGAGATCGTGGACAACCTCTACGCCGCCGGCAAGAAGCTGCTTGAAAAAGCCGAAGCACTCTTTCCTGGCATTCTCGACAGTAAAGGTGGCGAAACAACTCGTCCGGAGGACCGTCCTGTCACAACCCCAACGGTCAAGGGAGACGTCGTCTCCGATCCCGCGCTTGATGACACAACCGGAAGCGACTGGACGGACGAGGGCGGCGCGGCACCCGAAGGACCCGCAACCAACACTCGGCCTAAGCCCTGATCGCTGAGGCGGTCCGTCTTAGGCTGCCCGCCCAACCGCCGCGAGGATCGCCGTCCCCAATTCCGCCGGCTTGGTAAATTGGGGCCAGTGCCCGGTAGGCAGGTCGATGAAATCAGCCTGTTTTATGCGAGCGAGTTCTTCCGTAAAAGGATGCCCGGCGTCCATCATCTCGTTGAGCATGGATGACGGGAACTCGCACGCGATCACGGTGGCCGGAACCTCGTATCGCCGCACATTATGGAGGTGCTGCTGTTCAACGGCCACGCCCTTTGGCTGAGGAATGGCACGTGCGCGGAACGCTGTTCGCAGGTCCTCGTCCAGGTCTACCAGGTCTGCGTCCTCGAATGCTTCCCATGGAGGCAGCGGAATTTCGTCGCCTTCGGCAGGCAACTCGTCCTTGATGACTCCGCCTTCGCCCAACGGCCCGCTGTCGACGTAGATTGCGCGGGCAACGCGGTCGGGCCTGGCATCCACCACGCCGTGGATGATCGCGCCGCCCCCGGAGTGTCCTACCAGGATCGCCTTGCCGTCCAAGGAATCCAGAGTCCGGATGACGGCATCGATGTGAGTCCGCAGGCCGATGTCCGCCCGTGCTGCATCCTTCGACTCCAGGCCAGGGAGTGTGAGGGCGTGGACGGTGTGTCCGGCTTCCTCGAGGGCGGGGACCACCTCATCCCACGACGATGCGTCCAACCAGAAACCGGGAACCAGGATGATGTCCATGCCGGTACCCTACGGGAGGCTGCGCCCAAGATGAACACTTTTTGCTGGATCATCCTCGTCTTCCTGGGCGGTGGCCTTGAACTGGCGCGGGTTCCAGCTTTGATGAGGCGAATGATGCAGCAGAATCCTCACCTGCGGTAGCCTCGAGGCACACGGAGCCGGAGTATCAAGGGCTGACCAAGATTCATCAGAACGTCCTGATCAGCACGCCTTCGCGATACTAACCACGGACTCAGGACCCGTCTTCGGGCCCGACGGCCGTGGCTTAGCCGGATTTGCGTGCCATGTACCACTCTGTGAACTCGCGGACCCTTCCGTCCTTGGCGAAACGGAGGACCCACAGGTTGTCGTAGGTCGGGTCGCCGTTGAGATAGGTGGTGACGCCTTGGACGAAGGCGGTATCTCCGTCGCGGCCAAGGAGCGTCCAGTCGAAGGTCCAGTCTTCGGGCTTGTCTGATGAGTCGCCGGACCATTCCCTGACGATCGCATCATGTCCCCGCCAGGCGTTGGTGTCGTGCGGGCGGGTGTTGTAGATGGCGTCCTCGGTGAAAAGGGCCCGGATGTCATCGGGCTCGTTGGAGCTCCAGGCACGTACGTACAGGTCCATCCATGAATTCACGTCGCTCATTCATCCGTTGTACCCGCCGCACGCCCGGCGTTCAACGCCTCCGGGTCAGGCAGGGCGTCCTACGCTGCGGCTGGAACGGCGAATGTGGTCCGGCGTCAGGCCTGTCAGGGACGCGAGCTCCAACTCGTCGCAGGCCTGGGTGCGCAGGGCGATGGAGATCAGTGCTTCCCGGCGTTCCAAGATAGCGTCCCGGTGCCGCTCGGCTTCCTTGAGGGCATCGTTCTTTGCCTTCAAGGCTTCCAGCTGTAGTTTGCGTGGGACCCCGCTCAGGTGGAGGTCGTCATAGGCCAAAGCGATGGTACGGACAGACCTGGCGTTCTCCCTGATGACCGCAGCAATGGTGGCAATTGATATTCCGTCCTCCACGGCCTGGGCAATCAGCTCATTCCGTGCAGAGGTTAGTGTCCTGATGGAACTGGCGGCGTGGGAGAGGAGCTGGCGGTGGACTCCGAGTGCGTGAACCAGCTTGGCGTGCCCGGCATTGGCGTTCGACGATGTTCGCGCGGGGGAGCCTGCGCGGTACGTGTACCGTCCCGTTGCTGAACGGCCTTGGACCTGCTGGTCGGCGCGGCGCGGCTGTCCGGCCATGGTCGGGGTCGGCATGAGGGTACTCCTTGCGACGGGTGGGCTCAGATGACCTGTCGAATGTAGGCAGGGATGGTGGGTGCGCGGAAATACCAATACCAAGTGAACCCATAAGCAAAGCGCATGGAAGAAGCCCGTGCTGCCGGAACAGGCGCCCAAACAGGCGTCTCTGAGGAGACCGTCATAAGTCCCCCTTATGAATCCACGCACATTAGGTCTTATCCAGAGAACCCCGCGAGTACCTAGTCTCGAAACAGGAGATACGCGAATCCGCGCGTCCTGAGTTCCACATTCCTGGAGGAGACATGTCCGAGTTCCTGCCGGCGTCGAGGGTTACCCGCATCAAGGCCTCAGCCAGCGTCGCCGCGGCCGCCCGTGTGCGCGAACTGAAAGCCGAAGGCGTCCAGATCATCGACCTCACGGTAGGTGAGCCGGATTTCGACACCCCGGACCACATCAAGGCTGCCGCCGTTGAAGCCATCAACAGGGGCGAAACCAAGTACACCTCGGTTACCGGCACCCCCGAATTGCAGGCGGCGATCCTCGGCAAAATCGAGCGGGACACCGGCCACTCGTACGGGGCCAACCAGTTGACGATCGGTGGCGGCGCCAAGCAGGTTCTGTACGTCGCGCTGATGGCTTCCCTCAACGCCGGTGACGAGGTCATCGTCCCGGCGCCGTACTGGGTGTCCTACCCGGATATGGTCCTTGCCAACGACGGCACCCCGGTTATCGTCGAGACCACGGAGAAAGAAGGCTTCAAGCTCACTCCGGGGGCGCTCGCCAAGGCGATCACGCCCAAGACCAAGTGGCTCATCCTCAACGCTCCGTCCAACCCGACCGGCGCTGTCTACTCCCGTGAGGAACTCCAGGCCATCGGCGCGGTCCTCGAAGAGAACCCGCACGTCTTCGTCCTCACCGACGAGATCTACGATGAGGTCTACTTCGGTCAAGGTCGGGTCACCAGCCTGGTCACGGCTGCGCCGGCTTTGAAAGACCGCATCCTGCTGGTGAACGGCGTTTCCAAGGCCTATGCCATGACCGGCTGGCGCCTCGGCTACGGTGTTGGCCCTGCGCCGCTGATCGCAGCGATGAACAAACTCCAGTCGCAGACCTCTTCCTGCCCGTCGTCCATCAGCCAGGCGGCCGCGGCCGCCGCATTGAACGGGGAACAGTCCTTCGTCCGGGACAGCGTGGAGGTCTACCGCAAACGCCGCGATGCCGCCGTCGAGGGTTTGAATGCCATCAACGGCTTGTCCGTCGCTCCCGCGGAGGGCGCCTTCTACGCCTACGTGAACTGCGCCGGGGTGATCGGCAAGACCGCCCCTGACGGCCGTGTGATCGCCAACGACCAGGACTTCACCCTCTACCTGCTGGACGCCGCGCGCGTGGCGGTGATCCAAGGTTCGGCCTACGGCCTGGGGCCCTACTTCCGGATCTCCTTCGCCACCTCGCTGGAGACCATCAACGCGGGCGTGGACTCCATCCGCGACGCCGTGAACGCACTGAACTAGAAACTAAGGAACACACCATGATCCACGTCAAAACCAAGTTCGAGCGTCCCGAAGCGGACGTCGTAGCCCGCCTGGCCAAGTTCTCGTCGGCGACCATCCACGAGGCACAGGGCCGCCGCGGTGCGCTGAGCTCCCGCATCAAGCCGATCGACCGCTCCATGTCCTTCTGCGGTCCGGCCGTCACTGTTGCGTGCGCTCCGCAGGACAACCTGATGCTGCAGGTGGCCATCCACTATGCCCAGGCAGGGGACGTCGTGCTGGTCGGCGCGCAGGAGATGGCCGAGGCGGGCACGTTCGGTGATGTGCTTGGCAATGCCATGAAGGCCAAGGGCATCGCGGCCATGGTCACCGACTCCGGCGTCCGCGACACCCAGGACCTGATCGAACTTGGCTTGCCGGTCTTCTCCGGCAGCGTCTGCATCAAGGGCACCGTGAAGGAGACGCTCGGTCCCATCAACCACCCGCTGGTTTTCGGCGACGAAATCATTTACCCCGGCGACATCCTGCGCGGTGACGCCGACGGCGTGGTGGTGGTCCGCCGGGAAGAGGCCGAGGAAGTCATCGCCCTGTCCCAGGCCCGTGACGACCACGAGCGCGAGCTCATCAAGCTTTACCACGACGGCGGCAACACCATTGAGCTCTGCGGCCTCACCGAGAAGCTCAAGCAGAAGGGCCTTCTGGTGGAGGACTAGTCGCCTCAGCCCTAGTCGCCACAGCACTGGTCGCCTCAGCGCAATGGACCGGCCGCGTTCTTGGAAGCGGCCGGTCCTTTCGTCGTTGGATGCACGACGGCGGGCGGCCGGTTTGGTGCGCGGCGTACCGACGGCGGGTGGTTGGCTTGGGTGCCCTGCGTGCCGGGCAGCAGAAAGGCGCCCGCCCGCATAGTTGCGGGTCGTGGCGCCGTAGTTGCCTGCCGTGTGTGCCCTGCGTGGCGGCCGCCTGGGCTCTAGTCGAGTCCGGAGTGGCCGGGACGTGTGTCCACAAGGTGCCATTCGATGCTGTTGCCGCCGTGCGGGGGCATCAGGCTGCCCTCAAAGACAAACAGAGGTTCACCGATTCCGCCCACCGGGCGCCAGAAACCATTTCGAGGGCAGTGGAATCCGGTGCGGGCTGTGGCTGCTCCGTGCGTTGGATTGGATACCCATCCCAGGGTGCTGATCTTTTTCACCGTTTTATCCTTTGAATGTGCCCGGTAGCCCGGGCTGGTATCGAATTTGTTCTTAATTCGATATTAGGAACTTGAAACGGATTTGAATAAGACCAAAGATGTCTGGCTGGATAAGGCTTTTTTATGGATGCCCGGGCAGTTGGACGGGGTCTGTCCCGTACTTGGAGATCAGCTGTTGGTGGAGCATTTCCTTGACTACCAGCAGCACCGCGGAGGCCGCCTCGGACAGGGGCTCGTGGTCCGGTGTGCACAGCGCGATCTTGCTCTGCAAGGCCGGCTCCACGATGCGCAGCACTTGGAAGTCCTGATCGGGGAAGAGCGCATCGGCAGCAGACTTCGGCAGGACTGTGCCTCCCAGATTGGCTTGGATGAGCCTGGTCAACGACGGAACGGATTCAACCTCTCCCACCAGCTTCAAGGGCAGGTCCTGTTCAGCCAGGCCCTTCTCGATCAGTTGACGCAGGGTGTGGTTCTTCTCCGGGAGAAAGAGTCCCACAGTGCTCGCCTCTGCTAGCGTCACGGTGTCCCGGCCCTGGCTGACGTCCACATCCGGATGCACCACCAGGTGGAGGTCCTCGACGATCATGGTGGTGAACTGGACGCCGCGGATCTTGCCCGGTTCATAGATCAACGCCATGTCCAGGCGCCCGTTCTTAATGGCTTCGCTCAGGACGCCACCGAAGATTTCGGTCAGGTGAACCACGATGTCCGGGTACCGGCGGCTGACCTCGCTGATGATCCGGGGAGTCAGGCTGGACGCCATGCTGTAGGGGGCGATCGCTATGGACACCCGGCCTGAGGGAGCTGCGCCCGATGTAGCCACATCTTGCCGCGCCTGCTCCACCAGACGAAGGATGGACTGCGCATGCCGGTACAGGGTATGGCCCGCGGCGGTCGGCTGCACGCCCTGCTTGCTGCGGATCAGCAGGCGCTGCTTCAGCTCATTCTCGAGGGACGATACCTGCTGGCTGAGGGCCGGCTGGGCTACATGGAGGGCCGCCGCAGCCTTGGTGATGCTCCCCGAGTCAACAATCTGGACGAAGTATGAGAGCTTCCGCGTGTCCATGGATCCACCTTTCTGGTCGTTCAAATATATCCACACCCGCGCCCGGCAACTGCCGGGAGCCGCGTCACAGGACCGGGTGTTACACGTCATAACGCAGAGCTATTACGGGATAGCTATTAGGTCTTTGTGCGGGGCTGCGGCTGGGTGCGAGACTTTTGGTAGAACTTCTGGCGAAGGTTTCGGATTACCCGAAAGTCAGCCACGCTCCCCGGAAATGAAATAGGAATCCTTATGGGTTTTTGTCCTTTTTCGGAAATTCATAAGTTATACCCACGGAAAGAGAACCACGTGAACCCGATGATTGATCTTGTTGCGGATCTCGGAGAAGGATTTGGCGCGTACACCATTGGCGACGATTCCGAACTCCTGGAGATCGTTTCAAGCGCCAACATCGCTTGCGGGTTCCATGCCGGTGATCCTGACATCATGGCAGCCACAGTTGCTGAATGCGTCCGCCGCGGGGTGGGTATCGGTGCGCACCCCAGCTTTCCCGACCTGAGGGGTTTTGGCCGCCGGGACATGGGACTCAGCGCCCACGAAGTCCAGAACGATGTCCTCTACCAACTGGGCGCCTTGAACGGGTTTGCCGCTTTCAACGGAACCAAAGTCACCCACATCGCACCACACGGCCGTCTGGGGAACCTCGTGGCTGTCCGTGCCGACTACGCAACTGCCGTGGCAGAGGCTGCAGCCCAAGTGGACAAGGAACTGATTGTGGTTGCCCAGGAAGGTGAACTGGCATCAGCTGCACGTTCGGCCGGCCTGGACGTGGCGATCGTCGGCATCGTGGATCGCGCATACCAGGAAGACGGGACGCTGGTTCCCCGCAGCCGGCCCGGCGCGGTACTCCACGACCCCAGCGAAATTGTTGACCGGACCATTCGCATGGTGGTTGAAGGCAAGCTTCGCTGCGCCAGCGGTGTGGACATGGACATCAACGTTGACACCGTCCTCCTGCACGGGGACAACCCCGGCGCCGTTGAACTTGCCCGCTTGATTCGTTCCGAGCTCGTCGCAGCCGGCGTCCAAATTGCTCCCTTGGCTGAGGTCATGGACGCCAAGCGGAAGGCAGCCTGACATGGCGGTCCTGACGGTGGCTCCCACGGAGATCTACGAATCAGGGGACTCCGCGCTCCGTGTAGTGGCGATTTCCGGAACCAGCGATGACAACTGGCTGACCGTCCACCGCCTCGCTGACTGGCTGGAAGACTGCGGAGCGGAAGGGCTGCGTGCCGCCGTGCCCACCTATGATTCCGTCCTGGTGGAGTTCGATCCCGTGTTGGTATCCGCTGGGCAGATGCGCGCCTTCGTCAGGCTCGGCCTGGGGGAACTGGCACGCGCTGCCGGGTCCACTGCGGCCCCGCGGGAATTCGATGTTCCCGTGGTTTACGGCGGTGAGTTCGGCCCGGACCTGGAGAAGGTTGCCGAGCATCAGGGCATCTCCACGGAGGACGTCATCAGGCTCCACACCGAAAAGACCTACACCATCCGCTGCTTGGGAGCGCCCGCAGGTTCCCCCATGATGGACGGCCCGGCTTTCCCTAAGCCGGTTCCCCGTTTGAAGGATCCCCGGCTGAGCGTACCTGCAGGCGCTGTCTCAGTTGCCGGCCGTCAAGCGGTCATCGCTCCAGCGGTCGCCCCTGGCGGCTGGTGCGTCATCGGCCAAACTCCTCTGTCAGTCCTCAACATCCGCCGTGAGCCCCTGGTTCCCTACACCCCTGGCGACGTCTTGCGCTTTCGCCGCATCGGCATCGAGGAGTTTTCCCTCCTTGCCGGCCAGGAACTGCAACCGCTGGCACGGGAGGCACAGCCATGAGCGGTGAGATTCTCATCCAGCAACCGGGCAATTCCGTTGTCACGGACCTCGGCCGGACACGCGGTCCCCGCTATGGCCTGCCGGTCAACGGCGCTTTGGACCAGTACTCGGCCCGTGCTGCCAACATTCTGGCCGGAAACCTTGATAACGCTCCGTTGATCGAGATCACCGCATTGGACTTCCGCATGCGGGCCACCACGGATCTGTTGATCGCCGTCACGGGCGCACCCCTGACACTGACCGTCGGCGGCCGACCCGCGAGCCAATGGGAACCCGTCTCGGTCCTCGCCGGCGAATCGGTTTCCATCCGCGGAATCCATCGGGGCCTCCGGGCGTACATGGCGATCCACGGCTCGGTCGAGGCGGAAACCCTGCTCGGGAGCGCGGCACCGGATACCGTGGTCGGTTTCGGCCTGCAGTTGAAAGAGGGGAGCAGCCTGGCTGCCCGGCGGAGCGTACGCCCCATCCGCCAACCCTACTTCGACCTTCCCCTCTTCAGGTTGGGTCTTGAAAAGCCCGGCATGGGATCAGACTTGGCGGTCGAGGTGACCGACGGGCCGGACGTTGCCGAGTTCGGTGAATCCGGCGAACTGCTCTTCTCCTCCGAGTACACCGTCAGCGGACGCAGCAACCACATCGGCCTGCGGCTTGGCGGGGAACTTCCCGAAAGAACCTCCAACAGCGAGGTGCTTTCCCGCGGTGTGCCGGTTGGCGCCGTCGAGGTTCCTTCACGGGAGGAACTGCTGGTACTGCACCGGGGGCGCGGCGTGACCGCCGGGTATCCAGTGCTCGCCGTGGTCACCAGCGCCGGACTGGATGTCCTGGCCCAGGCGCGTCCGGGGGACAAGGTCCACTTCCGGAAAACCACAGTGGCGGAGGCAACTGCCGCCCATCGACGCTCGCGGGCACAGCTGGAAACCCTCCGCGAATCCGTCAACACCGTCTTCGGACTCCTTGGCATCGGATGCCGTCCCCAATGGCAGGACCTACCAGTTGCGGCATGCAGCTAAAGAACCTGTCGTAATACCCCAAAGGCGTTGCTACGCTCATTTCAGTAAGGAAAAGTCATGACCGCAAGCACCAATGCTGCCCCCGGGCAGCGTGAGCGGCTCACCAGCCGCCAAACCCGCAAGGTTGTCACCGCAGGCTGTGTTGGCATCTTCGTGGAACTGTACGACAACGGCATTTTCGCCTTCATGGCGAGAACACTGGCCCTGGTATTCCTCGCCCCCGGAAACCCGGACAATGCGCTGTTGTTCGTGTTCGCCGGCTACGCCGTGTCCTTCTTCGTCCGGCCGCTCGGCGCGATTGTTTGCGGCTACCTCGGGGACAGGATCGGCAGGCAAAAGCTGCTTGTCTTTGTGATCATGCTGATCAGCGTGGCCACGGCCGGTATTGGGTTGCTGCCGCCGTATGCAGCGATCGGCATCGCTGCGCCCATCTTGTTGGTGCTGTTGCGCCTGGTGCAGGGCTTCTCCGTGGGCGGCGAAGCTGCCGGCGCCATGACCTTCCTCGCTGAGCACGCTCCTGAAGGCAAGCGCGGCGTCATCACGTCATACGCCCAGATCGCCTCATTCGCCGCACTCCTCACCGGCACCCTGGTTGCCTACGCAATGTCGCCGTGGCTTACCCAGGCAGCCATCGACGGCGGCGGCTTTGGTTCCTTCGCGTGGCGAATCCCGTTCCTTGTCGCCATCCCCATGGGCATCATCGGCTGGTACATCCGCAAGGCCATCAACGACACCCCCAACTTCGAAAAGCTCAAGGAAGAGGGCGGTCTGTCCAAGAACCCCCTCAAGGAAGCCCTCGCCAGCCCGGTCCACCGCCGCGCCATGCTGTTGGCCCTCTTCATTCCGCTGATGAACGGCTCCGGCTACTACGTCCTCTTCTCCTACATGCCCACGTTCCTGAAGGGCAAGCAGTTGAACTTCACCATCGGCGAGGCTCTGCTCGTCACGGCCTGCAGCCTGGTGGTCATCTGCATCGCGATTCCGTTCATGGGTGCCCTGTCCGACAGGCTCGGCCGCAAGAAGGTCATCGCCGGCTCGGCAATCGGCATGGCAGTGCTGGGCATCCCGTCCTACGCACTGATCGCCACCGGTGAGATGGGCCTGGCCATCCTCGGCGCCTGCATCATGGCCGTCATCTTCGCCGGACACACCGCAGTCATCCATATCCTGCTGGTCGAACTGTTCCCCACCCGGGTCCGCTACTCCGCCTACGGCGTGGGTTACAACATTTCCTCGGCACTGTTCGGCGGCACCGCACCGCTGCTGATGACGTGGCTGATCAGCAGCACGAACAACATCTACATGCCGGCCTTCTACGCAGTGGTCACGGCCTTGGGCACGCTCATCGCCGTCAGCACGGTCAAGGACCGCGCCCACGAACCCCTGCGCGACGCCTAGGCGCAGTCCTCTTTCCGCCGGGTAGGGCCGGGAAACGGCCCTGCCCCCTCGGCGGTCGCCCCTACGGCGGCGTCCGCCCCTTCCCACCTTTGGAGAACCAATGTCCTTTTCTGACTACACCACCGCCCTTGTCACCGGCGCTTCCACCGGCATGGGTGCGGCGATCGCCGAGCGCCTGGCCAAGCGCGGCCTGACGGTCCACGCGGTTGCCCGCAACGAAGCCCGCCTGGCTGAACTGGCCGACCGCACCGGAGCCGTCCCGCACGTGCTGGACCTGACCGACACGGCCGCGCTCACCGACGTCGTCAGCGGCCTCAACGTGGATGTACTGGTCAACTGCGCCGGGGTGTCCCGCCCGGGCAACATCCTGGACTCATCTGAGCAGGACATTGACGAACTGGTGGACGTGAACCTGCGAGGACTGCTCCAGCTCACGCGACTTGTGCTGCCGGGCATGGTGGAACGCGACCTCGGCCACGTGATCAACATCAGCTCGATCGCCGGCGTGTACAACTTCTACGGCCACACGGTCTACCACGCCACCAAAGCCGCGGTGCACCAGATCTCCCGCCAGCTCCGCAACGACACCGTGGGCAAGCGCATCCGCGTCACCGAGATCTGCCCCGGGCGGGTGGAAACCGAGATCTTCGGCCGGAACATGGGCGGCACTCCCGAGGCCATGGAAGAAGCCTGGAAGACCTACTACGAAGGCTATGAATCGCTCACCACGGACGACATCGTGAACGCACTGGACTACGCCATCGAAACTCCGCGCCACGTCAACGTCGGCATGCTCGAACTCATGCCAACGTTCCAGGTTCCCGGCGGCCTCACCTTCGACCGGCGCTGACACCCGGCGTTGTCATCCGGCGCCCCCATGAGGCGCCCCACAGGTTCCGGCGGCACTCACTCCCGTCGCCGGAAAACATAGGCCGGCGGCCGCATTCCTGCGGCCGCCGGCACCCGTTTAAGCCAGTGGTCTTCACACTCGACGGCGGCTGGTTCAGTCCTCTTC
Source organism: Paenarthrobacter sp. PAE-2 (assembly GCF_026013155.1). Lineage (NCBI taxonomy): Bacteria > Bacillati > Actinomycetota > Actinomycetes > Micrococcales > Micrococcaceae > Paenarthrobacter > Paenarthrobacter sp. PAE-2. The sequence goes on along the minus strand of NZ_JAPDNV010000020.1, from coordinate 12,320 downwards.
GAGGGTCTTGGTCAGGTGGTGGGTGGGAATGCGGTCGCGGTCGTACGTGATCTCGGTGTAGCCGTGGGGCTGAGGGCGGCCGTCCGGTCCCAGGTTGACGAACACAATTTCCTCAATAGTGAGGATGCTCTGGCGGGTGATCATGTTGCGCACTTCGGCACGCATGGTCAGCGAGGTCCGGCCGAAGCGTTTGGCGGTCAGGCCCATTTCGATCAGGTCACCCTGGACGGCTGAACTTACAAAGTTGATTTCCGAGATGTACTTGGTGACCGCCCGGCCATTGCCCAGCTGGAGAATGGCGTAGATCGCGGCCTCTTCGTCGATCCACTTCAGCAGGCTGCCACCAAAGAGCGTGCCATTGGCGTTGAGGTCCTCGGGCCGAACCCATTTGCGGGTCCGGAAGGTGATGTCTGCTTTTTCCATAAAGCGAGATTATCGAAGAGCGGCATCGAACGCTGGATGTTGCGTTCGCCTGTGCTGTTCCTTTGGGCGTGGTCTGGCTTGGCAGCCGGGCCGGGCCACCGGCTCAAGCCATGGCCGTGTGGGAGGCGCTGTGGGAGTCGATCCGTTTGGAATAGCAGTGCGATTCCTCCGCGCCGACGTAGGGGCCGAAGTTGGGGATCTCTTCAAAACCGGAACTTGCATAGAAACTTCGCCCATCCGACTGGGCAGAACCGGCTTCGGCCGTGATGACGCTGAATCCCCTCGAGTGTGCCTGCGCTTCCAATGCGGCCAGAATGGAGCTGGCAACCCTCGATCCCCGGGCGTACGGGACTACATACAGCCGCTTGATTTCGGCCGTAGTGTCATCCAGCATCCTGAGTCCACCGCAGCCGAGGGGCTGGCCGGAACATTTCTCGTACGCCACCACGAACACTGCGGTGTCGGCTTCCGACGGCGGAGGGCCGGGCTCGTGGTCCGTGCTTCCGAAACGCGCATCCAATTCTGCTTGCTGTGCTGCCCGCAGGTCGGCGCCAACGGGGTTCGACCAGGCAACCTGCCGGATGTTGAGCCGGGGATTAGTCTGCATGAGTGCCTCACTTTATTGCGTTTCGCTGAGGTGGTGATGCGACTTAATCCTAGGAAGGAGTGGTTACCGCGGTGTTTCCTCCGCGTTAGTTCCGGGAGAACTGCTGCTACCCAAGTAGCTCGCACTTGTGGTTGCCAGGAGGGCTCAGAACAACGACTAATGCCAGCTGGTTTGGGCTTGCTCAGCCGGGCGTTAGAGCGCCTCGCCCGTGGGATCCTCGGCGGTCCTGTCCGCGAGTGCCTGTCCGCCCACCGGCATTTGATCCCAGTGCAGGACACGCCAGCCGGTCTTCAGGTCGCCTTCGAGCGCAACGATCCCTGTGTTGGGCAGGGGATGCCTCTCAGCGAAATTGGTGTCGATGTCCACGGCCCTGCGAGCGGCCCAGCATCGGATCGCGGCGCCGTGACTGACGATTGCCGCCGTCGAGTGTCCGTTGGCCAGCACTTTTTCGACCGAAGCGTCGAACCGGGCAAAGAAGTCGTGCCCGGTGTAGGCGCCGGGCATCCGAAGGTCCAGATCACCGCTGGACCAGGCAAAGACCGTACCCATGTACCGCAGGTGGGACTCATGGTCCGTGTTCGTTTCCAAGGCGCCGGCTTCGATCTCGTGAACGCCATCCAGCATCTCCGGGTCCAGGCCGGTGTTCCTGGCAAGTTCTCCTGCTGTGCGCTGTGTCCGCTGGAGGGTGGAAACGTACAGCCCCTCGAGGGACTCGTCCTTGAGGGCCTGGGGAAGCGCAGCGGCCTGCCGTTCACCGAGTTCAGTCAGCCCTGGTCCCGGGAACGCAGTATCCAGCCGGCCTGCCACGTTGCCTGGGGTTTGTCCGTGCCTGATCAACAGGAGCTTCATGGTGCTCCGCTCCTCACGTGTCGGTGTCGGTCTTCGGTGCCGTGAGGACCGAAGACGACGGGGCGCGGGCCCGGCCGTCTTCGGCGCCTGACTGCTAGTTACTTCAGGTGATCCACCAGCTTGTTGGCGATACCCGTGTACTTGCCCGGGGTGAGGGCCAGCAAACGGGCTTCGGCCTCGGGGGAGAGACCCAGGCCCTGAACAAATTCCTGCATCCGCGCCGCATCCACGCGCTGGCCGCGGGTGAGGTCCTTGAGACGCTCGTACGGGTTCTCCATGCCTTCAACGCCGGCGATGGCTTCTGCTCGCATCACCATTTGGATCGCTTCGCCCAGGACTTCCCAGTTTGTGTCCAGGTCTGCGGCGAGCACATCCTCTGCCACGTCAAGCGCCTTCAAGCCCTTGGCTACGTTGGAAATGGCGAGCAGGGAGTGGCCGAAAGCGACGCCGATGTTGCGCTGCGAGGAGGAATCGGTCAGGTCGCGCTGCCAGCGGGAAGTCACCAAGGTGGCCCCGAGGGTGTCAAAGAGGCCGTTGGAGATCTCCAAGTTCGCCTCTGCGTTTTCGAAGCGGATCGGGTTGACCTTGTGAGGCATCGTTGAAGAGCCGGTGGCTCCCGCAACCGGAATCTGACGGAAGTATCCGATGGAGATGTAGCTCCAGATGTCCGTGCAGACGTTGTGGAGAATGCGGTTGAAGCGTGCAATATCCGCGTAGAGCTCGGCCTGCCAGTCGTGGCTTTCGATCTGCGTGGTCAAGGGGTTCCAGGTGAGTCCCAGGCCCTCCACGAACGACTTCGCGACTGCTTCCCAGTCAGCACCGGGCACGGAGGCGACGTGCGCAGCGTACGTGCCCGTGGCGCCGTTGATCTTGCCCAGGTAGTGGGTCTTGGCGATCCGCTCAAGCTGGCGGTTCAGGCGGTGCGCTATGACGGCCAGTTCCTTGCCGAGGGTGGTCGGCGTGGCAGGCTGGCCATGCGTGCGGGACAGCATGGGAACCTCACGGTTCGCTTCCGCCATGGCTTGGATCTGCTCCACCAGAGCCTTGGCATTGGGAAGCCAGACGTCCTCCACGGCACCCTTGATGCCTACGGCGTAGGAGAGGTTGTTGATGTCCTCGGACGTGCAACCGAAGTGCACCATCGCGGTAAGGTTTTCAATCCCGATTTCGGGAAGGCGCCGGCCAATGTAGTACTCGACCGCCTTGACGTCGTGCACGGTAACGGCTTCGATCTCTGCCAGCTCGTTGACGGATGCGGCATTGAAACCGGTGACGATGGCCCGGAGCTTGGCTACCTGCTCGTCGGAGAGGGGTCCGGCGCCGGGGAGTACCGACTGGCTGGTGAGGTGGATGAGCCACTCAACTTCGACGTGAACGCGGTCGCGGTTCAGGGCCGCCTCGGACAGGTAATCGACGAGGGGCGCGACGGCGGCACGGTAGCGGCCATCAAGGGCACCAAGGGCGAGGGGTTCGGAAGCGAGGGACACGCGGGGGGATTCAGCCATGGTGCCCATTCTTTCATGTTCTGCGGGAGGTCCCGAGTTGGTGACACCGCCTCTGTGGAAGCCCACGGCGTTTTCCACATAGCCCTTGTTTCCGCTTCCGGACCCCCGCAGCGGCTCCGTAGCGTCAAGTCCACAGATCACCACCACAACAAAATGGAGTAACGGACTATGAGCGTCGGCTTGATGCCTCCTGCCACCCCGCCTGCCTTTGATCCCTTGGAGTGCGCGTCGCGCGGCCATGAAGTCCAGAGGCTCGCTTGGCGGGCCAACGCGTGCGTGGATCAGGCTGATACTGTACTTGCCGCCCTGCGCCGGGCCCAGTTGGAAGACTGGCAATCACCGGCGGGGCGCGCCTACAGGGTAACCGTGGCAGTTCATGCCTCGGAGCTCCAGCGTGCGCGGGAGTCCCTGGAGGCAGCTGCCGCTGCCATCCTTCGCCACTCCCAAAGCGCCAGTGTCTCCCGGAAAGCGGATCAGTAGTGGCGGACGCAGCACCTGTCGGCGCCGGTTCAGCACCGCAGCCAACTCCTCCGGCCCAGGATGGATACCTCAAAATCAGGGGTGGAATCGGAGGTATCTCTTTTCAGCTCGAAGAACTTCTGAGCGGCGTCGCGGTCATGGACGGACTGGTGCAACAGCTGATCGGCATCGAGGACGAAACGCAGCGGATCCAAGAAGCGCTGGAGCCGTATCTCTACGATTCACTTTCCACCGGCTCCGCTGCCGTGGATGCTGTGGCAGCCGGCCGGCAGCACGTCGGACGGGTACGCCGCCAACTGGTGGAAGTCAGCGCCGACGTCCGTGCCAGCGCCTGCGACTACGAAGCCGCGGAACAACGGCAGGCACGGCCCCATTTCGTCGGCATCGACGAATTTACGTGGTCCTGGCCGTTGGGGCGCGACGTGACGGAGGAGATAGTCAACAGGGTCGTTCCCGAGGGGCATACCGCCAGGGAATCGGTGCGCGAGACCTTGAATCCCAAGATGTTTCCAGCTCTGCAGCCCAGGACTGTCGGCATTGAGCCGGTTAGCCAGGAGACGCTGTCCGTGGATCCGTCCATGGCGTGGGCGCTCCGACGGATTCAGGAGATTCACGCCCGTGGGGACGGCGAAATCGAGGTCATCCGGACGGACAACGGTGGCGCGCCGTCGTGGATGGTGATGATTCCAGGCACCGAGCCCGAACAAGAGAACATGGGTGGGGCCAACCCGCTGGATGAGGCAGGCATTGCTGAGGCCATAGGGTATGACTCCCAATACGTGGTGCCGGCCATTGCCGAGGCCCTTCGGGAAGCGGGAGCATCACGCGGAGACGACGTTGTAGCCGTCGGTCACAGCCAGGGTGGAGTCCATGCCATGAACCTCAGCCAGAACAAAGCATTCCTTGCGGAGTTCGACCTCAAGTACGTGCTGACGGCCGGCTCACCCACAGGGGAGATAATTCCCGAGCCGGGAATCACGGTGCTTCACTTCGAGCACGCCCAGGATTGGGTGCCGGGCAGCGAAGGGAAGGCGAACCCCGAGACAAGGGACAGAACTACGGTGACGCTCACAAAGCCCGTTGGGGTGCCTGAGGGAGAGGACCCCGGCTTGGGTCCGGGGCATGACCTGGACAATTATGCGGAAGGCGCCGAGTTGGCAGGCGCCAGTCAAGACCCGTCCTTGGTGGCGTCTACTGCTGTATTTGCCGGTGCAGTTGGCTCCGGTGCAGGTGCGGCCGTCTCCAGGTTCAAGCTGGTCCGGGCTCCCGCGCCGGTGGCCGTTCCTGCCCCTGACGGACGGTCAGCCCTGCGGATCCCGCATCTCCCGGAGGCAAGATCCGGATCCGGGCCTCGATAGGCCTTCCCTGAAATGCTCTATCGGTTGCGGGTTCCGGGGATCAAACCGGCAACCAAGCTCACCACGCTGATGATGATCGAGGCGAGGATAGCTGTCCAGAAGAAGGAATCGATGGTCAGATGCACCGGCGTAAAACTGCTGAGCCATGCGGTGAGGTAAAGCATCGCCGCGTTGATCACGATCGTGAAGAGACCGAGAGTCAGGATCGTCACCGGGAGGGACAGGAGCTTGACCAACGGCCTGACCACGGCATTCACAACGCCGAAAATCAGTCCTATGAAGAGGTAAGCGAGGACGATTCCCACCGTGTCGGCACTATTGGTAAGTCCGGCATTTGCTGCCGCCTTCTCCGTTGCTGCCGTCGAAATCTCCAGGCCTGTCAAAAGCCAACTGGCAACCCACAGGGCCAGTCCGTTGATGATGACTCGAACAATGAAGGAACCCATGCACCTAATGCTTCCATACCGCGTTGTGTTGACACTGCTGCGGGCAATAAATAACGAATGCCTATCGCGCTTCACCGTCGATGACCTGCAAGTAGGCTTGAAGCCATGACTAATTCTGACAACGTACCGGAGGGCGTACTCCCTCGACCGGTCGTGGACAGGCTTCCCAAATACGCGGCGGGTAAACCTCCTGCCGCGATTGAGGGCCTCACCAGCTACAAATTGTCGTCCAATGAAAACCCGCTGCCCCCAATTCCTGCAGTGTTGCAGGCAATCGCGGACCAGTCGGACATCAACCGCTACCCGGATCCGCTGGCCACCAAGCTGCGCAATGCATTGGCGAAATTCCTCGACATACCCGCTGACGACGTCGTCACAGGGGCAGGCAGTCTTGGCGCCCTCAACCAGATCCTCGCCACCTTCGCCGGTCAAAACGACGATGGCAAGCCTGATGAAGTGATCTACGCTTGGCGCTCCTTTGAGGCCTACCCCATCTGTGTTGGCCTCGCGGGAGCGGCCAGCGTCCAGATCCCTTTGCTGAAGGACGGGCGGCATGACCTGGAGACAATGGCTGCTGCTGTTACTGTCCGCACGAAAGTCATTCTGCTCTGCACGCCGAACAATCCCACGGGACCGATCCTCACCGCCGAGGAAACGGAACAATTCATCAAGTCCGTCCCGCCGAACGTCGTGGTGGTCATCGACGAGGCGTATCAGGAGTTCGTCAGGGACCCCGAAGCTGTCGACGGCATCAAGCTTTACCGAAAATACCCGAATGTGGTGGTGCTGAGGACGTTCTCCAAGGCTCACGGTTTGGCCGGTCTGCGCGTCGGGTACAGCGTTTCCGGTCCGCTGCTGACGCAACACCTGCGCGTCACGGCGACTCCCTTTGCTGTCTCGCAAATTGCGGAACGCGCTGCGGTCACGTCCTTGGAGAATTTCGACCAGGTTGTGGAAAGGGTACAAAGCCTCGTCGATGAACGTGAACGCGTTGTCAACGGGCTCAGGGAGCTCGGATGGTTCGTTCCGGATGCCCAAGGGAACTTCGTGTGGCTGAACCTGGGCTCGAACAGTGGCGAGTTTGCGGCCTTGGCTGCGGAACAGGCGTTGTCCGTGCGCGCTTTCGGAGACGAGGGCGTCCGGGTAAGCATTGGCGAGGTTGAAGCGAACAGCAGATTCCTCCAGCTCTGTGCAGGTTATACAAAGGCGCCGGAGGGTTCCTAGCGGTTAACGAATGTCCCACCGCTACCTACTGCCTATAAAGTAAGGACCGAAAGCCAAAATATATGCCCATTCAGGAATGCATTCCTGAATGGGCATATATCCCAGCGACAGAATTGCCACTGCGAACGGCGGGGGCTAGCAAGGAGACTGTATGGGCTCGACACAACTGCCCTCCGGGGCTGACCAGACTCTGGCGGCGGCGTCGGCGGCAGTCGCGCCGGAAGAAGCTGTGGACATGGTCCAGCTGTTGGGCCCGGACGGACAGCTCGGCACCGATTCCATCTTCTCGGACTACGCCAAGCGGATCGATCCGGAAAAGCTTCGCGTCTTCTACACAGACATGGCACGGATCCGTCGTTTCGACCAGGAAGCCACCGCCCTCCAACGGCAAGGTGAATTGGCTTTGTGGGTTCCGCTCACGGGCCAGGAAGCTGCCCAGATCGGCTCGGGCCATGCGAGCCAGCCGCAGGACTACATCTTTCCCACGTACCGCGAACACGGTGTCGCGCTGGTCCGGAATGTCGATCTCTCCGAGCTGCTCAGGCAGTTCCGCGGTGTCTCCAATGGAGGTTGGGATCCCCGCGAAAACAACTTCCACCTCTACACCTTGGTTCTGGCCGCCCAGACCCTGCATGCCGTTGGCTACGCCATGGGCATCCAGCGGGACCAGAAGGCAGCGCAGGAGTCGGCTGATCCCAAAGCGGCAGTCATCGCCTACTTCGGTGACGGCGCCAGCTCCGAGGGCGACGTCCACGAATCCATGGTTTTTGCAGCCTCCTACAACGCCCCGGTGGTGTTCTTCTGCCAAAACAACCACTGGGCCATCTCGGTGCCCACTGAAGTGCAGACCAAAGTTCCCCTCGCCAACCGTGCCAAGGGATACGGCTTCCCGGGCATACGCGTTGACGGCAATGACGTGATTGCGGTCCACGCTGTTACTGAATGGGCGCTGGAACACGCAAGAGAGGGCCGGGGCCCCGTGCTGATCGAGGCCTACACCTATCGGGTCGGCGCTCACACCACCGCTGACGATCCCACCAAATACCGGGAATCCGCGGAAGAAGCAGCCTGGCGGGAGAAGGACCCGCTGGAGCGGCTGGAGAAGTACCTCCGCGCGGAAGGGCTCGCGGATGACGCCTTCTTCGAACAGGTCAAGGCCGACGGCGACGAACTCGCCAAGTACGTCCGCAGCACCACCCACGGCCTCGAGGTTCCGGATATCCGGGATGCCTTCGCCAATGTCTACGCAGAGCAGCACCCGCTGATCGCGGAGGAACTGGCGTGGTTCGAAGAGTATTCGGCAGGGTTTGAAAGCGAAGAGGAGGCATCCAACTGATGGCAACAATGACCATCGCCAAGGCCATCAACGAAGGCCTCCGCGCATCGCTGAAGAGCAATCCGAAGTCCTTGCTCATGGGAGAGGACATCGGACACCTGGGCGGCGTCTACCGGGTTACCGACGGCCTCATCAAGGAATTCGGCGAGGATCGTGTGGTGGACAGCCCGCTTGCCGAGTCCGGAATCGTGGGCACAGCTATTGGACTTGCACTCCGCGGCTACTCACCGGTGTGTGAGATCCAGTTCGATGGCTTTGTCTTCCCGGCCTTCAACCAGATCACCACGCAGTTGGCCAAGATCCATTCCCGCAGCTTGGGAAAGCTGAGGGTGCCCGTGGTTATCCGGATCCCGTACGGCGGAGGAATCGGGTCGATTGAGCACCACTCCGAGTCTCCGGAAGCGTTGTTTGCGCACACTGCAGGCCTGCGGATCATTACACCGTCCAACCCGCACGACGCCTACTGGATGATCCAGAAGGCGATCCAATGCCAGGACCCGGTGATTTTCTTCGAGCCGAAGCGCCGCTACTGGCTCAAGGGTGACGTTGATGTGGAGGATGCCGGACTGTCGGAGGACCCCTTCAAAGCCCACGTAGTCCGGGAGGGAACGGACGCCACGATTGTTGCGTACGGGCCCTTGGTCCCCGTTGCCCTGGCTGCCGCCAACGCCGCAGCCGAGGATGGCCGAAGCATCGAGGTAGTGGACCTGCGTTCGATTTCCCCGGTGGACTTTGACACGGTGGAGGCTTCCGTCAAGAAGACCGGCCGGCTCATCGTGGCCCATGAAGCCCCGACGTTCGGCGGGATTGGCGGGGAGATCGCTGCCCGCATCAGCGAGCGGGCGTTCCTGCACCTGGAGGCCCCGGTGATTCGCGTGGGCGGATTCCACATGCCCTACCCGGTGGCGAAGGTTGAGGAGGACTACTTGCCGGACATCGACAAGATCCTCGAGGCGCTCGACCGCTCCCTGGCCTACTAACCCTGCACTGATCCAGCCCCTCCTGAGGGCGCACGGAAACCGAGGACCACTGTGACTGTAAAGAAATTCAACCTGCCGGACGTTGGCGAGGGCCTCACCGAGGCCGAGGTCGTGGCGTGGAAGGTTAAGCCGGGCGACACTGTGGCAATCAACGATGTCCTTTGCGAGATCGAGACGGCCAAGTCCCTCGTTGAGCTGCCTTCTCCATACGCCGGCACGGTCACCGAGCTCTTGGTGGAAGAAGGGATCACCGTGGAGGTCGGGACCCCCATCGTGGCCGTCTCCGAGGGCCAACCCGGCGAAGCAGTTCCCCAACCCCAAGCCCCTGCTGCGGGTGGGGAAACGGCCTCCTCAACGAACCAGGCCCAGCCATCCGCAGGTCAGTCCGCGGTACAGGACGCCGGACCCATGTATGGGAAGCTTCCGGCGGACAGCGGTGATGCGCCGGCCGGCGGCCCCTTGGTTGGCTCCGGACCGAAGGCGGACGCCGTCAAGCGTCGTCCCCGCAAGCGTCCGGCAACGGCGGCTGTTCCCGTCGCGGAGAGCCCGGAAGGAACCGTCCAGGACCACCAGGCTGCCCTCGCCGTCCAAGCAGCCGTACCGTCGGTACCGCAGCGGCCGCACCCGGCCCCCGCCGTCGTGCCTTCCGCTGCTCCGGCCTCCCAACAAGCGGCTCCGGTCCAGGGAACAACCCCGACGGCTGCCTCGCGCGGTGCCGTGATCGGCGGAACCATCACGGGGCTGGTCAACAGGGTCTTGGCGAAGCCGCCGGTCCGTAAATTCGCCCGTGATCTTGGGATTGACCTTGCCGACGTCGTGGCCACCGGCCAGCGCGGGGAAGTGACCAGAGAGGATTTGGTCAGCTACCAGGCACAGCGCGATGCCGAGCTGGATGGTGCCGATTCGTTCTGGGGCGCCTCGAAGAAGCCGCAGGAGCAGAGAATCGAACGCGTGCCCGTCAAGGGCGTACGCAAGGCAACCGCCAAAGCGATGGTGGACTCAGCGTTCTCTGCCCCGCATGTGAGCATTTTTGTGGACGTCGACGCCAGCCGGACCATGGAGTTCGTGAAGCGGCTCAAGGCCTCCCGCGACTTCGAGGGCATCAAGGTTTCACCGCTGCTCATCCTGGCCAAGGCCGTCATCTGGGCAGCGGCCCGGAACCCGAGCGTTAACGCGGCATGGGTTGAGAACGCAGACGGCAAGGGCGGCGCCGAGATCCAGATCAAGCACTTCATGAACCTGGGCATCGCTGCTGCGACTCCCAGGGGTCTCATGGTGCCCAACATCAAGGACGCCCAGGACCTCTCCCTCAAGGAACTGGCCTTGGCGCTCAACGAACTGGCCACCAAAGCCCGTGCCGGCAAGACCCAGCCAGCGGAAATGCAGGGCGGAAGCCTGACCATCACCAACATCGGCGCGCTGGGTATTGATACGGGAACCCCGATCATCAACCCCGGCGAGGTTGCCATCATTGCTTTCGGAACCATCAAGCAGAAGCCGTGGGTACTGGACGGTGAGGTGATCCCCCGCTGGATCACCACTCTGGGCGGTTCGTTCGACCACCGCGTTGTGGACGGCGATTTGTCGGCCCGCTTCATGGCTGACGTCGCGGCGATCCTGGAAGAACCGGCGCTGCTGCTCGACTAAGCAGGACCTTGAATGCAAACCGGCTGCACACTTGCCATACGGCAACGGTGCAGCCGGTTTCGTTTAAGCGAGGTCGGCGTTTAAGCGAGGTCGGCGCCGCGCGCGTGTCCATTGCCCTCGACAAGGCGGCACTACTCTACCGCGCCAGGCCTGTCGCGATTCGTCGTGCCGTTGGTCCGGTGAGTGCTGCGACGGTGACCGCCATGAGGAGCCCGGCCACTGCGTACACGGAGATCATGACCGGGGCGGGCGTACGCTCATCCACGATCGGCGATGGTGCGATTGTCCAGAGGAGGCCTGCTGCCCAGGCGCCGGCGTTCACCGGGATCCAGCGCAAGGTTTGCGATCCGGCGCGGCGCAGAACCAGCCACTGCAGCGATGGAATTGTCACCAGCAACAGCATTGCACCACCGATGACCAGAGCGAGGGGTGGCGGCGAGGAGATGTCCAAGCCCCCTTGGATGCCCGGGAGCATGCCAAGGGACCACGCAACAGCGGCGCCGGCGGAGGTGGCCACGATCCAAGGAACCCGCGAAACCACCCTGCGGCCGAAGCCCAGCCACTGCCCGTACCCCAGCAAGGCACCCTCACAGGCGCCGGCGGCGATCATGGCCGGGTAAACCACGGGATCCGGGGCCCCGGCCAACCCCAGCCAAGCGCCCATGCTCGCTGGAATCAGGAATCCGAGTGCTTCCCCTGCCGCCACCATGATGATCCACCGCGGGAGGAAGCCCTCGGCTGCGTCACCAGTCTTCGTCACAGGCCCCGCTCGAAGACGAAAGACCACGGATGCTCTCCTTTGCCTGTTTGCTCCCAGCCGTCCCTTGCGAGGTCTTCGAGGAGCCGGTCCAGGGCTTGTCGCATGCCGGGCGAGTATGTCTCCTCCGGCGGACCATCCCGGTAGGAGCGCGGTGAGGTGAACGTGTCGCTTGTATAAAGGGAGCGTCCATTGGACCGGGCCACAAAGCGGAGGAGTCTGCTGCCGTACTGCGATGTCAGGACCGTCAGGATCCCGGCCCACCAGGACGTACTCCCGATATCCTCCAGTTCCACGGTCAGCCGCTCACCCATGGACCGATTATGCGACTCGCCGGTACCGGTCGACCACCCCACATGCGAGCGGGCGTCGGCAGGCTCTCCGAAATCTAGAAGAACAGCAGCACAAAGCCGCCAATCGTGCTCAACAAACCAACGGCAGTGAGAACCAGCCCCAGGAGCAGGACGGTCCGGTCGGGCCGGGGAGGGGTCAGGGACCAGCGGGCGGGATGGCAGGTGTCGTAGTGAACCTGGACAGGGTTCCGCCCGTCCACAGGCAGGACGGCTTCAAGAAGCACCTGCCGTTCGCTCCCATCCGGGCGGTTCCAGCGGAGTCCGGTGAATCCTCCGGCGCTGAACGTCGTCGCTTCCACCGAGTCCCACTGGCACCGGCGTTTGGCAATGATCCACGCCGCGATGAGAAGGGGCA
>NZ_JAPDNV010000019.1:0-72220 GCF_026013155.1 Paenarthrobacter sp. PAE-2 | reverse complement strand
CACGATCACCCCGGTCACCGCAGCCTAACCCACCCCTACTTTCGTATTAGTTGGGCAGGGTCGCGAGGGGGGACAGCGCCAGTTCCAGGACGAAAGCGACGGCGGCCGTCACCACCGGCGTGAGCACCCAGAACAGGAGAATCCTCCGGACCAGCCGGCGGTTGGTCACATGGAACCGTTGATTGGTGCCCGCACCCAGCGCGGACGCCGTCAACGTGTGGGTGGTGGAGAGCGGGAACTGCAGGCCGATCGCGCCCACGAACAGCATCACCGACGTCAGTGTCTGGGCAACGAAGCCGCGTAACGGATCGATCCGGATCATCCTGTACCCGAGGTTGTGCGAAATACGCCAGCCCCCAAAAAGCGTCCCCGCGGTCAACATGACGGCGGTGAGCAGGAGGATCCAGAAAGGTACGCTTCCCCCTGATTCCAGTCCGGCCGCCACCAGCGCCAGGAGGAGCACCGCCGTCGTGCGTTGGCCGTCCTGCAGGCCGTGCCCGAACGCAACCGCCGCCGAGGACACTGCCTGGGCCCGGCGGAAACGCCGGTTGATGACGTCCGGCTGGGCATACCGCGCAGCCCACGTGACGGGCCAGACCAGCAAGTACGCTGCGACGAAAGCCACCACCGGGGAGACCACCAAAGGCAGGACCACCTGGGTCAGCAGGACCGAATCCACGCCGTCCACAAAGTTGCCGCCTACCAGGACGCTTGCACCGCCTGCCCCGATCAGCCCGCCCATGAGGGAGTTGGTGGAAGAAAGCGGTATGCCCCGCCACCACGAGTACACGCCCCACAGGATCGCAGCAGACAGGGCGGAGGCAAGCATGGTCAGCCCGCCCGTCCCGGAGGGCAGCGTGATCCACGATTGCGTGAAGGCAAGCACGAAGCCGCCGCTCAGCATCGCACCAACAAAGTTGAAGATGACCGCCAGTAGTACGGCAACAGAGGGCGTCAGGGCGCGGGTCCGCGTGGACAGCGCGACGGCGTTGGAGACATCGCGGAAACCGTTGAGGAACGCGAATCCCGCGGCCAACCCCACCACCAGGACCAGGACGGCAGTGGTCACGTCAGGATTCCTTGACGATGATGCTGCCTACCTGGGTGGCGATCCTGCGCATGTCCTTGGTGACCTCCACCAATTGGTTGGCGATGTCCCTGTTCCGGGCGTACTGTGCGGACTTCATGTCCTGCAGCATCTCCGCCACCCATATGCGGTGCGTCCGCTCCGCGCGTTTGGCGAGCCGCAGTATCTCGATCCAGTAGTCCTCGAGCTCGTCGAGGTCCTCAAGCTTGCGCATGGCATCGACGGTGAGCTCGGCTTGGCGGCTGATGATCTCCAACTGGTCCGCGGCGCGCTTAGGCAGGCGGTCCAGTTTGTACAGGGCCACCAGTTCGCCTGCCGCATCCAGCTTTTCCATGGCCTCGTTCAGGAACCGGGACAGCGTGTACATGTCTTCGCGGGGGAGCGGATTGACGAAGCTCGTGCGCATGTGTGTCAGGAGGGCAAAGTGCAGGTCCAGGGACTTCGACTCGTGCTCGTGCAGTTCCTCGCTGAGCCGTTGATGTTCGCTGGCCGGAGCGCCGAGGATTTCGGACAGCGTCCCGGTGGCAGCCACGATCACGCCGGCCATCTGCGCGAGCAGGGCAAGGCCGGCAGGCTCTTGGGGAAAAAGACGCAGCTTCATGACGCTTCCGGTTCGGGGCGGATGGGGAGTGGGCTGCTCGACGTGATGCTGCCCTTTCCGTCACAACTTTACCGGCAGCGGCAGGCCGGTCGACGGCAGGACGGGGCGAACGTGGGAAGTTCTCCCCATGGAAAGCCCACTTACTTTTATGAAAGGCTAGGGGCGCCATTCAATAAATCAACTCAATGGGGGAATTGTGCGTATCAACAATGTAGTGAAGTTCACCGGTGTTGCGCTCGCCGGCCTGCTCGCGCTGACTGCCTGCGGTTCCAACGAAAGCACGACGGCGGCCGGTTCCGAGTCGTCGCCGTCCTCCTCTGCGTCGGCTTCTTCGTCAGCCTCGCCGTCGTCGTCCTCCTCGGCATCCGAATCCGGGAAGGCAGGCAGCTCCTCGGGCGCTTACAAAGCCGCATCCTGGGCCCTGCCCATCACTGATGCCGGCCAGAAGCTGGGCAGCATCAAGGGCGAGAGCTTCAACGTGGACATCTTCCAGGTGGCTACCGACGTTGCCAGCAAGGACAGCATGTTCGTGGACAAGGAAACAAAGGAAAACCTGCTCAAGAAGGGCGATCCCGTGGTGTACCTGAACTACGTGGTGACCAACACTTCGTCCGCTGAGATCCCGCTGAGCCACTCCTTGGTCTCGCCGAGCGCAAAGTACACGGACTGGAAGTACCTCGGCGGCATGCCCTCCGACTCCAGCAGCGACCAGTTCGAAAAGCACGGGCTCACCAGCCGCGGAACCAAGCTCAAGGAGGAGGCTCCCTTCAAGCTGGGCCCGGGTGAGTCCTTCAACATCGCCGAAAACTTCGCCTACACCGCAGGCAAGGAAGCGGAAGTGAAGGCAACGCTGACGCCGCAGGGTGCCGACGGCAAGCTCGACCACGACAAGAAGGAACAGGCCGAAACGACCATCACCCTGAAGTAGGGCATAAAAATGGTGCCGAACCGGATACGCCTCTCGGCGGTAGGCCGCTCGAAGCGGCTATAAGTTGAAGCCCGGGGGTTTCGCGGTTCGACACCAGTTTCAGTGTTCTACGTCGTGGAAGCTAAGTCAACATTGACAGTAAAGGCCGGAAGTGGGTAACTTCCGGCCTTCTACTGCCTGCGTTTGGGTGGGTCCGGAGGGTTAGTCCAACTCGCCCAGGCGCCACGCGTTCGCGGCATGCTCAAGGTCTTCGGCGGTTTTCACCAGCTGGTGCGAGTTCCGGGTGAGCTTGCTGGCGTGGCCCTCGTTGGCGTGTTCGGCGCCGTCGGCGAGTGTTGCCTGGCCGAGTGCCACAACCCGGCAAAATGCCGCCGAACGTTCCAGGGCGACGTCGAAATCGCCGTCGAAAGCGCCTGAGAGGATGGCGTCCGCCATGGTCTTCATCTCGTCGGCGCCCGGTGGCTCGGCGGCTCCTGCCACCACGTTGGAGACCTGGGCGGTGTCGCGGCCTGCGCGGAAGTAGACGGAGATCCGCTCCGGGTTCTGGATGGTGGCTGCGCGGAGTGCGTAGAGCCGCCACAGTGCGCCGGGCAGTGAGCGGGCAGGGCTCTCGGCCCACATCTCGGCGATGGCGTCCAGGCCTTGTTCGTCAGCGAGCTTCACCAGGCGACGGGTGACCGTGGGATCATCGCTGTCCCTGCCCCGACGGACCAGTGCCTGGGCCGCCAGGTGGGCAGCCTCCGAGACCCTGGCCGGGTCCGCGCCGCCCGCAAACGGCTCAAAGTCTATGGGGGCGAAGGGCTTCGGCTTATGGTGCCGGTTTGCTCCGCCGTACGCACGTGATCCTGGCTGTTCGCTCATGTGTTCACCGTACTCCTGTGCCCTGACGGGGTCGAGTAACGGTTGTCCCGGCCGGAACGCCTTCTTGGGGCGTGCCGTCACGACCCACTTTGCCGCCGTCGGCCGGCCGACACGCCGCTGTGGCGGCGCTCCGCCGTCGTGAGCTGCCCAAAGGGGGTCGTAGCCGCACGCGGGTTCCTGCGTTCTGCTGCCCCGCAAACAGTGAGGTACAGTATTCATGGCTGTTTCTACAGCTGGAGGGCCTTTAGCTCAGTTGGTAGAGCATCGGACTTTTAATCCGTGGGTCGTGGGTTCGAGCCCCACAGGGCCCACTCTTTTAGCGAAGAGTGGAAAACCCCCGGAACCACGCGGTTCCGGGGGTTTCTTTGTGGCCCATCAGGCGATGGCTTGGGTGCCGTCCTGGAAGATCGGATACAGCGAAAGCGGCGTAACCGTTGCGACGGCGGCAGGTTCCGCAGCCGGCGCAGGTGCGGGAGGCAGCCCATCGCGGACGATGTCCAGCGATTCCACGTCCAGGAGCCGCCGGTTGCCGCCGTCGTCCTGGAGCCAGAACAACCCGGTTCCGGAAATCGTCTTGACCACGGTTCCGCGGTGGTAAAGCCGGCCGTTGTGCCAGGCCTCGATGTGTTCGCCCTCGGTCAGCGGATGCGGTTCCTCATCGCTGCCCGGCAGCGTGCCGAAGGCCTGGGCCAAACTGGCTTGAGTCTTCAATGCTTGGAACAGGTCTGTATGTGCGATGCCCATGGTCGCTCCCCTCAGCTGGCTTCTTTGGCTATGAAGCCAGCCTCCCGCATCCATGTTGCAGGCTCATTGCGGGGTGATGTTCTGCGTGTGAAGATGCGGGGTCAGGGGAGAACCGGAGTCGCAGCCGGTGGGTCGAAATCGGTGGCAAAGGGAGCGCGAAGCGCGAAGGGGCCATCCGATAGTTCGTTGGCGGCCGCCGCAAGGACGTCCCGCTGGAAGGTCGGCACGGACAACAAGCCCTTCACGTAGGCTTCGACTTCCACTACCCCCAGCATTCC
This sequence comes from Paenarthrobacter sp. PAE-2, assembly GCF_026013155.1. Classification (NCBI taxonomy): domain Bacteria; kingdom Bacillati; phylum Actinomycetota; class Actinomycetes; order Micrococcales; family Micrococcaceae; genus Paenarthrobacter; species Paenarthrobacter sp. PAE-2. The sequence goes on along the minus strand of NZ_JAPDNV010000019.1, from coordinate 67,721 downwards.
GCCGATGCTTACGTAGTGGAGCCATAACGACTCTGTACTGATGCGTCCTGCTGTCAGTACTTCTTGGAGCCCCCGACTCTGCTCTGGTTCGTTGCGGTCGAAGCCCATGTCCTGTGGCCTTTGCTTAGCCGGCTGCCCGAGGATCGCTAGACTCCCGAGCATTTCTATCAGACTAGCCCCTCTGCCCTCCAAGACCTATAGTTACCGGCTGCAAGACCTATAGTTACCGCTGCGGATATGCCGACGACGGCGGACGCGTGCCGGTGGGGCGCGCGTCCGCCGTCGTGGGTGGCGGAGTTAGCCGTTGATGGGTGTTGGTGGTTGTTCGCCGCCCAGGACGGCGAGGGTGTTGCTTGCGGCGAGGACTGCCATGGCGGTGCGGGTTTCGACGGTTGCGGAGCCGAGGTGCGGGACGAGGGCAACGTTTTCCAACTCGAGGAGCCAGGGGTGGACCTTGGGTTCTTGTTCGAAGACGTCCAGTCCGGCGCCGGCGATCTGCTTTTCGCGCAGGGCCAGAGCGAGGGCGGCTTCGTCGATGATGGGTCCGCGGGCGGTGTTGACCAGGTAGGCGGTGTCCTTCATGGCAGCGAGTTGTTCGGCGCCGATCAGGTGATGGGTGTTCGGCCCGTAGGGGCAGTGGAGGGACACGACGTCGGAGATCGCCAGGAGCTCGTCGAGTTCCACGCGGCGGGCGCCGAGTTCATCGGCGATCGCGGGATCGATTTCGCTGCGGGATTGGTAGGCGATCTCCATGCCGAAGGCCTTGGCGCGGCGCGCTGTGGCGATACCGATGCCGCCCATGCCGACGATGCCGAGGGTTTTGCCTTGCAGGCTGGATCCGAGGAGGAAGAACATGCCCCATTTCCAGGGCTGTCCGGCGCGGATGAGCCGTTCGCCCTCGCCGAGCCTGCGGGTGGTCATGAGGATGAGCCCGAACGCGATGTCGGCGGTGGCTTCGGTGAGCACGCCGGGGGTGTTCGTGGCGATGATCCCGCGTTCTGTGCAGGCCGGGACGTCGATGTTGTCGTAGCCCACGGCGACGTTGGAGACCACCTTCAGCTGGGGCCCGGCGGCATCGAGCAGTTCAGCATCGACGCGTTCGGTGAGGAGGCTGACGATCGCGTCGGCTCCGGCCACGCGGCGGAGGAGTTCCTCGCGGCTGATGGACCCTTCGCTTTCCCAAGCGATGACGTCGTGCTTGGCGCGGAGGTTTTCGAGGGCGGTTTCGGGGATGCGTCCCGTGACGACGACGCGGCTCATGCGTTCTCGATCCATTCACGCAGCCGGCCCAGGCCTTCTTCGATGGCGGGGGTTTCGATGCCGGAGTAGGCCAGGCGGATGTATTGGCGGTCTTCGCCGGGCAGGCGCCGGCCGAAGTGTTCACGGGTGCAGAAGGACACGCCGGTTTTGTAGAGGGCGTCGGAGGCGAAGTCGCCGACGGCGGTGTACCCGAGTTTCTGCATGGCCTCGGTGACGTCCGGGAACAGGTAGAACGTGGATTGCGGAACAGCCACGCTCATCCCGGGGATGCTGTTGACGATCCCGCAGGCAGCATCGCGGCGGCCCTTGAGGATGTCCAGCATGTTCCGGACCGGTTCCTGCGGGCCGCGGAGCGCTTCGATGCCGGCCCACTGCACGTAGTGGGTGGTGCAGGATTCATCGTTGGTGTTCAGGGTGGACAGAACCTGCGCGATGTCGCGCGGGGCCACGGCACAGCCCAGGCGGGAGCCGGTCATGGCGAACTTCTTGGAGAACGTATAGAGGATCACGGTGCGCTCGGCCATGCCCGGGATGGAGGTGATCGAGGAGGAGACGCCTTCGTACCGGGTTTCGAAGTAGGCCTCGTCGGAGAGGACCCACAGGTCGTGCTCGATCGCGATCTGTGCGATTGCTTCGCGCTCGGCCGCAGTGGACTCGGCGGAGATGGGGTTCTGCAGATCGTTGTAGATGATCGCGGTGGTGTTCGGGGTGATCGAGGCCCGGACCTGGTCCAGGTCGATCGCGAAACCATTGGACGTGGGCACGTAGCGGTAAGGCACGGCGGTGCCGCCGAGGTATTCGATCTGGGATTCGTAGATCGGGAAACCGGGGTTGGGGTAGAGGACTTCCTCGCCCGGGTTCATCACGGCCTGGAGGAACTTGGTGATAACGGGCTTGCCGCCGGTCATGACCACCACGTTCTCGGGAGAGAATCCGATCCCGCGGCGGGATCCGATGTCTTCGGCCAACGCTTCGCGCAGCTGCGGGATGCCCGGGCCCGGGCAGTAGCCGGTGTATCCATCGGCGATGGCCTTGTTCATCGCCTCAATAATGTGCGGGGCGGTGGGGATGTTGATGTCGCCAAGGTGGAAGGGGTAAACGAGGTTGCCCTTCGCCTTCCAAGCGGCGGCTGCCTGCGCAACGCTGAAAGCAGTTTCAGTGCCCAGGCGCTCAAGCCGGCGTGCGAGTTTCTGCATGTGCTGGTAACTCCTCATCGAGCTGATCAAAGCGGTAGCTTGAAGTACGCAACTAATATATTAGAGATGTATTAGCCTGTCTACGGTTTTCGGGAACCAACGCCGTCGTCCGGGATCTGGGCCCCCGACGCCGCTGAGCATCCGACCCCCGCCTGAGACATTCCGGAAATACAGCTGAAACCTCCGCTCCCTAAGCTGGCAATCAACCCGTCCGGATGATGCCGAAGCCAGAGGAAATCCATGCATCTTTTACCTCGTGAGCAGGAAAAGTTCCTGATCGTGGTCGCCGCCGATCTCGCCCGGCGCAGGCAGGCCCGCGGGCTGAAGCTGAACTATCCGGAAGCGGTGGCCATCATCAGCTACGAGCTCGTCGAGGGTGCCCGCGATGGCAGGACCGTGGCAGAACTCATGAGCTACGGAACCACCCTGCTCGGCCGCGAAGACGTGATGGAAGGCGTGCCGGAGATGATCCACGACGTCCAGGTGGAGGCCACGTTCCCCGACGGAACCAAGCTCGTCACCGTCCACAACCCCATCCGTTAGGAGGCTGCCATGATTCCCGGAGAGTACCGGCTGCAGGAGGGTGTGGTCGTGTGCAACAGTGGACGCGAGTCGATCGCCGTCGACGTCGTGAACCGCGGTGACCGCCCGGTCCAGGTTGGCTCGCACTATCACTTCGCCGAAGCCAACGGCGCCCTTGAGTTCGATCGGGAGGCAGCCTACGGCCGTCGCCTCGACATCCCGGCGGGCACCGCCGCGCGGTTCGAGCCGGGGGACCGGAAGACGGTCCGGTTGATCCTCCTTGCAGGCACACGGCAGGTCTTCGGACTCAGCAACGCCGTGAATGGAAGGCTCGACGGCGGCACTCCGGCATCGGCCGACGTCGCCGGGGAGGCTGCCCAGTGAGCTTCGAGCTTCCTCGCCGGCAATACGCAGAGTTGTACGGCCCCACCACCGGCGACGCGATCCGCTTGGCCGACACGGAGCTGTTCCTGGAAATCGAGAAAGACTTCACGGCCTACGGCGAAGAAGTGGTCTTCGGTGGCGGCAAGGTGATCCGTGACGGCATGGGCCAAAACGGGCAGTTGACCCGCTCGGAAGACATTCCGGACACCGTCATCACCAACGTGGTCGTTGTGGACTACAGCGGCATCTACAAAGCTGATGTGGCCCTTAAAGACGGCCATATCTTCAGAATCGGCAAGGCCGGTAATCCGCAGATCACCGACGGCGTGGACATTGTTATTGGATCAAGCACGGAGATCATCGCCGGGGAACGGAAGATCCTCACTGCAGGAGGCATCGATACCCACATCCACTTCATCTCTCCGGAACAGGTGCCCACAGCACTCTGCAGCGGCGTCACTACTATGGTGGGCGGTGGAACGGGTCCGGCCGAGGGCACCAAGGCGACCACCGTTACGCCCGGGGCATGGCACATCTCACGCATGCTCCAAGCGGCTGAAGGCCTCCCCGTCAACATCGGCTTGTTCGGCAAGGGCCACGCATCCGCCGTCGAGCCCCTCGCGGAGCAGATCCGCGCCGGTGCCGTCGGACTGAAAGTCCATGAAGACTGGGGCTCAACCACCTCATCGATTGACATGTCCCTGCGCGTCGCCGACGAATTCGACGTCCAGGTTGCCATTCACACCGACACGCTCAATGAGTGCGGCTTTGTGGAGGACACCATCCGGGCGATCGGCGGCCGGGTCATCCACACCTTCCACACCGAAGGCGCCGGCGGCGGGCATGCGCCGGACATCATCAAGATCGCCGGGATGCCGAACGTGCTTCCGGCCTCCACCAACCCGACTCTTCCGTACACGCGGAACACTGTGGAAGAGCACCTGGACATGCTGATGGTGTGCCATCACCTCAACCCTGACATTCCGGAAGATGTGGCGTTTGCGGACTCCCGCATCCGTGCTGAAACCATCGCCGCAGAGGATGTCCTGCACGATCTTGGCATCTTCTCCATCACCTCGTCCGATTCCCAGGCCATGGGACGCGTCGGCGAAGTGGTGACCCGTACATGGCAAGTAGCCGATGCCATGAAGAGGCAGCGTGGCGTGCTGCGGGACCCGTCCGGAGCCGCCCACGGATCCCCGGACAGCGACAACTTCCGGATCAAAAGGTACGTCGCCAAATACACCATCAACCCGGCCATCGCACAGGGCATGGCGGACGTGGTCGGCTCGGTGGAGGCCGGTAAGTTTGCCGACCTGGTGTTGTGGGATCCGGCCTTCTTCGGGGTGAAGCCCGAACTGGTGATCAAGGGAGGCCAGATTGCCTATGCGCTCATGGGCGACTCCAATGCTTCCATCCCCACGCCTCAGCCGCGCACCATGCGGCCCATGTTCGCGGCCCATGGAAAAGCACTTCGGCAGACGTCCATCACGTTCCTGTCCAAAGCCGCGATCCAAGCCGGTGTTCCGGAAGAACTGGGACTCGAGCGGATCATCAAACCCGTGTCCGGTATCCGCACGCTGAGCAAAGCGGACCTGAAATTCAACGGCGAAACTCCGGACATCGCCGTCGACCCCGAAACCTATACCGTCACCGTCGACGGCCAGGAAATCACCTCCGAACCCTCCGACGTGCTGCCCATGGCCCAGCGGTACTTCCTCTTCTAGGACTCACATGATCATTGAAGAAATCCTTGGCAACCTTCACGAGCTGCCCCGGGACGCTTACGCGGGTCGCCACCAGGAGCGGGTGGTCCTTCCCGGTTCGTTGCTGGTTAAACGCATCCAACGCGTCACCACCGACCACGGCAAGGAGCTGGGAATCCGGCTCCCCTCCGGCTCCGGCCACCTTCGCGACGGCGACATCCTCGCAGCTGACGACGCCAACCTGATTGTCGTCTCCGTGCTTCCCACCGACGTCCTGGTGATCGCCCCCGGGACCATCCATGAAATGGGCGTCGTGGCGCACTCCCTCGGCAACAGGCACTTGCAGGCCCAGTTCTTCGATGCCGCCTCCGAATACCGGGCCGACGTCATGGTCTGCCAGTACGACCACACGGTGGAGGACTACCTCAAGCACGTGGGCGTGCCCTATCAGAGGCAGGAACGGGTGATGCCGGTGCCATTCCGCCATGCAGAACACACACACTGACTACCAGCTGGCCCTCCAGCAACTCACCGATTCCGCCTTGCCGACAGGTGCGTTCGCTCATTCTTTGGGCTTTGAGGGATACATCGAACGCGGGGTAGTGCGCGATCACCATACCTTCAGCACGTGGCTTCATGCCTTCCTGGCCCAGCAGCTCACCTACTCCGACGGGCTCGCCATCCGGTTCCTGTACGAGGGCGCCGGCCTTGAGGACTTGGACGCTATGCTCTCCGCCTGCCTCCTGGCGCGGGAAGTCCGGGAGGCCTCGCTGAAGATGGGTGGACGGCTGCTGGAGATCGGAGCAGAGGTGTTTCCGTCCGCCGAACTTTCCGGATACCGCAACCAGGTGCGGGAGGGGACAGCGGCGGGGCATCAACCCCTGGCATTTGCCGTCGTCGCGCGTTCACTGGGGGTTCCCCTTCCGGAAGCGCTCGCCGCCTACTTCTTCGCCGCCATCACCTCCCTGACGCAAAACGCCGTCCGCGCGGTTCCGCTCGGCCAGAACGCCGGGCAGCGCGTCCTCCGAAACGCGCACGACGCCGTTGCTGCCGCCATCGAGGATGTAGCACGGCTGTGCTGGGACGACTTTGGGGCGGTTGCCCCGGGCCTGGAAATTTCACAAATGCGGCACGAGCGGCAGCGTGCCCGCATGTTCATGAGCTAAACCAAGGAGGACACATGACAGAGCCCATCATCATCGGCGTCGGCGGACCCGTCGGAGCCGGAAAGACCCAGATCGTGGAACGCATCACCCGCCACATGAGCGGTGAAATCTCCATGGCCGCCATCACCAACGACATCTACACCATCGAAGACGCCAAGATCCTGGCCGCCAACGGGGTCCTGCCCGAAGACCGCATCATCGGCGTCGAAACCGGAGGATGTCCGCACACCGCCATCCGTGAAGACACCTCCATGAACACAGCTGCCATCAAGGAACTCAAAGCCCGGCATCCTGACCTGCAGGTGATCTTCGTGGAATCCGGCGGCGACAACCTCTCCGCCACGTTCAGCCCGGAACTCGTGGACTTCTCCATCTACATCATCGACGTGGCCCAAGGCGAGAAGATCCCCAGGAAAGCCGGCCAAGGCATGATCAAGTCCGACCTCTTTGTCATCAACAAGACGGACTTGGCGCCGCACGTAGGGGCGGACCTGGCTGTCATGGAGCGGGATTCGAAGGAGTTCCGCGGGAACAAGCCCTTCTGCTTCACCAACCTCAAAACCGACCAAGGGCTTGAAGGAGTCCTTGGCTGGATCAAGCGGGACGTCCTGATGCTCGACTTGGCGTCGTGAGTAGCGCCAGCAGCGCTGTCGCGGCTCCGGCAGAATCCGGCTCAGCCGCCTCGGTGACGCGGTCACCACGGGGGGAACTCCGGTTGCGCATCGCCGAGCGATCTGGCCGTTCATCCGCAGCCCACCAGTTCCATGAGGGCGCATTGAGGGTGTTGCGGCCGCACTATCTGGATGGAACCGGGCAGGTTTGCTATGTCATAGTCAATCCCGGCGGGGCCTATTTGGGCGCTGATCTGTTCGTCATCGACGTGGAGGTCGGGGACGGGGCGGAGTTGTTGTTGACCACGCAATCGGCCACCAAGATCTACCGGACACCGCGGTCCTTTGCAGAGCAGCGCATGACCATACGGCTGGGGGAGGGCGCCCGGCTGGAGCTGGTTCCCGACCAACTCATCGCCTACAGGGAGGCCCGCTACAGGCAGGTTTCGCACGCCAGTCTCCACCCGTCGTCGAGCCTTGTCATGGCGGAAGTCATCACACCCGGGTGGTCGCCGGACGGAGCGTCCTTCACGTTCCGGGAGCTCGGGCTTCGGAACGAGATCCACGTGGAGACGGAAGGCGGCCCCCAGCTCCTGGTCCTTGACAACCTCGTGATCAGGCCGCCGTTGGACGACGTGACAGGCATGGGCTTCATGGAGGGATTCAGCCATGTGGGCTCCCTCGTGGTGGTGGACCCGCGCGTGGACCAAGCGCTCACGGATGAGTTGGACTGTATTGCCCGTGACTACGGTGCGCATTCGGGTGTTTCATTGACCCAGAGTGTGGGCGGGACGTGCGGGCTTGTCCTGCGTTCGCTGTCGAACAGCACCGGGGAACTCAACGGTCTGCTCAACGCCTGTATCGGATTCCTCAGGGGACGCTGGCACGGGCAAGAACCCTTGAATCTAAGGAAGTACTGATGACGACGCTCACCGGGTTTGCTGCCCTGTACCGGGACCGTGAAACGCTGTCCCTCCGCACCCGGCTCTTTTTCACCTTCGGCGCGGTGGCCGCCTTGCATCTTGCCGCCGTCGTACTTCTGCTGGTGGGGACCACCGGCGGCGCCGAACCTCTGGCCCTTGGCCTGGTGGTCACGGCGTACGTTGCCGGCGTCAAACACAGCTACGACTGGGACCACATTGCTGCGATCGACAACTCGACGCGGAAGTTTGTTGCACAACGCAAAGACCCGGTGAGCGTCGGATTCGCCTTTAGCCTGGGGCACAGTTCGGTGGTGGTATTGGCCGGGATGCTGGTGGTCCTGGGCGTTACGGTGATCGGACAGTTCATGGAGGATGGCACCGCCGGGAACAAGATCCTTGGACTGATCGGAAGCGGCGTTGCTGGGCTGTTCCTGCTGATTATGGGGTTGTTCAACGGCTCGGCGTTCATCCGTGCAGCGCAGTTGTACAGGGAGGTCCAAGCAGGCGGCGAGGTCCAACCCGAGGATCTGGAGACGAAAGGCTTCGTTGCGAGGCTGCTCGCCAAGCCTCTCGCCAAGGTGGAAAGGCCGCGGAACATCTACGTCATTGGCTTCCTCTTCGGCCTGGGGTTCGACACCGCCACGACCATCGGGCTCCTGGTCATCACCACCACAGCCTCGCTGGCCGGGGTCTCACCCCTTGCACTCATGGCGCTGCCCCTCGCGTTCACTGCAGCCATGACCCTCTGCGACTCAGCCAACGGCGTGGTCATGATGAAGATGTACGCGTCGGCCATTCACGATCCCCAACGGAAGCTCGGGTTCAACGCCGTCATCACCGGCATTTCGGCGGTCTCGGCGCTGTTTATCTCCGTCATCACTTTGGGTGGGTTCCTGAACGAGGCGTTTGGGCTGGAAGATCCCCTGACATCGTGGCTCGGTGGGATAGACCTCGGTGACGCCGGACTGATCCTCGTGGCTTTGCTGCTCTCGGCATGGGGATTTTCCGCATGGCGTCCGCGCCAAGGCAAGAATCCACGCTGGATTAGCGAAATTTCGAACAGCATGTAACCCGGGGGCGGCACCCGGAAACTATATGGGTATCCTGCAGTTCCGGGTTCTATTCATCAGGGGGAAATCGTGCTTTCCGAGCGCGAATTGGCGTTTATCGCCATTCACAAAGACAGCTATCCAGCCGTCTTCAGATTTGTTGGCCGACGCGTCGAGTCGTTGGAGGTGGCAGAGGAAATTGCCGCCGATGTGTTCCGTGTGGTGTGGCAGAAATGGTCGGACGACGCGCTGCCGGAACTTGCCTACCTGCTTGGCATCGCCCGCAACTTGGTAGGAAACGCCTACCGCAGCCGCGACCGCCAGCAGGCCCTTCAGGAGAAACTGCGCACGACGGCGGTACAGCGTTTCGGCGGCAGCTCCGAAAACGTCGCGGTACAGGACGCGATGGCCCGCCTGCGCGAGAAGGACCGGGACATCCTCCAGCTGGCCTACTGGGACGGCCTTGGCAGCGCCGAAATCGCCCAGCTTCTCCAGTGCAGCGAATCGGCCGCGAAGGTGCGCTTGCACCGCGCCCGAACGGCATTCCGGAAACAATTGCCTGCAGGTTCAGAGACGACTACACAGAAGTTGGGGGTCTGACCATGGATTCGATCAAGAACCAGATTGCCGCAATCGACCCATTCGATCCCGCCACGGAACCGAACGGCGAGGAAGCCCTGCACAAAATGCTGTCCGGCTCCACGGTCTACAGCGACACAAACCCGCTGCGGGCCGTACCCTCGCTTGAAGACCGCCGGCGCCGGAAGGCACGTATTGCTGCAGGCCTGCTGTTGGGGGCGGCTGCCGTGACCGCGGGGGTTTTGGTGGCCTCCAACTTCGGTCCGGTCAGCTCAGGGCCTGCCCCGGCTGTAACTGTGGAGCCCGCCACTCCCACGGCGTCGACCACTGCGACGCCGACGCCCACTGCCACCGCAACAACGTCAGCAACCACGACGGCGGCTCCCACCCAGGCGCCGACGCCCACCACGTCCGCTGTGGCCACCACTGCTCCGGTAGTGCCGCCCGTGCAGGTGCCAACGTTCAAGACGTTCACGTTCCCGGACGGGCATATCTCCTTTGAGTATCCCGCTGATTGGACCGTTCGGACGGCGCAGGCGCCATATCTTTCGGAGGAAACGAAGGCGGGTGCCGTGGATGCCACAATCCTTGACGCGAGCGGCGCCGAGATTGCCTTCGTGTCAAGCGGCTCGTACGGAGGTGGCACTGGGGGATGGGTGCGCCGAACTGTTTACGACAAAGCCGCCGTCCCTGGCATTATCGACACCTCGGGCCGGTCAACCGAATTTGGCTTCGCCTCTGATTTGATCCTGCCCACTCCCGTCGAGGGCGCGGCCACGCCTGCAGCGCCCGCGCCGGACATCCGCCCCTACTACTTCATGGACGTGCGCGTTGCGGGGGAGTTCCAGAACGGGGAAATGGGGTCGGGAGCCCGGCTTGTAAGAATGCCCAACCTGTACATGATCGCTGGCGTTAACTTCGACACTGATAAGCAGCCCGCCTTCGCCGGCCCTTCAGAGGCCAAGGCCTGGATGGAAACCGAGCAGTATGCCCAACTCAAGGCACTGCTGTTGAGCTTGACCTACAAGTAGGGGCGGAGACCCGCGGATCCGGCTCGGGTCCGCGGGTTTCGTCGGGTTTGGGCCCGATGTTCCAGATCGCGCTGGGCAAGTGCATGTAACCGGGCGGGAAGGTTGTGCACTTGCCCATAACAGAGCGCTCCAGAGTTTCATAGGGTGGAGGAGATCTGCTTCACATAGGCAGAGCCAGACCTACCCAAGGACGAGTTTCAACGATGAAGAGCATCGCCCTCCTGCGCGAACGAGCCACCCGCGTCATGCCTACCGGTTCCCACTGCCCGGCTTCTGGTTTGTGGAGCCCGGATTCCGATCCGGAAACGGTGCACGTCTTTACCGAGGGCCACGTTCTCCCGGCCCACAACGGCGTACCCACTGTGTGGCGTCGTCGCCCGGCAGCGTCATGACAGCGAGCCTTCTCAACCGGCCTGACGGCTACCGGCACGTTCCGGCGTCGGAGTGGACCGATCTCCAGTCCGGCGATCGCGTGTGGATCTACGACGTTGCGTGGGGTGTGGGTACCGGGCGCGTGGACGATGTTTCCCAGCACCAGGAACTCCTGTGGGTGATCCTCGAGCCGGGCGGCCGAAGGCTCATCTGCGGCACGGACGACGTCGAAGTCTGGGCTGCCTAGAACCAACACCGAGATGGCATTTGGTGCCAATGTTTGAGCGGAGCATTGGCATCAAATGCCATCTCGGCGTCTTTAAGAGGCAGGCACCAGCACGCTCGGCGAGCCGGTTTCCACGCGGCTGACAGGGCCGTCGGGCAGGCCGGAGTCGGGGTCCAGTTTGTAGCTCACGACGTCGTTGGACCCCTCGTGCGCTACCAGCAGCCAGCCGCCGCGAACCAAGTGGTGACGCGGCCAGTCGCCGCCTGTGGAAACGTCCGCCAGGGGTTCGAGGCTGGTTCCTTCGGCGCTCACCTTCAGGATGCACATCCGGTTGGACCCGCGGACCCCCACGTAAGCGAACCGTCCATCGGGTGAGAGTGCAATTTCAGCCGCGGCGTCGCCGTCGAACGGCTTGTTCACGCTCACGGGAACCATGGCCGTGAGCTCGAAAACGCCTTGCCGTTCGGACCGGATGGCGGCCACCTCAAGGGAGTATTCCGTGTCCACGAATACTGTCCCGCTGGAATGCCGGACCATGTGCCGGGGCCCGCTGCCCTGGGGGAGGATCACCTGGTGGTCGGCCTGCAGGCCGCTGCCGGGTCGGTAAGTCCAGACGCGCACCAGGTCGTTGCCCAGGTCCGCGGTCAGGATCCGACCGTCGGGAAGCATCAGGCTGGAGTGAGCGCGACTGGGCCGCGGCTCGTCGGTGGGTCCGTTGTGGTGGGGGTCGACGGCGGCTTCCGCGCTAAAGCGCGAGGTGATGGCGCCGTCGTCGTCCAGTTCGAAAAGGATGACCTGCCCGTCGCCCCAGCAGGTGGTGATGATGAAGCGGCCCTGTGGGGCGGCTGCCACATGGCAGGTGGCTTCCCCTGTAGGCTATGCCTCTCCGAATGGTTCCAGCTCGGCCACTCCCGTGCGGCGGTAGGGCTGCACCGTGCCGGCCTCCTCGGCTACTGCATAAAGGATGGGCAGTGTGGGGTGCCGTGCCAGGAATGAGGGCGAATTGGCGGTGACGGCCAAACCGACGGCTTCGAGGTTGCCCTGCCCGTCGATGGCAATAGCGCCGATGCCTTCGCCCTTTGCGTTGCGGTCGGCGGTGTAGGACCCGGTCCAGATCATTGATTCCACGCTCATCCTTCCCTAGTGTCCTTGGACGTCCGAATCGACTCCGGTGTCAGGTCCGGCGTCGAGTGTTTGCAGGCGGTCCAGGTCCTGCCCGTCCAGTTCGAAATCGAAGACATTCAGGTTCTCCTGCATGCGCTTCGGGTTCGCCGTCTTGGGGATGGCAACCAGGCCTTGTTGGACGTGCCAGCGAAGTACCACCTGGCCGGGAGTCTTCCCGTGCTTTTCGGCAAGCCTGGCCAGGACGGGAGCGTTCAAGAGATCAGTGCTTGCACCAAGGGGACTGTACGATTCGGTGACGATGCCGTTCCGTTCGTTGAAGGCGCGGGCGGCAGGCCGTGGAATGGCTGGGTTGATCTGGATCTGGTTGACGGCCGGAACCACGTCCGTCTCCGCGAAGAGGCGGTCGAGGTGGGCGGGCTTGAAGTTCGAAACACCGATGGAGCGGACCTTGCCTGAAGCCTGCAGTTCTTCGAAGGTCTTCCACGTGGAAACGAACTCATCGCGCCGGGGGAGTGGCCAGTGGATGAGCAGGAGGTCCACGTAGTCCAAGCCGAGGCGTTTCAAGGAACTGTCCAAGCCGGCAACAGCTTTGCCCGACCCTTGGAACTCACCATTGAGCTTGGTGGTGATGAACAGTTCGCTGCGGTCCACCCCGCTGTTCCGGATTCCTTCGCCCACCCCGGCCTCGTTGCCGTATTTCACCGCGGTGTCGATGTGCCGGTAGCCGAGTGACACGGCTTCCTCAACGGCCTTTGCAACCTGGGTGTCATCCAGCGGCCACGTGCCAAGGCCCAGTTGCGGGATCTTGTATCCGTCATTGAGTTCTATGAGCGGGGCTGACGCCATGGGCACGATCTCCTTTGCTGAAACGAAAAAGACAGGTTCCTTGCTTTTCTACGCCGGGGACGTGGTGCTTGGCAACAGCGTCCGCCGCGACCAGTCGTAGAGCTGGTCAGTCAACTCCATGTAGTCATCCTTCACCACCTGCAGTTCAGGATGCCGGTCGTGCCACTCCACGATTTCCCGGGCACCATCGGCAAAAGGAATGGTGGCCGTGAAATCCGGTACAAGGGCTTTGATCTTCGAGTTGTCGAACACAACCGAGTGGGAACGATCGCCCAGCAGGTTGGGACCCAGCTCCGCGCTGTGGGCCGCGATGGTTTCCGAGGACACGTGGAACAACTCCGGCTCCGCAACACCCGCGGCCCTGGCGAAAAGCCCATAGATCTGGTTCCACGGCAGGTACTCATCCGAGGTAATGGTGTAGCTCTCGCCAATGGCCTGCGGACGCCCGAGGAGCCCGACGAATGCCTTGGCAAAGTCGCGGCTGTGCGTCAGCGTCCATAGCGACGTTCCATCGCCGTGGACCAGCACAGGCAGTCCGGCACGCATCCGGTGGATGTCCGTCCAGCCACCCACCATCGCGATCTTGGTGCGATCGTAAGTGTGGGATGGGCGCACCACCGTCAGGGGGAAATCCTGTTCACGGTACGCATCCCAGAGGAGTTCCTCACAGGCGATCTTGTCCCTCGAGTACTGCCAGAACGGATTCTTCAGGGGCGTGGATTCCCTGATGGGCAGGGTGGTAGGCGGCTTTTGGTACGCCGAGGCTGAACTGATGAACAAATACTGACCCGTGCGCCCACGGAACAACTCCATGGCAGTCCGGGCCTGGCCCGGAGTGTAGGAGATAAAGTCCGCGACGGCGTCGAACTCCCTGCCGCCAAGTACCTCACGCACCGCTGCCGGTTCCCGGATGTCCGCGTGCAACACTTCGGCGCCGTCCGGGACCGGCCGCCCGGCTGACCGTCCCCGGTTAAGGATGGTCAGCCGGTGGCCCAGCGCCACGGCGCGTTCAGCCGCCGAGGTGCTGATGACTCCGGTCCCGCCGATGAACAGGATGTTCCGCGGCGAGACGGTGTCCGCTGCTTTTCCAAGGCTGCCTGTGTGAAGATCGCTCACCAGGCGTAATCCTCGGGGGCAGGGCGATGGCCCGGGAAGATGTCATCCAGCCTCTTAAGGGCGTCATCACTGAGGGTGACGTCCAAAGCGCGGATGGCAGAGTCCAGCTGTTCCTGGGTGCGGGGACCCACAATCGGTGCCGTCACCGCGGGCTGGTGCAGCAGCCAGGCAAGAGCCACATCGCCGGGAGCGTGGCCCAGTTCGTCAGCGAAGTCCTCGTACTGGCGGATCTGGTCTTCATGCTGGCGCAGGGTCTCCAAGGCGCGTCCTTCGGTGCGTCGGACGCCTTCTTCTTCCTTTTTGAGCACGCCTCCCAGCAGCCCGCCCTGCAGGGGAGACCACGGGATCAGGCCCAGGCCGTACTGCTGCGCTGCCGGGATCACTTCGAGTTCCAGCTCGCGGCGGAACAGGTTGTAGATGGACTGCTCGCTCACCAAGCCCGTGTAGTTCCGCCGGTGTGCTGCCTCCTGGGCCTGGGCGATGTGCCACCCGGCAAAGTTGCTGCTGCCCGAGTAAAGGATCTTGCCCTGTTGGACGGCCACCTCAATGGCCTGCCAGATCTCGTCCCACGGAGTGTCCCGGTCGATGTGGTGGAACTGGTAGATGTCGATGTAATCCGTCTGCAGCCGCTTCAGGCTGGCATCCAGGGCGCGCCGGATGTTCAGGGCGGACAACTTGGACTCATTCGGGCGGTCCGTCATGGTGCCGTAGAGCTTGCTGGCGATCACCGTGCGTTCCCGGCGCTCGCCGCCCTTGGCGAACCAGCGGCCGATGATTTCCTCGGTCCAGCCGCGATGTTCCGTGCCGCCGTAGACGTTGGCGGTATCGAAGAAATTGATCCCGGAATCCAGCGCGGAGTCCATGATCGAATGGGACGTCTCTTCCTCGGTCTTAGGGCCGAAGTTCATGGTACCCAGGCAGAGGCGGGAGACTTTCAGGCCGGAGCGGCCAAGATGCGTGTACTGCATGCTGTTGTCCTTTGTTAGTGCCGGGCTTACATCTGGGTGAAGGAGGCGACGGCGGGATCGGAACCGATGCGCGCGCCCGCCTCAAGGGCGGTGATGGCCGCAAGTTCGGACTCAGTAAGGCTCAGGTCCGCAGCGCCGAAGTTCTCGCGCATGCGGCTGGAGTCCGCGGACTTGGGAATCACGATGGTTCCCTGGGCCAGGTGCCAGGCGAGGATCACCTGGGCGGGAGTGGTTCCGTGCGCCGACGCGACGAGTGCCACCTGCTCGGCGTTGAGGTCCTTGCCCTGGCCGAGCGGGCTGTAAGCCTCGACGGCGATGGTGAGGTCGCGGCATTTGGCGGCCAGGTCGGCCTGTTGGTAGGTGGGGTGCAGTTCGATCTGGTTGACGGCCGGCACTACCTCGGACTCGCGCAGGAGGGTGTCCACGTGGTCGGCGAGGAAGTTGGAGATACCGATCGCGCGGATCTGCTTGTCATGGTAGAGCTTCTCCATTTCCTTCCAGGCCTGGGTGTACAGCCCCTGGGACGGGACGGGCCAATGGATCAGGTAGAGGTCCAGGAAATCCAGACCCAACGCTTCACGGCTGCGTTGGAAAGCGTCGTAGGCCTCGCCCTGCTCGCCGTTGCGCAGCTTGGTGGTGATGAAGAGCTCGTCCCGGGAAAGTCCGGAAGCTGCAATTGCGGCGCCAACGCCGGCTTCATTGCGGTAGGCCGCGGCGGTGTCGATGTGACGGTAACCGGCCTCGAGGGCGTCTTCCACTACCTTCTGGGTCTCTTCCGGAGGCACTTGGAAGACACCGAATCCAAGCTGCGGAATGGTGACGCCGTTGTTCAATGTCAACTCTGGCATGAGGGGTCTCCTTCGAAAGTGGTGTGCGTTGTCGGATCTCCGGAAAACGTTTTCGGAGGCTCTGCTTCGAGCCTATTCAGTTTTGGCTACCACGTCAGCAGAAGTGCGTGATCCTGTTTTTCCTAGGTCTGCCAGTCCTACCCAAAGAGGTGGTGGTGCCGGCTGTTGCACCGGCAGAATGGATGGATGGGTCAAAGCGCTGAGTTCGGAAAGTTCCTCAAGGTCATGCGTGCGCGCCTTTCCCCGGAAGACGCCGGCACGCTCGGTTCAACCGGCTCCCGCCGGGTCCCGGGGCTTCGCCGGGAGGAAGTGGCCAGGCTGTCCGGAGTAAGCACCGACTACTACACCCGCCTGGAGCAGGGGCGGAACATCCATCCGTCCAAGGCAGTACTGGACTCCGTGGCGAGGGCCCTCCGCCTGGATGTGGGGGAGCGGGCCCACATGATGGACCTTCTTGCGCACTGCGCCAACTCGGCCGCGGGGCCGGGGCCGGTTCAGAAAGTGCGTCCGGCCGTGCGGCAGTTGCTGGACGCAGTGGGCGACGTGCCGGCGATGGTCCTTGGACGCAGGACCGACGTCCTGGCCGCCAATCGCATGGCCAACCTGCTGTTTACCGACTTCACCTCCTTGCCCGCCGCGGAAAGGAACCTGACCCGTTGGCTCATCCTGGATGCCAGCGCGGGAACGCTGTTCCGGGACTGGAAGACCGTTGCCGCCGAAGCCGTCGGAGCGCTGCGCATGGATGTGGGCCGCCACCCGAACGATCCCCAAACCAACCAGCTGGTAGGTGAACTCGCCGTTCACAGCGAGCAATTCCGCCAATGGTGGGCCGGGCACAGGGTAGCTTCGCGGTCCGCCGGAACAGTCCGTTTGCACCATGCCGTGGTGGGCGACCTTGAACTGAACTTCGAAACCCTGAGTCTCCCGGACGACGCCGACCAGCACCTGCGGGTCTATTCCGCCAAGGCCGGTTCGCCGTCGTCGGACGCATTGACGCTGCTGAGCAGCTTCGGCGAGCCGGACACGGTTACTGAGGTTCCAGAACCCGCCCGCCGAGATGACAGTTAATGCCAATGTTGGCACCAAACATTGGCATTAACTGTCAATTCGGCGAGGGGCTGGCCAGCGCTTAGCGCTCCAGGCGGAAGCCAAGCTTGATGGTGACCTGCCAGTCGGCAACCGCACCATCCTCGAGGTGGCCGCGGATTTCCTTGACCTCGAACCAATCAAGGTTGCGCAAGGTCTGCGACGCTGTGCCGATGGCGTTCTTGATGGCGTCGTCGACGCCCTCGGTGGAAGTTCCTACAATCTCGGAAACGCTGTATGTGTGGTCAGCCATGGTGCTCCTCATCATCGTGTTACGAATCCTGGAAATCGGGCCTGCACGCAGGCCGTCCATGCAGACTAGCCCACGGAAGTTCGTGCGGCCAGAGCTAGTTTTCGCGCCAATCGTTGCTGGTGATGTGCGAACCCGCTTGTGGTCCCATTTGCAGCATCCCGCCGTCCACGGGCCAGGAGGCGCCGTTGACGTAGCTGGATTCGGGGGACGCCAGGAAAGCTACGACGGCGGCAATCTCGCGTGCGTCGCCGGGGCGGCCCACGGGTACTCCGGGACGTTCTTCCTGGTGCGGGTCCTCGTCCGTTTGGCCCGTCATGGGGGTGGCGATCTCACCGGGTGCCACGTTGTTGGCGGTGATGCCGTACTGCGCCAGCTCCAGCGCCATGGTCTTGATGAGGCCACCCAGCCCATGCTTTGAAGCATCGTACGCTGATGCGCCTACCCGCGGCTGGAACTCGTGCACGCTGGTGATCGCGATGATGCGCCCGCCGCTGCCTGCGTCCACCATGCGCTTGGCTGCCGCCTGCATGGCCACGAAAGCACCGTTGAGATTGGTGTCCAACGTCTGCATCCACGTCTCAAAGTCCAGCTCCAGGAACTTGGTTCCGTCTCCGGTTCCTGAGTTGTTGACGAACACATCCACGCCGCCAAGTTCGTCGGCGAGCCGATCGATCGTTGCCGCCGTCTCCTGAATCCTGGTGGTATCCAGCTGCTCCACTACTGCCTTGCGGCCCAGGCCCCTCACTTCTTCGGCGGTCTCCTGGGCGCCCTGCTCATCCGAGTGCCATGTGATTCCCACGTCCATGCCTGCTTTGGCCAGCGCGACCGCCGTGGCGCGGCCAATGCCGGAATCCGAACCCGTGACGATCGCCGTCGTCGGGTTGAAAGCTTGCTGTGCCATGATCCTGCCTTTCGGTTGTGCTCGAGCCGATACCGTATCCCTACCCGTTGGGACACGGCCGTAAACAAGGAGCAGCGGCAACTGCTGATCGCGTGTAAATTTCTTTGAAGTACCACCGGACCACCACCCATGAATCCATCAATGAGGAGAACTCATGTCAGAAGTGATCGTCGTCGGCGTTGACGCCAGCGAAACGGCCAAGCGGGCAGCCGTGGCGGCAGCCAAGATGGCCAAAGCACTCGGCGCGGAACTGCACGTCATCAGCGGCTTTTCTGATGACCGGATCGAAGAGTTCGGCAGTGGCAGCGACCGCATTACGGTCTCCTCGGCGGACTCCGCCGAGTACGTTGCGCGCAAGGTGGCCGAGGAACTGGACATCCCGGACAACAGCGTGAAGTACTACGCTGCCCGCGGTACGCCGGCCAACGCCCTCATCAACTACGCCGAAACCCACAACGCGTCGTTGATCGTTGTGGGGAACAAGCGCATGAAGGGCCTTGGCCGCGTGCTGGGCAGCATCGCCAACAGCGTGGCCCACGGGGCTCCGTGCGACGTCTACATCGTGAACACGGAAGTGGACGCTTAAGTCCCAAGTAGCTGGCAGTAGGGGTTGTTCTGAGAGCTCAGAACAACCCCTACTGCCAGTCAGATGGGCTACCGCTGTTCCGCGGGACCGCTTTCCACCAGCGCGTAGACGCGGCTGGGGCTGCCTGTGCCGCCGACGATCGGCAGGGGAGCAACCACCAGGGTGGCGCCCGTAACCGGCAGCCGGTCCACGTTCCGGAGCGAGGTCACGCCGTACTTGTCCGCGCCCAGGAGGAAGGAGTGGACGGGGAACATCGGATCCAGTGAGCCCGCCTGGCCAGCATCGATCCCCACGGTTTCAACGCCGAATCCGCTGATGGAGGCGTTGCTGGCAAGCCATTTGGCACCTGCCGCAGAGACCCCGGGAGTGTGCGGGCCGGCGTCGTCCGCGTTCACGAAAGCCGCAGCATCGGCGCCCCGGGCTGCCCAACCGGTCCGGAAGATCACCCAGCAGTTCTCCGGGAAAAGGCCATGCTCTTCCTGCCACTGCTCAAAATGTTCCGGCTCCAGGAGGAAGTCCGGATCGGCGGTGGCTTCCGCAGTTTTGTCGAGCACCACCAGCGGACCCACGAGGCGGTGCGGTTCGATCTTGTCCACGGACTTGCCGTCCTTGCCCGTGATCCAGTGGACCGGGGCATCCAAGTGCGTTCCGGCGTGCTCGCCCACCGTGACGTCGTTCCACGCCCACGCCGGGCCGGCGTCGTCGAAGTTGCTGACCGGCGAGACCGACAACCCAACCGTGTTCGCAAAAGGCTGCGGCAGGTTCAGGATGGGGGTTTCGGGACTGAGCGGGGTAGTAAGGTCGATGATTTTCACCGAGCCGTTGGAAAGGGCTGCAGTGAGCCCGGCCAGAACAGACATTGTTCTCCTATCGCTGGTTTCGCTTGAAAGGGTTGGATTTCCTGGTTGTCAGGCGCTGTGCCACGAGGTGGCCTGAACCACCGGAGAGGCCCGGGCCGGGGTGGGTGGAGGCCCCGATGTGCCAAAGTCCTTTGACGGTCGTGTGGTGCCCGGCAGCTTGTGGAAACGGCCGCCAGAGCAGGTTCTGGAAGAGCTCGGCCGAGCCGCCGTACGGGTCGCCGTTAACAGCGTTCGGATTGATTGCAGCGAGGTCCGTGGGGGCGATGATGTCTGAGGCCAGAACGGTAGCCCGCGTTCCCGGCGCGAACTGCTCAAGCCGCTCAAGGACACGGTGCAGGTAGGCCTGCTTCAACTTCTCCGACCAACCCCCGGCCACGGACAGCTCACCCGCAGCGTCCCCTACCGGCTCGAACGGAACCTCCTGGAGCTGCAGCCACAGCGTCGCTTTGCCTTCGGGCGCCCTGGAGGGATCCAGGACGCACTGCTGTCCCACCACGATGGTTGGTTCCGCGGGCAAGAGCCCCGCCTCAGCCTGGGCGCACGCGATGCCCGTGCTGTCCGATCCGTTGCTGATATGGACCAGCGGAACCTCGTTGAGGCGGGGATCCAACCATTGGACCGGCTTGTCCAGGGCAAGGTGGACCTGCATGGCGCCGCGGCCGTTCTGGTACCTGCGGGCGGCGTCGGCCAGCTGCGCGGGGGCATCAGGCAGCAAACGCGTGTAGAGGGCTTGGGGCGAAACGTTGGCCAGCACGGTACCCGCTGGGACAATCCCCTGAGAGGTGCGGACCCCGGTCACCGAGCCGGACACCGAAAGGATTTCCCGGGCCTCGGTGCCAAGCATGATCCGCACCCCGTTGTCCCGGAGCAGCGATTCAAAGGCTGCAACAAAGCGTTCGGCTCCGCCCTTGACCACCGGCAAGCCGAAGGTGTGCATGCTCATGGCCATCACGGGCAGCATCACGCCACCTGTTGCCTGGTCCGGGCCGAGGCCTGCATGCAGGAGCCAGGGAGACCATAGCTGGTCCGTTTCCCAACCATCGAAGCGGCTGCGGAGGTAGTTGCGGCCGCTCATCACGGCGTCCCTGAGAAAGGCCTCGTTGGCCTTCACCTTGCCGGTCCGCGCAGCGCCAAAGCCCAGCCGTGCCAGCTCTTTGAGGGACCGCAATTCCGCCCCGAACGCCCCGAAGACGGTCCCGGCGTGACGGCCCAGGTCATCGAGCATGGTGAGGTAGGCCTGCTGATCCGCCGGGTGCTTGAAGGCCTTCGCCGTCTCCGCAGGATCCCGGTGGGCAAGGGCCACCCTGTGCTCGCCGGTCGCAGGGTCTGCGGCTACCGACGCGGTGACGGCGCCGTCCGTGTTGCAATACTCCAGGCCCCTCTTGTGCAGTTCACTGCCCAGCACGGCGTACGCGCCGCCGGAAACAAAGAGTGGATGCCACGACGAAAACGAATCGTGGATAAAGCCCGGCAGCGTCCGTTCGCCTGAGTGGATGAAGCCGCCCAGCCGGTCGGACTGTTCGATCAGGCAGACCTGTTGTCCGGCGAGGGCAAGCTCCGCAGCGGCAACCAAGGAGTTGATACCGGAGCCGATGACGGCAACGTCGTTCATGGATGACGCCCTTTCAGAAGTCGGGGTGGCTGGCTGTCGCGTGGTACTTGCCGCTATGGAACACCAGGGGAGAACCGCCGTCGTTGCTGTACTTCTCCACTTCGCCAACGTAGATCACGTGGTCGCCTGCGTCGTGGCGCGACACTGTGCGGCACTGGAAGGTAGCTACCGCACCGTCCAGCAGGGGCACCCCGGCAATGCCTTCGGTGGTTTCGGCACCTTGGAACTTGTCCGAAGCCGGCGTAGCGAACTGGCGGGACAGCACGTGCTGATCGCTGGCCAGTACGTTGATGGCGAAGTGCGTCGATTCCTCGAAATCCGTCAGGCTCGGGGCCCGCTTGCTGGGGCACCACAGGACCAGGGGCGGTTCCATGGACACTGACGTGAAGGAGTTCGCCGTCATGCCCACCTTCCGGCCGTCCGGGGAGACGGTGGTGACTACCGTGACGCCGGTTGCGTATTGGCCCAATGCGCTGCGGAAATCACGCACATCGAAGACGGCGGAGTCCTCTTCCTTGCGCGCCTGCATGAAGTCTGCAGCCGCCGTCGGGTCGAACCACCACGGATAGGAAGTCCGCGGATCGTCGAACCCGGCCACGATGCTTGCGGCCAGGGCCGGATGCTCGGCGGCTTCGCGCAGGAGGGTGGCCTGATGGTCCCGACGCGGCTTGAGCAGGTCATTCGTCCACGCCACCGACCACTGGCCCCACCCGCGCCAGAACTCGTCGAACGTGCGCTCCATCCATTCCCTGTCGAACGGTTGCCGGCCACGGCGCACGATCGCATCGAGGTAGTACTTGGCTGCCAGCGTCGCGTTGTTTGACCCCTGGCCGGTCAGCGGATCGTTCAGGACCACGGCGTCGCCAAGCCCGAAGACCAGACTGCCGTTCGCCAGTTCCCCCACCGCGGACCGCACCGTTGGAGTGATGCGTCCCAGGAGCGTGGCGCCGTCGTCGGTCAGTGCGGCGCCTTCGAAAGCGGCGGCCTCGTGCGGGAAATGGTCCCGGAGCAGCTGCAGCGAACGCTCCAGCTGGTCTTCGGGACTTACGACGCCGGACCAACAGTCCATGGGGCCGCCCACCACTCCCTCGAACACCATCATGCGGCAGGGGCCGGACGCGGTGAGCCCCGGGAAGGTGAAAAACTCTCCCACTCCCGGCGCCATGGACATCCGGATGGCGGCAGCCCCGCCGTCGTCCGTTTCGGTAGCGGTGACGTAATTGAGCGCCAGCACCCGCTGGGGACGGTCGAACGGCGACTTGGCCTTGTCCCGGGGGAACACCTGCCCGATTTCGCCCTTTCCGGTGCTGACGATCACCAACTCGTAGTCCCGGGCCAGTTCTTCCAGGAGGCGGGGAGTGACTTTCTCGATCCGGAAGTCGCCGCCATTCGCGACGAACCGTTCGATCCAGTGCGCGCTCTTGAGCCGCTGGTCAACTGACCTTGCCGGACCGTCCAAGGGGGCTTCCCACTCAATCGGTTCCTGACCCTCAACGCGCAGGTGGATGGAGCCAATGGCGGGGGCAGCTCCTGAGTCGGGAATCGCGGTTCCCATTTGTGCTTCGGCGTCCAAGGCGGGTGCGAACATGCACTGGCTGGACATGACTTTCCCTGACCTGATTTGGGCTGCCGAGCGGTCCGAGAACAGCGTGACGGCGTAGCCCTCCCGTTGCAGGCCCAAGGCCAGCTGGGCGCCGGATTCGCCGGCTCCGATGATTGCGATTGTGCGCATGGTAAATCCTTATTAGCAGGGGCGTGCTATGAAAATCCCGGGGTCAGGAAACCTTGGCACCCAGGGCTGCGAGGTACTCCTCGGCTTTGTCCGGGTACATGAACCACTCCTGGAATTCCGGCGGGTGGTTGAAGCCGTTGGCAAAGCGGTGCGCGATTTCCGGAACCTGGTTTGCTGCGCCCAGCAACTCAAGGACGTGCGGCGGGGGAGGAGCCAGCAGGGCATTGGTCCAGTGTGCAACGTGTTGGGCGTAATCCCAATAGCGTTCGAACGTGGCCTGCATGAACGCCGGGTCATAGCTGCGATCGCCGTGCTCAATGATGCTTTGCAGGTAGGAGGCCGCGCACTTGCTGGCGTTGTTGGAGCCCTGGCCGGTAATGGGATCGTTCAAAACCACGACGTCGGCAAGGCCAAGTACCTGCCTTCCGCTGGGGAGCGCGGCAATCGGGTGGCGGACGGTGGGGGCGAAGCGGCCCTGCAGGATGCCGTTGGGGTCGGTCAGTTGGACGTCAGCAGCCCGTTCGGCTTCCCATGGAAGGAAGGTCTCAAGGATGTTCTTGGAAGTTTCCAGGTGCTCTTCCGGAGTAAGGCCCTTCCACACATCCATGGGACCGCTCGGGACGCCTTCGAAGACCATGATTTCGCAGGGGCCGGTGGTGGTCAGTGCTGGAAAAACGAAGTACTCGCCCACTCCCGGGATGAGGTTGAAGGAGACCGCCGAGTACTCTTCACGGGGCTTCAGTCCGGTGACGTAGGTGAGGGCCAGAGCGCGTTGGGGTGCGTCATAAGTGCTGCGTTCAGCGTCCCGCGTGAAGAGTTGGGCGATTTCGCCCTTGCCCGCGGCCACGATCACCAGGTCCGAGTTCAGTGCATAGCGTTCCAGCTCATCAACGCCTGCATCTTCGAACACCAGCTCGCCGCCGCGTTTGATGAACTCCTCCATGAACCTGGGGAACTTGACGCGTTGGTCGATGGACTGGGCGTGGTAGTCCAGCCTCGAGGCCCAGCTGATGGCTTTCTCACCCGGAAGTTCGGGGTGCGGGATGGTGAACGAGATCCCGTCCACGGTGGGTGCATCGGGCCAGAAATCAAGTCCCAACGCGCGCTCGTGCTCCAAGGCGTTGTGGAAGATGCACTGGCTGGAGGCAACTTTTCCGTCCCGAATCTCTTCCGGTGTCCGGTTGGAGATGGTGGTTACCTGGTAGCCGGCGTCCAGCAGGCCGATGCCCAGCTGAAGGCCGGACTGGCCCGCGCCGACGATCGTAATGTGGCGTTGCGTCATGGTTCTTGCCCTTCTATGGTGGGGACGTTGTCGAAGCTGTCGGGTGGATTGTTGGCGTTTAGTTGGCGGCCAGGAGCGGGATGGTTTCTTCGGCGCGTTCCGGGCCCAGTGCTGAATAGCCGCCGTCCACGGCCCAATCTGCGCCCGTCACGAAACTGGCTTGGTCGCTCGCCAGGAAAGCGACGACGTCACCCACTTCGCGTGGCCGGCCCACTCTTTTGAGGGCGTGGAAAGGCGCGGCAACAGCGTCCGTCTTGTCGAGGTTCCCGTTGCTGAGGGAATCCATGATGTTGCTCCATACCCAGCCGGGGCTTACCGAGTTGACCCGGATGTTGTCCGGAGCGAAGTCTACGGCCATGCTGCGGGTGACCTGGACCAGTGCAGCTTTGCTTGCGGGGTAGAGCCAGCGGCCGGACTGGGCAACGGAACTGGAAATGGAGGTGAAGTTGATGATCACACCGTGTCCGGACTTTGCCAGATGCGGCCTGGCAGCGTTGGCGGCCATTACTGCGCTGACCAGGTTGACGTTGAGGGCCTCGAGCCAGTCCGCCCGGCCGGAGCCTGCGCCTTCGTCCTTGTAGGTGCAGGCCAGGTTCACCAGGATGTCCAGGCCGCCGTGGCGGGCCACTGTCTCCTCGATCAACTCGTTGAGGGCGGAGTCGTCCGTAATATCCGTGTGGGAGTAGTGGATCCCTTCCCCGAGCGCCTTGGTGACCGTACCGCCGTCGGGGTCAATGTCGGCTACCACCACAGTGGCTCCTGCGTCGCGCAACGCAGTGACAACGCCTTGGCCCACCCTGGTTGCTCCGCCCGTGACCACTGCGGTCCTGCCTTCGAGTCCTGACATGGCCAAACCCTCTCCTTTGTGGATTCTGCTGATGAGCGAATGTGGCGTGCTTCATATTCGCTGTGAAGTGACTCTAGGTAGCCGCCGGCCTCCGGGAATATCCACTTGGCGGGGACGTCATCCGGAATGCGCAACGGAGGCGGAATCAATCGCCGGGGTACTGTTCGTCGTCTTCCTCGAGCCACCCAACCCAAGGAGCGGACGTCACCGTTGCCCCCGGCGTGCGCAGCTGCTTTTCCCAGGCCTCAAAGTGCCGCTCCCACTCATGGCGGCGGTCGTGAACCAGCTTGATGTTCTTCACGGAGTTTTCACCTCCTTCAACGCTGTTGCAGAAATATGACGTGCGTCATACTTGGTCTAAGAGTGACTTTAGGCAGCTGCTCAGGTTCGGAATATCCGCCAGGCGTAAGGATCATCCGGAAAGCGAAATGCCGTACCCAGACCCTAGGTAGGTGCCATGTGGTGAGGATCCTTCCCCGCGACGTCTTGCGTGGGCGGCCGACGACTGCCACCAGGGATGTTGACGAGGCGCACGCGAAAATAGCCGAGCTGTTCTGCGGCCATGAACTTGCGCCCCGTGCCAGCAAGGCTGCCGTTGACATGAAGCTGCGCTCGCTGCACCGCGGGGATTTAGGTATCGAGTTCCTGGATTACGGGGCCGATGTGCGGATTGAGCCGGAGGGCCTGCAGGATTTCCATCTGGTCCAGATCCCATTGGCGGGCCACGCCTCCATGCAGGTGGGGTCAGACAGTGTCGAATCAACCCCGCGTATGGCTTCCGTTCCGCCTGTTGACCGTCCCTTCAGTATGTCGTGGGACGCGGGCAGCCCGCACCTGATTGTGTACGTTCGCCGGACTGCGCTTGAACGGGTGGCCACATCGCTCAACGGTGGCCTGGAGCCCAAAGGCGGGCTCGGCTACGGCATGGACCTCACAACCGCAGCCGGCAGGGCGTTCCTGAGGTCCGTCGTCGAACTTCATGATGACCTGATCAGCAAGCCGCAAGCGGCGACGCCTGCGTTCGTGCAGGGATTGCTGGCGGACAGCATGATGTCGCGGCTGCTGATGGCCATGGAAGCTCCCGAGCCCGGGAGGCGGGATGTGGAAACGGAGAGCCGCTTGGTCAGGGAGTGCCGCGAGCTGTTGGCGCGGCATGCCTTCGAGGAACTGACAGTGCCGGACATCGCGGAGTGCCTTGGCGTGTCGGTGCGCACGCTGCAGACGGCGCTCCGGGCGGAATGCGGTGCTACGCCGTCGGAGTTGTTGCGGTCGATCCGCCTGGACCGTGCCCGAGAAATGCTCTTGGAAGCCGATCCGAGGGAGCAGACGGTGACCGCAGTGGCCGAGTTGTGCGGGTTTACCCACCAAGGGCGGTTCTCGGCGCTGTACCTGCAGACATTCGGTGAATTGCCGTCGGAGAGCCTGCGCCGCTAGCCCAACTGACTGGCATTAGGGGTTGCTCTGAGCCCTCAGAACAACCCCTACTGCCAGTCAGATCGAGGAGGCGCTAGGCCTCCAGCACGTACGTCTTCAGATCGTCCAAGGTCTGCTGCATGTGCTCGTCCATGGCAAGCCGGGCGTCGTTGGCGTTGCGGGACTCCAAGGCCGTGGTGATGCTTCGGTGGTGCTTGATGGCGTGTTCCTGGATCTCGGGAACCGCTGAAGTCTGCGTGCGGCGGGCCTCGAGCACGCGATGCAACGGCTCGAACAATACGGCTACGAACACGTTGCCGGAGGCGTGCAGGATGACGTCGTGGAAGGCGAGGTCGGCCTCGACGAACGCTGCAACATCGTTGATCTCATGGGCGGACTGCATCTGCTCCACGTGATCCTTGAGGACCGCGAGGTCCTCGTCTGAAATGCGGCCGGCGGCGAGCTCACAGGCGCCGGTCTCCAGCATGCGCCGGAGTTCGATGAGCTGGATGGCGGCCGCCGCATCCTTGGTACCTTCGGACGCCGCGCGCAGTACGGCCTCGAGCGAAGTCCACTGATTCAGGGGGTTCACGAACGTTCCCCGGCCGCGCTCAACACTCAGGATCTTCTGGGCTTCAAGGGTTTTCATGGCTTCGCGGACCGTCATGCGGCTCACCTCGTGGCGCGCGCTGAGCTCCAGCTCGCCCGGGACCACCGTGCCGGGCGGAAACTCGCCGGCGACGATCCTGTCCAGCAGCTCATCAGCAACGACGCCGACCAGCGACTTGCGTGCCATGGGTCCCCCTTTCCTTGCTTCCGATCTCCCATCCCGCGGTTCCCCCTTTGGCGGGATGGTTGTCAGACATCTTACGCTGGCAGTGGCCGGCTTGTTTTCCAAAACTCCATCAGCGTCACAGCGCAATCCTCCGGCTGTTCCCAGTGGACGCTGTGCCCCGCGTTCTCCACCGCCTTGAGCTGCCTGCCCGGAGCGGCCGCTGCAAAGTCGGCCATCTGGTCGATGGAACGCACGCGGTCGCCCACTCCGGCGATGACCAGCAGGGGCGCCTGGACGCGCCCGGGTATTGAAGGCCCGACGCCGGTCATGGCCGCCAATGCGCTCGGGGCAAGAACCCGGAAGGGCAGGTCAAAGCCTTTGCTGAGCTTCTCTTCATCCTCCGCCGGGAGTTCCCCGTACCAAGCCCTCATGCACTTCCCGACGAACCCCTCATCGAAGTGTCCCTGCTCCACCTGCGCCCGGATCAGGTTGCGGAAACCGGCGTTGGGCGGCGCGGGCACCATTCCCACGAGCGTCAGCGTAGCCACGAGGTCCGGCCGTCCTGCGGCCAACGTCAGGGCGACGCTGCCTCCCATGGAGTGACCCACCAGGTGGACGGGACCGGAAGTCATTCGCCCGATCGTGGCTCCGACTGACGCTGCAGCCGTCTCCAGGGTCCACTCAAAGTCCTGCGGAAGTTCCTGGCCGGCGTGGTAACCGGGGAGGTCCAGGATCCACACGGTCTGACCACGCTCCACAAGCTTTGAGGCCAAGGGCTCCCAGTAAGCCGATCCGGATGCCCAGCCATGGATCAGGACTGCGGGGGGCTGGTTGTTCGGGGCCTCGGAGGGCTCGCGAACGTCAACAAAGCAGGGCGGGACCCCGATGTCAGCCATGGTCCCTAGCCTAGCCAGCGTGATCGCCTTGCGCGGTAAGGAGCGCTGTGTCACACTGGCATTGAAATGTTAGATGTCTGACATCTTACATTCACAATGATTGCCGCTTAGATTTCCCACGATGGAGTGTTCCGTGATCCCTGAAGCCGAAGTCCTGGCCGCCTTCCCGGCGGAAGTTCAGATCCCTGCGCAGCTGGTGGCCGACGCCGTTGCAGCGTCCTCGGCGAACAGCCCCCGCATCCTGGTTGTCCTGGACGACGACCCCACGGGTACCCAGTCCGTTGCCGACCTCGCGGTGCTGACCCGCTGGGACGTGGAAGATTTCACGTGGGCCTTCGATCACATCCGCCGGAACCAGACCAAGCCCGCCGTCTACGTCCTGACGAATACCCGCAGCTTGGACCCGGCCGAGGCGGCGGCGCGCAACGAGGAAATCGTCCGCAACGCCCTTGCCGCAGCTGCCGGCGACGTGACGCTCGGCTTCGTGAGCCGCAGCGACTCCACCCTTCGCGGCCACTACCCGCTGGAGCCTGACGTCATCGCCGCAACCGTGGCTGCAGAAACGGGCGGTGCCACGGACGGCGTCGTGATTGTTCCTGCCTTCCCTGACGCCGGCCGCGTCACCATCGGCGGCGTGCACTACATGCGCGGCTCCGGGGACGACGCTGGCGCACTCACCCCGGTTGCTGGGACCGAATTCGCCAAGGACGCCACGTTCGGGTTCTCGAATTCCCGGATGGCCAAGTATGTGGAGGAGAAGTCACAGGGACGCTTCCCCGCCGAGGACGTGATTGTCCTGGACCTGAACATCATCCGCGCCGGTGCCTCGGCACAGGATCCCGCCATCTCAGCCAAGGCGATCGCCGACGCCATCGAGCCGGCTACCGACTCCACCCCGATTGTGGCGGACATCGTCACCGAGAATGACTTCCGTGCGCTGGCCCTCGGCCTGGAAGAAGCGGAACGCCGCGGCAAGAAGCTCCTTTACCGCGTTGGCCCGCCGTTCGTCCGTGGCCGCATCGGCCAGGAGATCCGCGAGGCGCTCACTGGAGAAGAGGCTTACGCCGGCAACACACCCTCCACCGCCGGGGGCCTGATTGTGGTCGGCTCACACGTTGGCGTGACCACCCGCCAACTCAACGTCCTCACCAGCGAACACAGCAGCGCCAGCATCATTGAGATCGATGTGGAAAAACTCGTTGCCGAAACCAAAACAGCAGCGGAAGCTGAGCAGTACATCGCAACAGTGGTCAGCGACGTCGTCGATGCCCTCCGGGAAGGCGACGTCATCGTCCACACCAGCCGCCTGCTCATCAAGACCGACGATCCCGCAGCGAGCCTGAAGATCGCCCGCACGGTTTCTGCCGCCGTCGTATCGGTCGTGAACCGGACCCTGAAGACCTTCCCGCCGCGCTTCGTCATCGCAAAGGGCGGTATCACTTCCTCCGACGTTGCAGCGCACGGCCTGGAAATCCGCCACGCGATTGTCCGGGGGCCGATGCTTCCCGGAATCGTCTCCCTCTGGGAACCCGTGGACGGCCCCGCGAAGGGCATCCCGTACATCGTCTTCGCCGGCAACGTGGGCGACGACCAGTCACTGGCCCACGTCACCCGCAAACTCAGCAGCACTTTCTAGAAACACCTTCAACGGAGAACATCATGACCAGCAACTACACCGTTACCGTCCTCGGCCTGGGCGCCATGGGCCTGCCGATGGCAACCCGCCTTGCATCCGAGCTGACCGTCCACGGCTTCGACATCGCCGAAGCCCGCCTGGATCTCGCCGCCGCGGCAGGCATCAAGACCTTCAGCACTGCCCGCGAAGCCTCCGAAGGCGCGGACGCCCTGCTCCTGGCGGTCCGCAACGGCGAGCAGCTGAACGACGTCCTGTTCGGTGAGAACGGCGTGGCTCCCGTCCTGAAGCCGGGCGCCGTCGTGATCCTCGGCAGCACCGTGGGCACCGAGGCCATTCCGGCAACGGTGGCCAAGCTTGCCGAATACGGTGTGTCCCTTGTTGACGCCCCGCTGTCCGGTGGCCCGAAGCGCGCCGGGGAAGGCGACCTCCTGATCGTCGTCGGCGCTGAGCCCGAGGCACTCGGGAAGGCCCGTCCTGCCCTTGAGCTCCTTGCCTCCACCCTCAGCATCGTTGGCGACAAGCCCGGTGACGGCCAGGCCCTCAAGACCGTCAACCAGCTCCTGTGCGGCGTCCACATTGCCGCAGCTGCCGAGGCCATGGCCCTCGCCGACGCGCTTGGCCTTGACCAGGCCAAGACCCTCGCCGCGCTCGAAGCCGGCGCTGCGGGATCCTTCATGCTCTCCAACCGCGGCCCCCGCATCCTGGAGGCCTACACTGAAGAAGGCGCCGAAGTCCTCAGCCGCCTGGACATCTTCGTCAAGGACATGGGAATCGTCGGCAAGGCGACCCGCGCCGCCGGCCTGGCTGCTCCCGTCGCAGCCGCCGCCGAACAGCTCTACCTCCTCGGCCAGGCCCAGGGCCTCGCCGCTGCCGACGACTCCGCCGTCATCAAGGTTGTGGCACCCGCCAAGCGCACCGCCTAAGCGGTGCTGCTTCAGCGCTACCGCCAGCCGCAGCGTCCGCATGGGCGCTTCAGCACCTCAGTAAAGCCCGCGACGACGGCGGTCCCCCCTCCGCCGTCGTCGCCACCTTTCGCCGGTCCCCGGACCGGTATGTCATAGGAGACATTTCCCCAATGAACCCCCTCATTAACTCCTTGATGGTTCGCGCGGCCGACGCGCCCGCCATCAAACCCGCAGTGGAGCTGGGTACTCCGCTGCTGCTGACCATCGCCGCTGCAGGCATCGCACTGCTGCTGGTGCTGATCATCCGCTTCAAGATCCAGGCATTCGTCGCACTCCTGGCCGTCAGCATCCTTGTAGGGGTCGCTGCGCAGATCCCGCTGAAGGACATCTTCACGGTGGTGACCACGGGTGTGGGCAGCACCATGGGCAAGGTTGCGCTGCTGATCGCCCTCGGTGCCATCCTTGGCCGCATGATCGAGGTCTCCGGCGGCGTGCAGTCACTTGCCACGCACTTCACGGAGAAGCTTGGCGCCAAGCGGGTAGCCATCGCGCTGACCGCGGTCGGCTTCCTTGTTGCCATTCCCGTGTTCTTCGAAGTGGGCGTCATCGTCCTCGTCCCGATCGTCTACGCCTTCGCCAAGATCGCGAACGTGCACCCGATCAAGTTCGGCCTGCCCATGGCCGGCATCATGCTGTCCATCCATGTGGCCGTCCCGCCGCACCCGGGCATCGTTGCCGGCGCCGGCGTCTTCGGCGCCGACATCGGACTCATCACGCTTATTTCGCTCATCATCTGCGTTCCGCTCGGCTTCCTGTCCTACTGGGTTGCCAGCATCATGAACCGCAAGGAGTACGAGCTGCTCCCCGGCGTCAAAGCCCAGGTGGAGGAGTTCGGCTCGGCTGAGACCCTGGTTCACGTAGGCCACGACGGTCCCGGCGCCCGCGCCATCGCTCCTCCGCGTCCCGGCCTGATCATGTTCCTGATCGCCGCCCCCATCGTCCAGATCCTCCTTGGCACCGTCGGCACGCTGACCATCCCCAAGGACAACTACTGGTACGGAGTGGCGTCGTTCATCGGCAATCCGTTCTTCGCCCTGCTGGTTGCCGTTGCTTTGTCCTTCTTCCTGCTGGCGGTCCGCCGCCATTGGTCCCTGAGGGAAACAGGAGAGATCTTCGAAGGCGCACTTCCTCCCATCGCATCCATCCTCATGGTTGTTGCAGCCGGTGGCGTGTTCGGCGAAGTCCTCCGCACGTCCGGCATCGGTGCCGCGCTGTCCCACACCCTGGACAGCCTTGGCCTGCCGGTGATCGTGCTCGGCTTCATCATCTCCCTCGCCCTCCGCGCCGCGCAGGGCTCGGCAACCGTCGCAATCGTCACGACGACGGGCCTGCTCACCTCCGCGGTCATGGAAGGCGGCTACTCGCCGGCCCAGATCGCCGTGATCGTGATCGCCATCGGGTTCGGTTCGCTCGGCTTGTCCCACGTTACGGACGCTGGCTTCTGGACCGTGGTCCGCTACTACGGCCTCACCGTGTCCGACGGACTCAAGACCTGGACCGTCCTCACCACCATCCTGGGCCTGGCCGGCTTCGCCCTGACGTACGTGGCGTGGATCCTCGTGGGCGGGCTGGGCCACTGATGCGTGCCCAACTCGACCAGCTGGTCAACTCTGCCCTGGCCGCCGGATCCGCTGTTCCCGCTTTCACGTGCTACGACTTCACCACCGCCATGGCCGTGGTTTCGGCGGCCGAGGAAGCACGGTCAGGCGTGATCCTGCTGGTAGCCCCGAAAACCGCGGCAACGCCTAACGGACTGCGACTCATCACAGCCTTGCGGGGCCTGGCAGACAATGCCGGTGTTCCGGTCTCCGTGCAGTTGGACCATGCCTCCGAGCTGCAGGTCATCCGTGACTCCGTGAATGCCGGTGCGGACGCCGTCCTGGCCGATGGTTCGTCCCTGGCCTACGAGGACAACATCGCCCTGGTTCGCGAAGTCCGTGCCATGCTCGACGCCGACGGCCAAGCCGACATCGTCATTGAAGCGGAGCTGGGCGGCTTGGCGGGGGACGAGGACCGGGCGTTCGGCGCCTCGGGTGAAGCCCACGACGCCGGCCCTTCCGACGCGGGTTTGACGGATCCGGAGCAGGTGAGCGACTTCGTCGGGCGAACCGGCGCGCAGTTGCTGGCAGTTGCGGTGGGTAATGTGCACGGAAAGTACACGGGCGAGCCCAACATCCGCTGGGATGTCCTGCAGGACGTCGCCGCCCGGACCGATGTTCCGTTGGTGCTCCATGGCGCGTCCGGCATTCCAGCCAGTGAGCTCTCCAAAGCGTCCGCCATGCAGGTGGGCAAGGTGAACTTCAACACCGAGCTCCGCACCGGGATCCTCGCCACGCTCGAGGCTGAGACCGCGGCGCACCGTGCGGACGGCGAGAACCTGCAAGGCTTGCTGGCGCGTTGGAACGGCTCCGCATGGTCGTTCGCCGGCGCCACGCTGGCAATGCTGAACGCCTGACGGCAAGCGCGCCAACAGTCCTCAAACGGGGACGAGGGGAGGCTAGGATCAACTCATGATCCTGGCCTCCCTGATTTTTGCCCTGGTAGCAGCGTTGTTGCACGTCTACATCTTCACCATGGAGTCCATCACCTGGACCAAGCCGGCCACGTGGAAACGCTTCAGCCTCACATCGCAGGCGGACGCCGAAATCACCAAACCGCTCGCGTACAACCAGGGCTTCTACAACCTGTTCCTCGCAATCGGGGCTTTGGCAGGCATTGTTGCCATCTGGGCCGGGGCTCCGCAGGTTGGCTGGACCCTCGTGTTCAGCTCGTGCGGATCCATGCTGCTGGCGGCCCTTGTCCTCGCGGCCAGCGGGCGGAAGTACCTCCGCGCCGCGGTGCTTCAAGGCACAACCCCGCTGCTCGCCGTCGTGCTGGGGATTGTGGCACTCCTGCTGCCGTAGAGAAGTCCTTGCCGCTAGGAAGCGGGCGGACCATCCTGGGCTGCGGCTTGGTCCATCCAAAAGACTTCCCAGTGGTGGCCGTCGAGGTCCCGGAAAGCGCGGCTGTACATGAACCCGAGGTCCTGGGCGTCGTAGGTTTCCGTACCGCCCGCTTCCAATGCTTTGGTGGCAAGCGCATCCACAGCTTCACGGGTGTCGGCCGAGAGCGCAACGATGGCCGCCGTCGAGTTGTGAGTGTCGGCGATGGGTTGCTTGGTGAACTGGGAGAACTTGTCGTGCGTCAGGAGCATGGTGTAGATCGTGTCGCTGAAAACCACGCAGGCTGCGGTTTCATCCGTGAAGTTCGGGTTGATGGTGTATCCGAGTGCGGTGTAGAAGGCCTTGGACGCCTCGAGGTCGCTGACAGGCAGGTTCACAAAGATGGAAGTTGTCATGGCTTTGATCCTGCCGGTTGCAGGTGGCTCCGTCCAGACTTGGTCCACGTTTTGTGGACAAGGATCATGAGCCGTCCCTCCACAACGGCAGCCCCAGGACTCTGGTCCCACCAACCGCTCGGGCGGACAATGGTGTAGCACCAGAAAGCGTGCATCCTAGGGAGAGCCATGGAAAGGGCAAGGCAGAGTCAACCGGCGCAGCGCGACCCGGCAATCGACCTTGTGCGCTTTGTCTGCTTGCTCTTGGTGGTAGTGGCCCATTGCATGATGGTCAGTCCGGTACTGCACCAGGATGGAACAGTCACCACTGAGAACACTCTCATGGAGCAAGCGTGGTTCACGCCGGTGGTGTGGCTACTGATGATTGTTCCTCTGTTCTTCGTCCTGGGCGGCGTCACGGGACTGCAGTCATGGCGGCGCTTGAAAGCGCGGGGTGGCACAGGCTTCGACTTTGCACAGCTCCGGCTCCTGCGGTTGGTCCGGCCCGCCATGGCTTTGCTCGCCCTGATGTGGGCGGGGCTGTGGGCGGCGCTACTGCTGGGCGTCCATCCGCAAGTGATCCAGCTGATGACTACAGGCGCCGCAATGCCGCTCTGGTTCCTTGCGGCGTTCCTGACCGCGCAGCTCAGCATCCCGCTGCTGGCCCGTCTGCATGATCGGCACCCGCTGGCGACCTTCGGGGTGCTCGTTGCCCTGATCATCGCCGTCGATTCCTTGAGGGGCGCCATCCCCTTGCTGGCCTTCACCAACCTGATTTTCGTCTGGTGCGCGGTGCAGCAACTGGGTTTCTTCGTGGTGGACGGCTATTTTGAGCATCGCAGCCGTCCGTGGTTGCTCGGGATGGCGGTCTTCAGCAACCTCCTGCTCGGGCTTGTCACCGGGGTGGGCCTCTACCCAGGCAACATGGTGGTGAACATCAACCCGCCCAACCTGTGCCTGCTGCTCCTGGGCGTATCCCAGGCGGCAACGCTTCAGCTGCTCCGGCCCGGAGTGCGCTGGCTCGGCTCCGTCCGCTGGGTGCGGCGGGTCATTGCTGTTGCCGGGCGCCGTTCCATGACGGTCTACCTCTGGCATCTTCCCCTCCTTGTGGGCATGTCCGCGCTCCTGTTGCTGACCGACTTCCCAAAGCCTTCAGCCGGCACTGCCGAATGGTGGTGGGCACGGATCCCCGTCTTCTGCGCGGTCGTGGGCCTCCTGCTACCTACCGTCGTGCTTCTTGGACGCCTCGAGGACCGTCCGACGGCGGCCAGCCACGCCCGGGGCCCCTCCAGAATCGCAGTGGTAACTGCCGCCGTCGTAGTTTTTGTTCCCGTCGCTGACGCCGCCTTCAACGGCCTGACGCTGGCGCTGCTGGGTGGCGGAGCTGCCTGCTTCGCGCTCGCGGTCCTGCTGCTTGGCAGGGTCCCGACGCCGGTGCTGCCGCCGGCTTCGGTGGAAGCTTCCGGCGAGCGGAACCACCAACTCTCCGCATTGCCAGAGCAAGGTTTACGTGCCAATCTCGAATCATGACCGAGCAAACCGACTCCTTGGCAGACTCGTTCCGCGCTGGCGTGACCACAGTGCGCAACGACCAATTCCACCGCTACGAGCTGCGTGTCGACGGTGAACTGGCAGTGATTGCCCAGTTCATCAACCGGCCCGGTCACATCGATTTCACGCACACGGAGACCAAACCCCAGTTCAAGGGCCAAGGGCTGGCCAAGGTTCTGGCGCACTTTGCGCTGGACGACGTGGTGGCCTCCGGAAAGCGCATCATTCCCCACTGCCCGTATATCGCTGCCTACCTGCAGAAGCACGAGGGTTACGAGCTGGACGTCGACTGGCCGGCGGAGAAGCCGGTGGGGGAACCGGACAACGAGTAGGCCCTAACCCAACCGCCCGTGACGTCGGCGGGGCTTTAGGGAAGAACCGCGGCTGGCAGGGCGATAGGCCACCTCCGGGCGCGCTGGACCGGACATCCATCCCGTAGGCGCTCCGTTGAGCGAAACGATCGCGTCGTGTTCGTCGGCGATAATTTCGCCGCGGCACGTAGCTTGCACCTGCATCGCACTGATCAGGCTGCCTCCGTGGAGGTGGTCCGCATCAGTGACCCTGTACGAGAAAGTCCTCATCATGGTCTGGCCCGGCTCCAGGCTTGGTACCTCCAGCTCCTCGGATCCGGGGTTGGAGGTGTAGTTGAGCGAGTCCATGCCCTCGTTGGTGAAAGATCGCGGAATGAGGCGCACTTGCCTGAGGTGGCTGCGTGAGTCGTTGGTGACCCATGCGGTGAAGATGACCGTATCGCCCGGGACGGCGTGCGCCCTGTCAGCCCTGTAAAGGAGCGCCACCCGGCCTGCATGCTTCTTGCGGATCAAGGCTCCGGAACGCCGTCCGGGCAGGCCTCTCGCAACCTTTTCCGGCCGTCCCGGCGTGCCTTGATTCAGGGCGCGGACGAGCTTCAGCGTGTGGCGGTTACCGCGGAGATCCATTGATCCTCGATCCACTGGGGGGCGTGATATTCCCCTTAGTGGGCCTTAGAGGCGAATCGTGACGCAGATGACGCGAGTGCATTATCCGGTTACGCATCTGGTTTCAAGTAGCCCGCAATCTGATGTAACACTATTGTTTGTGGATCAAGTATCGGAGGTCGGGGCCAACGGTGGTGCCCCGACCTTGGCGTTGGATGATTACACCGACCCCCAGGCGATCGCCCTGGTGCGGGAAGGCAGCCAGGAAGCCTTCGATGTCCTGTACCGACGCCACTTGAACGCAGCCCTCTATGTCGCGCGGACGCAGGCTGACAATTTCAGCGATGCGGACGACGTCGTGGCAGAGGCCTTCGCTTCCATTTACCAGTCGCTGACTGAGGGCAAAGGCCCCAAAGAGTACTTCCGCTCCTATCTGCTCACCGTCGTTCGGCGCACAGCCCACGACCGGAACCGCAAGTCGCGCCGAGTGCCGGTTGCGGGTGACAACGGCGTTCTGGACTCCGTCGTTATAGATGAAGACCGCATCATCAACGAATTCGAGTCAGCAGTCATGGCCAAGGCGTTCAGGTCATTGCCCGAGCGCTGGCAGGCAGTCCTGTGGCACGTTGACATTGAAGGCTTGAAACCGGCGGCTGCGGCTCCTTTCATCGGGTTGAGCCCGAACGGCGTGTCGTCCCTTGCCCTCAGGGCGCGGGAGGGCCTGCGGCAGGCGTACCTTCAGTTCCACATCGGCGGGTCACCCGACGACGGGTGCGCAGAGTTCTCCAGCCAGTTGGGGAAGTATGCGCGGAACGCCCTGAAGCGCACTACCCGCGAAAAGGTGGACGCGCACTTGGCCGGCTGTGCCAAATGCACCGCCTTGCTCGTGGAACTCAACGACATTCAAAGCGGCATGCGCACGCTCCTGTTCCCGCTGCTCACGGGTGTTGCCTTCACTCCCGACGTCGTGGCGGCCTACTTGTCGGGGACAGCACCCCTTCCCGGAGGGGCGTCCATCGCAGCGGCTTCCAGTGATGCCCGGAGGTCCGGGAGCCCGGGAAAGATCACCGCCGCAGTGGTGGCGGGAGCCCTCGCTATTGCCGGGCTGGCTGCTGCGCTGGTCCCCACCGGTTCCGAGACGACGGCCGCGCCTGACTCCGCGACAGAAGCACCGCCTGCGGTCGTCGAGCCTTCCGCAACGCCTTCCGGCCGCGCCGAACCGCCGGCTGCCAGCCCGACGTCGGACCCTCCTGCGGCGGTCCCGACGGAACCCGCGGCGTCCCCGGCTCCGCGACCCGCCGTCGTCGTGGTCCCGATTGCATCCGCTGCTCCAAGGGCGGCATCGGTTGTGGACTCACCGGTTGTTCTTTCGACGTCGAGGCCCGCACCATCGAACGCAGCCTCCGTCCCGCCTGCCCGAACCGTTGACGCGACTTTCACCGCGGTTCGCGGTTCCAATCCCACGGAAAGGGAACTGAACCTCGTGTTCTCGTTGATGGACAACGGGGCTGCGGAATCCGCCGAGGCAATCTTCAGCCTGCCGGACCAAGCCACGTTTGTTGCCGGCAAGACCACCAGCCCCGCGGGGTGGACATGTTCCAGCGCGGCGGAAAGCAGCCGTCAGGTCCGGTGCACAACTCCTGCTCTTGATCCTCACGGCCTGGATTTCAAACTTGTGGTCGCAATGCCGGTAGCCGCGGACCGGGGCACCCTGCATTACCAGTTCGGCGGCCAGGGCATCGTCACAAAGACATTCAGCAACGCCTTTCATTAGCCAGCGCCTCGCGAATCCAGCCGCCAGGCATGTCATCACCTCGTGGGTTGGCTGAATTAACTAAAAAACTTCGAAATTCGCGACACGAAAGCTGTCTTGCGCCCACAGACAAGTGGTGAGCCGACTGTCGGTCTCTACTGCTGAAGTATGCCGCAGCTTTCGGCGACACGAGTCTCCCGAAACCGGCGCCTGTTAGGTGGTGTGCAACCACCGCGGTGCCGGAGCCGTGAAGTCCGCTCCGACCCAGCGGAGAGGACTTCTCATGGCCGGGAGAAGTAAGCGAGCCCATGAGACATTCCTTACCCATGAAGCTGCTGGCGAGTGTGCTCGCCACAGCTGTCTTTTCGATGGGGCTGGGTGGTGCATTAGCGTCATCGGCCTTGGCAACAACCCCGGGGGCGCCGGGTGTCGCACAATCCGGCACCGTTGTCTTCAACGAGGACTTCGAAAATGGGACGGATGACACCGCGCTTGGAGCCCAGTCCTATTCCGCTTCCGGATCAACCGCATACACCGGGGCCTCAGGACAGACGTACACGGGGTCGCCTCAATGGATCAACGGGATTCGATGCAACGGCGTCATCCTGAGCCATGACAACACCACCACACCCGCCTGGGCCGTCTCCGGAAGCGCCGGTACAGCCACGAACAACCGTTGTGCCGATTCCAGCGGTGTTCGCAGCTACCAGTTCCTGCGCATGCTGGCGCTGGCCATGGGCCAGGAATTCACGCCCGGCTCGCCCTCCACAAACCATGTAAACAGCTCGTACACCGAGTGCCGGTCCACCAGCACATCGGGTGGCACGTGCGATACCCTCCCCACGGGTCCCACCGACGGCCTCATGTTCAAAACAGCGGCGCCTATCGCAGTGACTCCCGGTCACTACTACACGTTCGGTGTGGATACGGCGTACATGAACTGTGGTTTGCCGGCGGGGGAACCCTCCTATCAATTCGCACGGAGCGATGCACTCGGAAACGTGACGCCAATCGGTGCTCCCCTCAACGGCTGCCAATCGACTACGGATCCCAACGTCACCTCATCCGAGCAACAAGTAACCAGCAACGTCGGCGGCATCTTCGGCACTGTGAACAAGTTGGTCCGCATTAATTCCATGACCTCCGACGTTGCCTTCCAGGCGACCACCGAGTCTCTGGGCCTGGAGATGTGGAACACGAATGGAACCACCGACGGCAACGACGGCGCCTTTGACAACGTGCGCTTGGTTGATGTCACGCCGCAGTTGGATAAGTCCTTTACCCCGGGCCTGATCGGTCCGGGCGGGACATCAACCCTCACCCTGACAGTCACCAACACCGATGAACTCAACGCCAAGAGCGACTGGACCATCACGGACACACTCCCTGCCGGCGTCGTCGTGGCCGATGTGCCGAACCTCGGCGGGACATGTGTCCAGGCGTTGGGAACCGACCCGTTCGTGAAGACAGCCAATCCCGGCGGCAACGTCATAACGGTGACCGGCGGAGATCTGGCCTCCCGAATGGTGTCCTGCACTATCACCGTGGATGTCACCGCCACAGCCGAAGGCACGTACGTCAACGGTCCTGCCAGCATCGCGACCAACCTGAACCCGCCGGCGGACGCCAGTCTGGTGGTCCGCGCTCCCCGCCTGGCACTGAGCAAAGCACTGGGCGCTGAACGAACGGCAGCCGCCGACCAGTTCACGGTTGAAATCCGTGAGGGCTCCGCCACGGGAACGGTGGTCAGTAACACAGCTAACTCAACCACCACCGGCTCGGGCGCTGCCGTCTCGGCTGGTACCGGGGTTACGGGTCAGTATGTGGCCAACGCCGGTAGCACGTACTATCTCACCGAGTCGGGCCCCAACCTGTCGGGATACGCCAAGGCCATTAGTTGCACGGATGCCAACGGTTTGCAGACAGGCCTGCCTCACCGGGCAGCCTTCGGTGGTTCGTTGGAGTTGGTTCCGGTGGCCGGCGCGGATATCAGGTGTGTGCTGACCAACACAGCCGTTCAGGCCCCTCAGTTGACGTTTACCAAGATGGCCAATGCATCGGGAATACAGTCCCCAGCGCAGATTGGTGACGTGATTACCTACACGTTCACGGCCGCGAACAACGGTAACGTCGCGCTATCGGGCGTAGTCATTGACGACCCCCTGGAGGGCCTTTCGCCGTTGGTTTACACCTGGCCTGGAACTCCTGGAATGCTGCTTCCGGGTGAGACTGTCACGGCGATGGCAACGTATGCGATCACGCAGGCCGACGTCGACGCCGGTCACGTTGCCAACTCAGCGGTAGCTACTGGTAATCCTCCTACCGGGCCCCCGTTAACGACGCCGCCGTCGGGTACGGATACTCCCTTGACCAAGGCTCCGGCGATGCAGTTCAGCAAGATGGCGGATACTTCGGCGATCCACAACCCGGCCGTTGTTGGTGACGTCATCACGTACACGTTCACCGCAAGGAACATGGGCAACGTGAAGCTGACTAACGTGTCGATCGACGATCCCCTGGCGGGTCTTTCGCCGTTGGTTTACAGCTGGCCGGGAACTCCCGGTGAGCTGTTGCCGGGCGAGTCGGTCACGGCAAAGGCAACGTACCCAATCACGCAAGCGGATATTGACGCGGGCCACGTGGTCAACTCGGCCACGATCACCGGTACTCCGCCGGCAGGTCCCGCTGTGACGCCGCCTCCTGGTACAACGGACACTCCGTTGACCCCGGCGCCGGGGTTGCAATTTACGAAGACGGCTGATTCGAGCAGCGTTCAGGATCCGGCCAAGGTCGGTGACGTCATCACGTACTCGTTTGCGGCGAAGAACACCGGCAACGTGAAGCTGACTGATGTGACGATCGATGATCCGATGGCTGGGTTGTCCCCGTTGGTTTTCAGCTGGCCGGGCAACCCGGGGGAGTTGTTCCCGGGCGAGTCGGTCACGGCGAAGGCCACATACGCGATCACCCAAGCGGACATCGACGCTGGCCACGTGGTCAACTCGGCCACGATCACTGGTGCTCCGCCCGCAGGTCCTCCGGTGGCGCCTCCTCCGGGAGTAACGGATACCCCGTTGACCTCTGCCCCGGCGATGGAATTCAGCAAGACAACCACGGCCGCAGCATCTGATGGACCGTCCCGCGTGGGCGATCACATCGTCTACCGGTTCACGGCCAAGAACAACGGCAACGTGAAGCTGACCAAAGTGTCGATCGATGACCAGATGGAAGGATTGTCGGCTCTGACCTACGTCTGGCCGGGCACCCCGGGGGAGTTGCTCCCGGGCGAGTCGGTCACGGCAGAGGCAACGTACACGGTCACGCAGGGGGATATCGATGCCGGTCACGTCGCCAACCTGGCGACCACCACGGGAACGCCACCTACGGGTCCCGTAGTTGCACCGCCACCTGCCGGCACCGACACTCCGTTGTCTCCGGACGCGGGTTTTGCGTTCTTCAAGACCGCTGACGGTTCCGCCATCGGAGATCCCGCGAAGGTCGGTGACATTATCACCTTCAACTTCACGGCGAAGAACACCGGCAACGTTGTCCTGACGGACGTCGCCATCAGGGACGCGATGCCCGGTTTGTCCGCGCTGGATCACCGCTGGCCTGGAGCTCCCGGCGTGCTGAACCCGGGTGAGACGGTCACTGCCAAGGCGACTTATGCGATCACCCAGGCGGACATTAATGCCGGCCAAGTGTTCAATACGGCCACGGCGTCGGCAGGTTCGACAACGGGAAGTCTGGTGTCAACACCGCCGGCAAACGTTGTGATCAACTTCCCGACGACAGAGGCGACGGGTCCGGACCGAGCTGAAGAACCGCTGGCCTTCACAGGTGTTGTCCTCACCGTGCTACCCATCAGTGTTCTGATAGTTGGCGCTGGCCTGGTCCTGTTCCTTGTGGGACGCCGTAAGAAGCAGGCAGCACGTCCATGAAGAAGTCAGTCGCGTGCATGACAGCGCTACTCATGTCAGCAGTGCTTGCCGGCTGTTCGTCGTCTGGAAGCGGCGGCCAGTCGCCGTCGAACACTACAACGCAAGCGGCCACTACTGGTGAGGCAAAGCCGGCGAACCCGGGCACCGGGATCATCGAAGCCGCCAAGATGACCTCCTGTGATACCGCCACCGGCAAAGTGACAGCCAAGGGGATAGTGACTCCGCCGGACGGTATCAAGGGCACCGTCAAGGTCTCGGTGAGTTGGGTGGACCCGGCAACCTCGGCAGTACTGGCACGCGGCGAGCGATTGTTCAAGGGTGCTAAGCCAGGAAAGGCTTTGGATTGGTCGGTTGAAGCTGAAATCACCAAGCCAGGGACAGAGGCCAAGTGCGTCCTCGGAGCCAGCGTGCTGTAGCGCGTTGCTCAAAAGCGCAGGCTCTTGCAGTGGGGCCTGTGCAGCGCTGGAAGCGGCTGCCTGGATCACCATCCGGGCAGCCGCTTTTCTTGCGCTCCGGCCCCTTGAGGGCGATATTGTGCCGCGAAATTTCCGTTAACGAAAGTCAATGACGGGCTATCCCTCAGGGACCCATACTTCCGAAAGCAATTAGGTCACAAGAGTTTGACGTTAAGGTAAACCTAAGTAAGGTTTGCCTATGCTAAATAATGCAACGGAAGGAAGCTGACGTGACGTCACCAACTGTCGAGGAGCGGATAGCTCAGGAGCAGGATTTCGGCTCCAAAGTGGAGCTGGCTCTCGCTGCCACCAACCAGCTGTTCAATGCGCGAAATTCGCCCAATTATGTCGCGCAGGTTCTCCAGGGCGTCAACGCTGTTTCCACAAAAGTGCAGAGAACCGCCCGGCCGTTTACCGGCGTCGCACCTTCAGCACTGAAGGCGAAAGTTGAAGCCGTGGACCTGAACCGTCCCCTGCCGGATACGGCTGCAGCCC
Source organism: Paenarthrobacter sp. PAE-2 (assembly GCF_026013155.1). Lineage (NCBI taxonomy): Bacteria > Bacillati > Actinomycetota > Actinomycetes > Micrococcales > Micrococcaceae > Paenarthrobacter > Paenarthrobacter sp. PAE-2. Next base: position 24,521 of record NZ_JAPDNV010000019.1, on the reverse strand, counting down.
TCGACGAGCTCGACGATCTATACCTCAAGGACGCCATCTACTTCCACGACGCCCGTTACGCGGCCCACCTGAATTGCCCTGTGGTGATTCCGGCACTTGTGGGCGAAGCGGTCCTTTCCGCCGTGAACTCGTCCATGGATACCTGGGACCAGAGTGCCGGGGCCACCATGATCGAACGCCGCCTCATCGATTGGACTGCTGCGCGGATTGGTTTTTCCGCAGAAGCCGACGGCGTCTTTACCTCCGGTGGAAGCCAGTCCAATTTCCAGGCGCTGTTGATCGCGCGCAACCATGCGGTGGCCAAGCTCCGTGCGACCAGCCCCGAAGTGCGCCTGCCGCACCTGCTGGATCGCCTCCGTATCTTCACTTCCGCGGACAGTCACTTCAGCATCCAGAAGTCGGCTTCCATGCTCGGCCTGGGGTTCGACGCGGTGATCGCGGTTCCCACCTCCGAAGACCACCGTATGGATCCAGCTGCGCTGGCGGCAGCCCTGGCGGAAGCGCACGACGCCGGGCTGGTGCCCATGGCGGTTGTGGCCACTGCGGGGACCACCGACTTCGGTTCGGTGGATCCGCTTGCCGAGGTGTCGGCGCTCGTCCGGGCCTACGATTCGTGGCTCCACGTCGACGCAGCCTACGGCGGAGGATTGCTGGTCTCCGGCAGGTACCGGCATCTTCTTGACGGCATACACTTGGCCGACTCCGTTACCGTCGATTTCCACAAAACGTTCTTCCAGCCGGTCAGTTCCAGTGCCGTACTGGTCCGCCACGGTTCAATGCTCGGTCATGTCACTTACTACGCCGACTACCTGAACCCGGAGAGCGCCGCCAAAGCTGAAATCCCCAACCAGGTGGACAAGAGCATTCAAACCACCCGCCGCTTCGATGCGTTGAAGCTTTGGCTGACACTCCGGATCATGGGGGCGGACGCTATCGGCGTGCTGTTCGACGAGGCGATCGAGCTCGCTGGCCGCGTGGGCACACTGCTGGCTGAGGACGCAGAATTCGAACTGGCTGCCGCGCCGCAGCTCAGCACCCTGGTGTTCCGCTTCCGCCCGTCCGTGGATGGAGTCGCCCTGAGCGACGATGCCGCGGACATCCTCAATCCGGCCATCCGCGCAGCAATCTTCGCGTCGGGTGAAGCCGTAGTGGCCGGCACCAAGGTGGCAGGGCGTCACTACCTCAAATTCACCCTGCTCAATGCTGAAGCATCCCTGGGGGATATCCAGGAAATCATCGAACTCATCCGCCGGACGGGCGCCGGCCTGCTCGCAAACACTACGGAGGCCGCTGCATGAGCACCCCGGACAAAGGCAGGATCTACGACGTCGCGGGAATCGGCGTCGGGCCCTTCAACCTGGGTCTGGCCGCGCTGAGTGAGCCCGTGGCGGACCTGGACTGCGTGTTCCTTGAGCGTCGGGACTCGTTCGACTGGCATCCAGGCATGATGCTCGAGCCTGCACACCTGCAGGTCCCCTTCATGGCCGACCTCGTAACTTTGGCCGATCCGACGTCGCCGTATTCATTCCTGAACTTCCTGAAGCAGACCGGACGCCTGTACCGCTTCTATATCAGGGAGAACTTTTACCCGCTCCGCGCCGAGTACAACCAGTACTGCCAGTGGGTAGCCGGCCAGCTCGATTCCGTCCGTTTTAGCACGGATGTGCTGGACGTGGCCTACGACGACGGCGTGTACCGGCTCTCGGTGGAGGGCCCGGATGGCGCTGAGGTGCTTCGCGCCCGGCGGCTGGTCCTCGGCACGGGTACCTCGCCGTACATTCCTGCGTCCTGTGCAGGGATAGTCGACGGCGGGGGACTCGTCCTCCACAACGCCGAGTACCTGTCGAGGAAGAGTGAGCTGCAATCCAAACGGAGCATTACGATCGTGGGAAGCGGCCAGAGCGCGGCGGAGCTCTACTACGAGCTGCTCCAGGAGATCGACGTCCACGGGTATCAGTTGAACTGGGTGACCCGCTCCGGCCGCTTCTTCCCCTTGGAGTACACCAAGCTCACGCTCGAAATGACATCGCCGGAGTACGTGGATTATTTCCACTCGCTCCCGTCCGAGCAGCGGGATTCCCTCATTAATAACCAGAAGAACCTCTACAAGGGCATCAACTCGGATCTGATCGACGATATCTATGACCTCCTGTACACCAAGAGCCTCTCCGGGATCGTCGATACCCAGCTGCATACGCATTCTTCATTGACAGCTGCGGAATGGGATTCGGCCAAGGGGACCCACACCCTCCAGCTCCGCCACGAGGAACACGGACGCGACTACCAGCTGGAGTCCGAGGCCGTGGTGCTGGCCACCGGTTATGCCTACAGGGAACCGGCATTCCTGGCGGGCATCAAAGACCGCATCCGCCGTGACCACAAGGGGCGGTTCGACGTCGACCGTAACTACGGGACCGGCGTCGAACCCGGCGAAATCTTTGTACAGAACGCGGAACTCCACACCCACGGCTTCGTTACCCCGGACCTCGGCATGGCCGCGTACCGCAATTCCTGCATCCTGCGTGAAATCACGGGCCGGGAGATCTACCCCATCGAGCGCAGCATCGCTTTCCAGCAGTTTGGCGCACCTGCCGCAGTTCGGGCTGAAACCGTAGGAGCACCTGTATGAGATTCACCTTCCGTCCCGTCGATCCTGTAGCCGATGCACCCGTCCTCCACAACTGGGTCAGCCAGGAATACGCGAGGTTCTGGGGCATGGTCGGGTGCACGGAACAGGATGTTGTCAACGAGTACTCAGGCATCGCCGCCTCCGGCCATCACCAGGCCTTCCTGGGGCTCGACGGCGGTCTCCCCGCCTTCTTGATGGAACGGTACCTTCCGGAAGCGTCGCCGTTGGCGGATGTCTACGAAGTACAGCCCGGGGACGTGGGAATGCATCTGCTGGTGGCGCCGCCTAGCGGGAGCCCCCGACCTGGCTTCACCACCTCCGTCATGCAAGCCGTGATGGCGGAACTGTTCGATGATCCCGCAACCCGGCGGGTCGTCGTCGAGCCTGATGCCCGGAACCACAAGATCCATGTCCTCAACCAGAAGGTGGGCTTCCGCCCGCACGGCGTGGTGACTCTTCCCGCCGTGGACCCTGCTGAGGACCACAAGCAGGGGCTCCTTAGCTTCTGTACCCGCGAGGACTTCCTCGCCACCCTGACCCCGATTCTGGCCGCGCGCGCCGCGGTGACCGGAGGAGAAACCCAGTGACAAGCACAGCCGAGGCCGAAACAGGACAGTCGCCCGTAGCCCACCTGACGCCGGAGCGTTGGGCCATTGCCAACAGGCACCTGGTCCGCAAAGCGCTCGCAGAGTTCTCGCATGAACGCATCCTTGTTCCCGAACTCATCCGCGAAGAGGGGGACGGAATTGGTCTCTACAAGGTGGTGAGTGATGACGGTTCCGTGGAGTACCGCTTCCGCGCCCGGGTCTTGGAACTGGAGCACTGGTCGGTGCTCCCGGATTCCATTTCCCGGCTCCGGGATGGCGGGGAGCTGCCGTTGGATGCCTTGGATTTCATTGCCGAGTTCCACGAAGCCCTCGGCATCAGGATGGAAATGCTGCCTGTCTATTTGGAAGAGATCAGCAGCACCCTGGCCGGCCATGCGTACAAGCAGGGCAAACCCTTCGGTTCCGTTGAACTTGCCACGGGCGTGACGGGTGGCACCGATGTTGCTGCCGACTTCCAGGCAATCGAGCACAGCATGACCGAGGGCCACCCGTGCTTCGTTGCCAACAACGGGCGACTGGGTTTCGGTATTGAGGATTACCACGCTTTTGCACCCGAGACCGGAGCTGCCGTCCGGCTGCAGTGGATAGCGGTCCATCGGTCCAAGGCTGTGTTCACTTCGAGTGCCGGTTTGGACTACAAGACGCACTTTGAAACGGAATTAGGGCCCACCACCTTGGCCTGGTTCAACGCCGAACTCTCCGCCTCCGGTCTGGATCCGGAAGAGTACCTCCTCATGCCCGTGCACCCTTGGCAGTGGGAAAACAAACTCACCGTTACGTTTGCAGCGGAAATCGCCCAGCGGCACATTGTGAACCTTGGCTACGGCGAGGATGCTTACCAGGCCCAGCAGTCCATCCGGACGTTCTTCAACACCACCTCACCGGAGAAGGCCTACGTGAAGACGGCGATGTCCGTGCTGAATATGGGCTTCATGCGGGGGTTGTCGCCGCAGTACATGAAGGCCACGCCGGCCATCAACGACTGGCTGCAGGAGCTGATCGACAATGACCAGGAGCTCCAGGACCGGGGCCTGGCCATGATCAAGGAAAGTGCGGCGATCGGTTACCACAACCACTATTACGAGGCTGCATCGGCCAAGGGGTCGCCGTACAGGAAGATGCTGTCTGCCCTGTGGAGGGAGAGTCCCCTGCTATTGCTTGAGGATGGCCAGCAGTTGGCAACCATGGCTTCCCTGCTGCATATCGATGCTTCCGGAACCTCGATGGTTTCGTCGCTGATTGGGCGCTCCGGGCTGGAGCCCACGCAATGGTTGCGCCGCTACTTCGATGCGTACCTCGTGCCGCTGGTGCACTGCCTCTACAACTACGAGCTCGCGTTCATGCCCCACGGTGAAAACGTCATCCTGATCCTTGAGGACGGCGTACCGGTGCGGGCGATCATGAAGGACATTGCAGAGGAAATCGTGGTCATGGGGGATCGGCTGGAACTGCCCGAGGAGGCTTCCCGGGTAAAGGCGGAGATCCCTGCTGAGGAAATGGTGTTGGCAATCTTCACGGACGTCTTCGACTGCATCTTCCGTTTCCTCTCGGCGATTCTTGTTGAGGACGGAACGATGCGCGAAGACGAGTTCTGGGGCACAGCAGCATCGGTGCTGCGGGAATACCAGGCCCGCCACCCCGAACTCGCCGATCAGTTCGCCAGGCACGACCTCTTCGCTCCGGACTTCGAGTTGTCCTGCCTCAACAGGCTGCAGTTGCGGAACAACCAGCACATGCTGGATATCTCCGATCCCTCCGGGGGCCTCCAAATGGCGGGACGTTTGGCCAACCCTCTGGCTAAGTTCGCCTGACGCTCGTTTCGTCCCCTCACCCTGGCCGCCGAGTTGACACTTAATGACAATCCGCCGCGCCAGCATTGTCATTAAGTGTCAACTCGGTGGGGGTGGCGGAGGAGTTGCGGGGCGTTAGGGTAGGGCCATGACCACTCGAGCCAACGAACTCACTGCCCTTGTCACCGGAGCCACCGCCGGCCTGGGCGCGGAGTTCGCCCGCCAGCTCGCCGAAGCCGGGCACCATCTGGTCCTGGTTGCCCGCGATGAAGAGCGACTCAAAGCCAAGGCCGAGGAACTCGAGCGCGACTTCAGTATCTCGGTGGAGGTGTTGCCGGCGGACCTGACCTCCGACGTCGGGGTTTCTGCAGTGGCGGACCGCCTGCGGGACGCAAGCAGGCCCGTGGACGTGCTGGTCAATAACGCGGGGATCGGGCTCTTGAAGTCGTTCGAGGACAACGATCTTGAGGAAGAGCGGAGGCACTTGCGCCTCCACGTCCAGACTCCCATGGAGCTATGCCACGCCGCCCTCGAGGTCATGCTGGCGCGGGGCAAGGGCCGGATCATCAACGTGGCCAGCGTGGCGGCCTTCGCCAACCGGGGCAGCTATTCCGCGGCCAAAGCCTGGCAGGTGACGTTCAGCCGCTGGGCGAACACCGCTTATGCAAAGTCGGGCGTACGGGTCACCGCAGTCTGCCCGGGGTTCACCCACACGGAGTTCCACGATCGGATGGGCATGGATAAGTCCGTGGCGCCGCGTTTCCTCTGGCTGAAGGCCGAGCGGGTGGTTCGTGAAGGCCTCGAGGACAACGCCAAAGGCAAAGCTGTGTCCATCCCGACGCGGAGGTACAAGGTGGTCACCTTCTTCGCGCGCGTCCTCCCGGCGAAGCTGACCGCAGGCCCGCCGAGACGCCCGGCGAAGCTTACCAAGTTCAACTGATTCGCATCAGCTTCTCAGAACAAGACTGTGTACCGGCCGATCATCCTTGGCCCGGTTCCCGAAGCTGCGTCTGCGCGCTGAGGGGTTCCTGTGGCGTAGGAAAGTCCACCTGCGAAATGGGTCGATTTGCGAGATCGACGTATCCGTGTTGTTGGATGCACTCTCGCACGAGCATCCGGATGGACAGCGAAGGATTGTCTTGCAGTTCCATCCATGCATTCACAGCCTCGTCGGCTCCCGGTACATATAACCTGTACCGGGAAGCCGGTTTCTTCACCGTCGGCCGCGGCCTTGCTTCAGTCATATCGGTCCCTTCAGCGCTTGAGTGGATATCGCAGATCACCCGGAGCAGTGCCCATTCAAGCCAGTAGTTCACCCACTTCGGACCCTGAATGGGTCATGAACGACCTGAATTGCACCCGCGAGCTACCCATAAGTGATCTCTTGGCTTGGATCATGACGCAGATCGTCATTGCCGCTCGGGGATGCTGGCACGAATCGATGCGCAGGAGCACTTCCCAGCTTGACCGTTCCCGCGAACCAGATGGCCTTTAGGACTTCCTGGGTTGGTGAAGTGGGGCCACAAACGGGCCGAATTGGGCCAAATTCGGGCTTCAATTGTTCATTATTGGACAATTCTTATCCAAAGGTGATCGGCAGTCATATTAAAACTCGAGAAAGCTTCTCGGAAAATACAGAATATTGTGGATTTCGCTTTCATTATGTCTGTGGTCTTGTTAGATTGAGCCCACTCTGGAGATTCACTCAGTTCTGTTATTACTCGCTACTCGGGGGAAATAAGTGCGAAGAACCACCAAGATACTTCTAGGAATGAGCCTTGCTGCATCTCTGGCCCTGGTGCCCGCCGCCGCTCAAGCGGGGTATGCCCCGGGTGACAGGGGTGTCTATACGGTCAGTGGCATCACATATTGGAACCAGGCGAACACGAATGTTACGACGTCAGCCGCAACCGGAGAGACCCGCAGTGGACCCGATACGTACTGTGTATCACCTGGTTCCATAGCCATTCGGGGCAAGGTATTCGAGAGCAGTTCGACGGGAACGGCAGCTGCCTTGCGAGCGGAAAGCGTTGTTTGGTACACGAACGCGACGCTGTGCCCAGGTGAATACAACGGGTACAGCGCTTACTACTACTTTGGTGGCGGTTTCAGGTACTTCTACAGCGGCGGAGATTCGTGGGCATGGAACAGCGGGGGTTACTACAACTGGTACAACACCATTCCCGGAAAGGTTCAAAACCCGTGAATCACTCAACAGGAGGCGGTATGACCGTAAAGAAGATCAAAGGCGGGAAGGCTCTACTGTCCGTTGCCTTGACCACGGCGCTGCTCGGCGGAATCGGAATCGGCATCGCTCAGGCACTACCCGCTGAAGTGCAAGCAACTACATCGGAGAAGGAGATAACGCCGGTTCTTGTGCACGATGGTGATGCGGGGTTTGACCGCAACGAGTCTGGATTGAGTTACGGTGTTCCGACGGAAATCGATGGCCGCCTCGCCGAGCCTGACCTTATCCGGGCATATGCCACCAACGGAAAGCTCGGCTACATAAAGAACACCGAACGAAAAGTCGCCTCCGGCGATCCGTCCATCTTTAAGTCTCCCCAAGAGGCTTTACGATGGCAGGAATCACGGGGCGACGGTCCTGTCACGGTTCCGGTCTACGACTTGGACGGAATCACGCAAATAGGAATTTTCGAATTCTCGACCGGGCAACCAACAGGAACGTTGAAGTAACTGGTGATCCGCCATTCAGTGAGTCGCTGCTGAATCTATGCAAGACCCGGCGCCCCTGTGGCGCCGGCTCTTTTGGGTGTTCCAAGCCATCAGCATCTGGCTGACCGCTTTACGAGACACGCATTAGCTCCACCTATGCCGCTGCACCACCACTGCAACGGCAATACCGATGACCGCTCCCACGAACGTCTCAACGGCCCGCTCCAGCACCAGCACTCCCGGATCCATGGGTGCCGCCAGCTGCGCGATCAGCAGGACCACGGGGGTAAAGAACACCATGGCCCAGCCGTAGTGCCTGGCCATGAACAGCTCGGTGGGGAACTGGCATAACATCACGATCACCGCGAGTACCACCGGGCCGTGGCTTGGGAAGTACTGAAGCGGCGACACCGGACTCGGGAAAAGCACGACGGCGACCACCCCCAAGCCGAGGAACGTCCCCACGATCCTGTGGATGCCTCGGTGGACGCGGCTTGGCAGATCGGCACCGGCCAGCGGGACGGCCGCTGCTGCCATGGCCCAGTGCGGGTGGCCGCTGCCACTGAGTACGCCGCAAACCCCGGCCGCGCTGACTGCAAGGACGTAGCGCGTCGCATGGACCAGGGCTGACTGCCGTAGAGGCCCCCGCAACAGTGGTACGTCCCGGACCGCACCCCGTTCCCATGAGCGGGTTCGCAACCACCCCGCAAAGCCAACCACGATCGAGAACGCTGCCGAGGCAGCACCGATGAGCACCGCCGTCGTAAATGGAACGCTGGTGGGTACTGACGCGCAGGCACCCAGGGCGAGGATTCCGAAGAACGGTCCGACGGGCCTTAGCTTCGCGGCATCACAGAAGAAAGAGCCGGCACCCGCGAAGAGCGTAGCCACGAGCACGAGCCACCACGAATGAATATGGTTGACGGACAGGAAGGTGCCGATGGACAGGCCGCCCACCAGCAACAGCGCCGCCTGTGCTTGGTGCCTGAGCCGAAGTTGGTGCGATTCATTGCGTCCGTACATGCCGGTCAAGGCGCCGAAGACTGCATACATCATGAGTTCGGGGCGGCCGATGACAATAAGGAAGAGTCCAGGCACAACCACGCTGAGCCCGACGCGTACGGCCGATAGCCTGTCGTTGTTCGCCGGACCGATCCGGTGAAGTTCCCGGGCGTGCGTCATGAACACGGACATGGGAACACCACCAATCATCAAGGGCTTGTGGGCTAAAGGCTCACGTCCGAAAATTATCAGGATTGCCGCGCGAGCTGCCAAAAGCCCGGTCACAACGCGTAGTAAGGACTGTCAGAGGAATCTGGAAAGATCGAGATATGCCCGTAGCTTTCGTCTGCAGAACCCGCTCCACCATGCCACCGGCGGACCTGTTCAACTTGTCCCGAAACATCGACGCCCACGTGGGCTCCATGACCAAAAGCCGGGAGAGGGCAATCGCCGGCACCACCACAGGGCTTATCTCGGAGGGCGAGCACGTGACCTGGCAGGCATGGCATCTGGGCGTCAGGTTTCGCATGACCAGCCGGATCACCCACATGGAGGCGCCGGCGTCGTTCACGGACCAGCAGGTCCGCGGACCCTTCAAGTACCTCCGGCACACCCATGAGTTTCGGCCCGATGGCAGCGGCACGCTGATGGTGGACACCGTTGAGTTCGCCGCACCGTTCGGTGCCCTGGGCCGGCTGGTGGAGAAGCTTGTCCTGGCGCGCTATATGGAGAACCTGATCCGGGAGCGGAACGAGTTCCTTGTGGCGCAGGCCCTTGCAACACCGGATCCGGGCCGATGATCCGGCTGGCGCATTCGGATGACCTCGGGCAGCTGCAGACCATTGAGCGCGCCGCGGGGGAGGCCTTCCGTTCCCTGGGCATGGACCAGATTGCCAACGACGAACCCTTTCCCCTAGACGTGTTGCAGGAGTATGTCTCTGCAGGACGGGCCTGGGTTTACGTCGACGGCCTCGACTACCCCGTGGCCTACATCCTTGTGGACGTGGTGGACGGAAACGCCCATGTGGAACAGGTGAGTGTTCACCCGGACCAGGCCCACCAAGGCATCGGCCGGGAACTGCTCCATGCCGCCCGGGTTTGGGCGAGGGGCCACGCCATGCACCGTCAGACCCTCAGCACCTTCCGGGACGTTCCCTGGAACGCGCCGTACTATCGCCGCCTCGGTTTCGAGATGTTCGACGCCGGGCTGCGGGGGCCGGAGCTCACCCGCCTGATGGAGCATGAGGCGGAGTTGGGACTGACGCGCTGGCCGCGGGTGGCGATGTGGCGCCCGGTGGTCCCGCCCGCGTAGGTTCCGCCACCGCAGGCAAATGCGCCATGGCCACTCCTGGACGTCTGATTGCCGGGTCTATGAGTTCCGTGCCCGCTCAACGTCGGCTGCACTGGCCGCGTCGCCTACCGACCGGAGTCCGGCGATGACACCTTCCACATCAGCCGGCGTCCGGTTTTGGCTGAGTTTCGCTTTCGCCTCCACGCGCGTCATCACAAGTTCGACGCCGACTATCGCCTTCAACTGCCCGGCAATGAAGCGCTGCGGTGCCTCGTCCACCGACCAGGGACGCGCCATCGCCGACTCGTGGTGATCCGAAAGCTGCCGGACGTGCTTTCCCAGCCAGTCGCCGTCGTCATGGATCACCAGCCGGCCGTAGACGTGCGCGGTGGAGTAGTTCCACGTGGGAACCACCCGTCCATGCTCGGCCTTGGAGGCGTACCAGGAGGGGGAAATGTAGGCGTCCGGACCTTGAAGGATCATCAACGCCTCACCCGTCGCAGGCGTTGACCATTGGGGATTGTTGCGCGCCATGTGGGTTTGCAGGGCGCCGTGGTCCCCAACGGAGGGGTCAAAGACGAAGGGCAGGAGCGTGGCGAGCAGGCCGTCCGGTGTCATGGTCACGAGGTTGGCGGCCCCGGAGTTGCGGAGCAGTGCCTCGATGGTCTCTTCGGATGCGGCGAAGTGGGCGGGGGTGTACATGGAAGTGTCCTTTCAGCTTGGGTTAGGGGCGCGACGGCGGCGCGAGCCTCACGCGCACGGCGGCGCCTGCGCAGAGGATCACCAGGAGACCGCCGATAACGGTGGTCAGGGTGAGGGATTCGCCGAGCAGGAGAGCTGCCCACGCGATGGTCATGACGGGCTGTACCAACTGGATCTGGCTGACTTGGGCCATGGGCCCGATGGCAAGCCCGCGGTACCAGGCGAAGAACCCGAGGAACATGCTGACCACGCCTAAATAGGCAAAGGCCGCCCAACCGGCCGGCGTCGTGGAAGGGAAGCCAGAGGCCAGCGACATGGCCGTCAACAGGACCATGACGGGCGAAGCCACCACCAAGGCCCAGGAGACGGTCTGCCATGCACCCAGTTCGCGGGCCAACAGGCCGCCTTCCGCGTAGCCGATAGCGGCGGCCACAACGGCTCCGAGCAGGAGAAGGTCAGCCCAGTGAAGTGACCCAAAGCCGCCCGACTGCGCCAGGGCGAAAACCACTGCGGCCACCACGCCCACTCCCGTGAGCACCCAGAACAGGGGCCTCGGACGTTCGCGTCCCCGCATGACGGCCACAGTCGCTGTTGCTGCCGGCAGAAGGGCAATGACAACGGCGCCGTGGCTCGCGGAGGTGCTGGTCAGGGCAAAGGTGGTGAGTAGCGGGAACCCGGCCACGATTCCGCCGGCGACTACTGCCAGGCGCAACCACTGCATGCCTTGGGGGAAGCGTTGCTTGGTGATTGCCAGGGCAGCGGCAGCAAGGATGGCGGCTGTTACTGCCCGGCCGGCTCCGATAAACAGGGGCGACATCCCATCGACGGCCACCCGCGTCAAGGGAACGGTGAAGGAGAAGGCGAACACGCCCACAAGCCCCCACCAAATTCCGGATGCGGTGGGCGTGGGTAACGCTGGCGACTGAATGAGAGTAGCGCTACTATGTTGGTTCATGAACAACGATAGCAGTTCACGGATAGTCTCGCGACTGAAAGAGTGGATTGCCGCAGCCGCCCCCGGGGCCCGACTGCCTTCCACGCGCCAACTCGTGGCGGAGTATCAAGCGAGCCCCGTGACAGTGCAGAAGGCACTGAGGACACTCACCGCCCAAGGGCTTATCGAGAGCCGTCCCGGCGTTGGAACGTTCGTCCGCGCCTACCGCACCGCGCGTCCGGTGGATTATGGGTGGCAGACGGCTGCCCTTGGTGCGCTCCAGGCACCCCGGCTAACCAACACCGCTGCGATGCGGAGTGCGTCCAATGATGTGATTGCCTTCCACTCCGGGTACCCGGCGCGCGAGCTCCTCCCCGAGAGGCTGGTTCGTTCGGCACTGACCCGTGCGGCGCGTGGCGAGGCCGCGTTGTCCAGGCCGCCCGTCGCGGGTCTGCCGGAGCTGCGGTCGTGGTTCGCGCAGGAACTTAGTACCTCAACGCCGGTTGGCGTGACGCCGCCCCAGCCAGGCGACGTCGTCGTGCTTCCTGGAAGCCAAAGCGGACTGAGCTCGATCTTCCGCGGCCTGGTGGGCCACGGCCAGCCGCTGCTGGTGGAGTCGCCCAGCTATTGGGGCGCGTTGCTTGCGGCCGCGCAGGCGGGTGTCCGCGTGGTCCCGGTACCGAGCGGGCCGGACGGTCCTGACCCCGCACAGCTGTCTCGTGCTTTCGAAGAGACGGGCGCCCGCATGTTCTACGCCCAACCCAACTTCGCGAACCCGACCGGTGCCCAGTGGTCGGTTCGGCGCGGCGAGGAAGTCCTGGACGTGGTGCGGGCCCATGGCGCTTTCCTTGTGGAGGACGACTGGGCCCACGACTTCGGAATCACTGCCCAATCAGTGCCGGTCGCCGCCAAGGACGACTCGGGGCACGTCCTCTACATTCGTTCGCTGACCAAGAGCGTGTCCCCGTCCATCCGCGTGGCGGCGGTGGTCGCCCGCGGCCCGGCCCGGGAGCGGATCCTTACCGCCCAAGCCGCCGAGTCGATGTACGTCAGCGGCCTCCTGCAGGCGGCCGCGCTCGACGTCGTCACCCAGCCCGGGTGGCAAACCCACCTCCGGGGAGTCTCGGCTCAGTTGCAGTCGCGGCGGGACCTTCTGGCCACCAGCCTCAGCGAGCACATCCCGGAGGCCCACCTGACGCACCTGCCCAAGGGCGGCCTGAACCTCTGGTTGCGGCTTCCGGACGGGGTCGACGCCGAACGCCTCACCAAGGATTGCGAGGCGGCCGGTGTCCTGATCGCCGCAGGTTCCGAGTGGTTCCCTGCCGAACCCGAAGGGCCGTATGTCCGGCTCAACTATGCCGGGCCCAACCCGGGAGCGTTCCCGGAAGGGGTGCGGATTATCGGTGCGGCGCTGAAAGGGCAGCTGTAGCTTCCGCGCTAGCGGGAGTGCAGTTCTGTATCGAGCCCCGGAAGGTCAAGGGGGGATTCAAATTCCGGCTCACCGCTGCTCAAATCAACATCCGATTCGCGGATCGCGTACCGCATGGCTGCCTCAGCCGCTTCCGGATCGCCCTTCTTGATGGCATCCAAAATGGATTTGTGATCGGGTACCGGATCCAGCCAGTGGCCTCCCGGGTGGTGTTGGATCCGGTTCCGCGCGCTGAGCGCGTGCACGATCACCACATCAAGGCGCATCATGAGTTCGTTGTGCGTAGCCCGCAGCAGGCTCAGGTGAAAGTCCTGGTCCGCTGCTGCGAGCCGTTCAACATCCCTGCCTGAGGCTTCGAACTCGGCGAAGGCTTTCTCAAGGGCCTCAAGATCCTCGGGTTTCCTGAACCGCGCAGCGAGCTTTGCGGCGGCCGGCTCAATGACGTCCCTCAACTGGGAGAGTTCGGCCAAGAGGCGGTCGTCGTCGCGCCGTGCTGCGCGCCGCCATTTGATGACGTCGCTGTCCAGTAGCTTCCATGACTTTCTGTCGTTGACGATCGTTCCCCGCCGGGGCCAGGAATCGATCAAGCCCTTTTCGCGGATGACGCGCAGGGCTTCCCGCATGGCGGTTTTGCTCACTCCGAACTCCGGCTCCAGAGAGTCCACATCGATGCGCGTTCCGGGAGGGTAGTCTCCGCGCACGATGCGTAGGCCAAGCATGTCCACCAGCTCGGAGTGCAGGTTCGTCATGGCGATACACTACCCCTTCAACCCGACTATTGCCTTTATACCTATTATTAGTAATAATACTCACATATGTGGGCTACGTCTCACGGAAAGATGCATACGAAGGAGTAGCTATGCCATTTCGCCCCAACCGCCGCGCTAAGACTCTCTCTGTCTTCGCCGCCGTCGCAGTGGGAGCCACCGTTCTTGTCGGTTGCTCGCCGTCCCCGGAGAACGACTCCGGCTCCCCCCAGCCGGCGACTATCACCTTCGCCGCCTCCACCCTCGGAGACCCGGGCCGCGGGCCGGGCCTGCAAAAGCTCATCGATGAGTACAACGCGAGCCAGGACACGGTAACTGTCCAACCCGCTTCGGTGCCGTACCCGACCTTCGGCCAGACGGTCCTGACGCAGATGGGCGGTGGAGAAGGACCGGACCTGGTGCGCTTTGACATGCCCGAGTTCTCCACGGCAGCAGCTTCTGCCCTGCTTGAGCCACTCGATGACAAGATCGACGCCTCCAAGCTCAACCTGATTGCGGGGCCGGACAAGTACCTGAATGTCGACGGACACCGGTACGGCGTAGTCTTCGAGAACTCCAACTACGGCATGTTCTACAACAAGGACCTCATCCCGGAGGCTCCCAAGACTTTCGATGAGTTCATGGAGACTGCCAAGGCCACCACCAAGGGCGACGTCTACGGCCTGGCCTTCCGCCAGACACAAGCTGAAGAAGCAGGCGTCTGGCAGGACATCTACAACTACGTGCTCGGCTTCGGCGGTGACTGGTCCGACGGCGGGAAGCTCACCCTGGATTCGCCCGAGGTTATTGAAGGGCTGGAAAAGTACAAGGAGCTTTACGACGCCAACGTCATCCCCAAGGGCGCGGACGCAGCAACCTTCCGCAAGATGTTCGCCAACGGCAAGGTCGGAATGGAGCTCAACAATGGCGGCTACGTGACCGCTACCAAGTCGGCAAACCCGGCACTGAACTTCAGTGTTGCCCGGATCCCGTTCCCTGAGCAGAAGCAGGGCTCCCTGTTGGCGCCGATCGTCATCAACGCCAACAGCAAGCACAAGGATGCCGCCCTCGACTTCATCCAGTGGATCCTGAAGCCCGAGCAGCAGGTCAAGCTCCAGGAAGTACTGGGCGCCAGCAGCGTCGCGACTCCCACCGAACGCAGCGCCGAGAGCTTGGAGAAGTTCCCCTTCCTCCCGGAGCTGGACAAGCTGACTGAGTCCGGTGTTCCGCAGATTGTCAACGGCTTCGGCCCGCAGACCGCGGACATCCGCCGCATTGTTGTTACCGAGGTTCTTTCCTCCCTCCAGGGCCAGCAGGACATGAAGACTGCAATGGAGAAGGCCCAGAAGCAGGCCGAGGAGCTGGTTAGGTAATGAGCGGCCAAAAAGGGGGACCGCGTCTGCTGTCGCGGTCCCCGGGGACCGGGAACACTTCCAACCCCGTTTCCCCGTCCCCGCGCAAGCGCCGGCGCAAGAGCGCAGTCGGCAGTCCGTGGACGCCGTATCTCTTCCTTGCCCCGGCAGTCCTCTATATCGGTATCTTCCAGCTCTTCCCGCTCTTGCAGGAGGTCTGGCTAAGTTTCACCAGGACAACGCTGCTCAATCCGACCCTGAACGTTTGGGTTGGCCTGGCCAACTATCAGTCCGTCCTCGGGGATGCGTCGTTCCGGCAGACCCTGCTCACCACCCTTCTGTATGTCACCGCCTGCGTCGTCGGTTCGGTAGGACTGGGGTTGGTAGTGGCTCTCCTGCTGAACGGCAGGTTCCCGGGCCGGGCAGTTGCCCGTTCGTTGGTCACCGTGCCGTGGGCCGCTCCCGGAATCGCGGTGGCACTCATCGCGGTATGGATGTTCAACCCGCAATTCGGCCTCCTTACCCGGGTGCTGAAGGGCTTGGGAATAGACCCCGGCGAGAACGGCGTTTTGGATAACCCCCGGTTGGCACTGGCTGCCATCCTCATGACCACCATCTGGCAGCTGGTCCCGTTCGTTGCAGTCGTCCTCCTCTCTGCGCTGCAGAGTGTGCCGCAGGAACTCGTCGAAGCCGCCCAGGTTGATGGTGCCGGCCGGTGGATGATCTTCCGCGTGGTCACCTGGCAGGTGCTGAAACCGACCATCGGTTTGGTCGCCGTGCTCATGACCATCTGGTCGCTGCGCCGATTCGAGCTCATCTGGCTCATGACACGCGGCGGACCCCTGGGCTCCACCAGGACACTGGTCATCGATCTTTACTCACAGGCCTTCGAGTCCAAACAACTCGGGACAGCCGCCGCGATCGGGATGGTGGGCATCGTTATCTCCCTCATCGTCATTATCGGTAGTCGACTGGTCGCCCGTGCGGCCGCTAAGGAGGCATGATGCGCCGCTTACACCTTGGCGTGACTGCACGCATGCTGGCCGTCCTGGTTGTCCTGGGGCTCGCCATCTTCCCGGTGTACTGGATGTTCGTCACGGCACTGACATCGGATGAGGACCTCTTCGGCACGTCGATCAACCTGCTTCCGGACTTCTCCAGGCTCAACGTTTTCAGCGATGCCTTGGCTGACGGCCAAGTAGTCGGGTGGCTGACCAACAGCTTCATCGTGGCGGCCGGCACCACCGCGCTGTCCATCGCCTTGGGTGTGCCCCTGGGCTATGCACTGTCCCGGTTCGGTTTCCGGGGGAAAGCAACTGTCGGTCTCGCCCTGCTTTTCACCCAGATGCTTCCGGAAGCATTGCTGGTTGTCCCCCTGTTTGCCGTTTTCCGCAGGTTCGACCTGCTGAATTCCTTGCACGGGCTTATCCTCGCGGACACGGCCTTCACCCTGCCGGTGGTTGCTTTGATCCTCAAGGGAGCCATTGACGGAGTCCCGCGGGATCTCGACGAGGCCGCGCGCGTGGACGGAAGCAATCCGCCCACGGTACTGTTCCGCATCATCCTGCCGCTCATCGCGCCGGCGATTGCAGCTGCTGCCGTCATCGCGTTCTTCAGCGCCTGGAACGAGTACGTCTTTGCGGTCACGTTCGTCTTCGACAAGTCACTGCAACCGGCCTCGGTTGGCGTGGCCGGCTTCATCGGCGAGCAGGACACCTCTATCCAAAGCATCATGGCGGTGGGCCTGCTGTTCACCCTGCCCGCAGTCGCTTTTTACCTTTTTGCACAGAGATACGTCGTCAGCGGCATGACTGCTGGCGCGGTTAAGGGATGAAGACTCACTTATGAAAATAACCAACCTCGATACCGTGGTTGTCGATTTTTACCGGACAAACCTTATTTTCGTCAGGCTCAGCACCGACGAAGGAATTACTGGAGTGGCCGAGGCGACCCTTGAAGGGCAGGAACACGCCGTTGTCGGTGCCGTTGCTGTCCTCGCGGACGCGGTACGAGGGAAAGACCCGACCCGCATCACAGAGACGATCTACCACCTCAACAGGGATGCGTACTGGCGGGGCGGGCCCGTTTCCATGACTGCGTTGAGCGCTCTGGAAATGGCCATGTGGGATGTCTCGGCGCGTGCCTTGGGCGTGCCGGTCCACCGCATGCTCGGCGGCCAGGTCCGCGACCGTGTGCGGGCCTACGCCAACGGGTGGTTTTCCGGGGCGCGAACTCCTGAAGACTTTGCCGAAGCAGCCGTGCAGACCATCGGACAAGGATTCAGGGGCCTGAAATGGGACCCGTTTGAAGCTGCCGACCTCACCCTGGAACCGCGGGACCTTAAACGGATGCTGGAACCCGTGGCCGCCGTTCGCGAAGCGGTGGGGGACGACGTCGAGCTGTTCATCGAGGGGCACGGCAGGTTCGATGTCCCAACCGCCATCAAGGTGGCCCGCGAAATCGAACAATTCAATCCTATGTTCTTCGAGGAGCCGTGCCCGCCGGATGGGATCGATTCCCTCGTGGAGATCCGTTCCAAGTCTCCCGTACCCATCGCCGCAGGAGAACGTTGGATCGGACGGAGCACGTTCGTGCCGGCATTGGGCCGGCACGCCGTTGACTACGTACAGCCGGACGTCACGCATGCCGGTGGACTGATGGAACTGCAATTCATCGCCACGCTTGCTGCCTCCCAGTACATTCCCTTCGCCCCGCACAACCCCAGCGGACCTCTCAGCACGGCCGCCACGTTGCAGCTCGGCGCCATGGTGCCGAACTTCCGCTACCTGGAAATCATGGCCACTGACGTGCCGTGGCGAAGCGAAATTTCCAGTGAACGGCTGACGCTGACCGAGGACGGGGACATCCTCATCCCGGAAGGACCTGGTCTGGGCATCGAACTCGACTTCGACGCCATCGCTGAACACCCTTACACGCCACACCCCATGCGGATATTCACCGATGCGGTAGCGGATATCCGTCCCCCGGACGCGAGGTCGTTCTTCAACCTGGAAACCACTCCGGTGGGTTAGGGAGCCAAACGTGGAAGGAGGGACAATGTTCACCACAGTCGAGGAAACAAACACCAGGATCACCGCCGCCCACGCGGCCTACGAACAAGCAAGGGACATCGACCCGGGCACGCGTGCCGCATGGTTAGGGGGCATCGCCGCTGCATTGGAAGCGAATGCAGATGAGCTGGTGGCCCTGGGACAAGAAGAAACCCACTTGGACGAGGGAAGGCTTTCCTTCGAGCTCAAGAGGTCCGTCTTCCAACTACGGTTGTTCGCGGAGGAGGTCGTTCGGGGAGAACACCTGGACGCAACCATCGACCACGCCGATCCGACGTGGGGGATGGGTCCGCGGCCGGATATCCGTCGCGTCTCCGTGCCTCTGGGCGTCGTAGGCGTATTCGGGGCCTCCAACTTCCCCTTCGCGTTCAGCGTCATGGGTGGAGACAGCGCATCTGCACTCGCCGCCGGGTGTGCAGTGGTGCATAAGATCCACGAAGGCCACCTGCAGCTTGCCCTGCGCACAGGTGCGATCGTGGAGGAAGCGTTGGAATCGGCAGGTGCTCCGCAGGGACTTTTCTCCACCATCATCGGACGGGCGGCAGCTGAATGCCTGGTGGACCACCCGTTGGTAATGGCTATTGGCTTCACTGGTTCCACCGCCGGAGGAAGGGCGCTGTTTGACCGGGCGGCACGACGCCCGTCACCCATCCCTTTCTACGGAGAACTGGGCAGCATCAACCCTGTGTTCGTCACTGAAGCTGCTTGGAAGTCGCGACGCGATGAGATCCTGGCCGGTTTCGCGTCGTCATTCACTATGGGGATGGGCCAGTTCTGCACCAAACCTGGGCTTCTTTTTGTCCCGGGGGACTCCTCCGCCTTAACCGGCAACGGTGATGACGTCTCTGACATTCTCAAACGGGAAGTCGCAGGCAAGCCGCGCCGCCCGCTCCTTAGCCCCAGACTGCGGGAAGGCTTCGATCGGGCCTTGGAATCCGTGCGGGCCGCACCCGGTGTAGACGTGCTGTTGGCAGGGGACGATTCCGAGGCGCCCCACCCTACTATCCTGAAGACCACGGCTGATCACGTCCGCAAACATCCCGGAATCCTTGAACAGGAGATGTTCGGACCGGCTGCGGTAGTAGTGGAGTATCACCCAGGTGATGACCTGGTCTCCCTGGCAGGATTAATGGTGGGGCAACTGACCGGCACCGTTCATGCCGAACCCCACGAAGACGTCTCGGATCTGCTGTCCACTCTGCGGGAACGCTGCGGCCGGTTGCTGTGGAACGCCTGGCCCACAGGTGTGACGGTGAGCTATGCACAGCACCACGGCGGACCGTACCCGGCCACTACGGCAACCACCACGTCCGTGGGAACGGCGGCGATCGCTCGGTTCATGCGGGCTGTGGCCTACGATTCCTTCCCGCCGTCCCAACTGCCGGCACCGCTGCGTGATGACAATCCGTGGCGGATCCGGCGCCGGGTGGATGGAGTCTGGGAATCACCAATCGGGAAGGAAAAGTGAGTGAATAACGGAAGCCTGGCGGATATCCTGCCGTCGGACGGAACTGATTCCGTGTTGGTTGGGCGTGTCTGGGATCCGAACAGCCAGGGCCCGCGGGTAGTCGCGGTCCGGGGCGAGGAACTTGTGGACCTGACCCCGGCGTTTGGCACCGTGTCGGAACTCTTGGAAAACGACGATCCCGCCCATCTGGTTCTCAACAGCGCTTCGAACTTTCTTCCCTGGACGTTGGGGGAGGTGGTCCAAAACTCTACGTCAGGGGACCGTAACCTCCCGTTCCTCCTGGCGCCTTTGGATCTCCAGGTGATCAAAGCCTGCGGCGTGACCTTCGTGGAGAGCATGGTGGAACGTGTCATCGAGGAACGGTGCGAAGGTGACTTCAACCGTGCTGCGGAAGTTAGGAAGAGCGTCAACAAAGCCCTCGACGGCGGTTTGACTTCTGTCCGTCCCGGATCCGAACAGGCCCTGGAAGCCAAGAAGATCCTGGCCGCCCAAGGCATGTGGTCCCAGTACTTGGAGGTGGGGCTCGGCCCGGACCCGGAGGTATTTACCAAAGCTCCTGTGCTGTCAGCCGTGGGTTATGGTTCCGGCGTTGGTATTCCCGCGTTTTCTTCGTGGAACAATCCCGAACCGGAACTCGTCCTCTTGGTCGATTCCGCGGGCAGGGTCAAGGGTGCTGCACTCGGCAATGATGTGAATCTCCGGGACGTGGAAGGGCGAAGTGCCCTGCTGCTGGGAATGGCCAAGGACAACAATGCCTCGTGCGCGGTTGGCCCGTTTATCCGGTTGTTCCATGGTGGGTTCACTCTGGAGTCCCTTCGGTCTGAAGAGATCACCCTGAACGTGGAAGGGGCCGATGGTCACCGGCTTGAGGGCCGGAACAGCCTCAGCCACATCAGCCGTTCCTTCGAGGAACTCGTAGCGGCCGCGCACGGCCGGCACCACCAATATCCTGACGGTTTTGCCCTCTTCACCGGAACGCTCTTCGCCCCCACGCAGGACCGTGAGGCGGAAGGGCTCGGCTTCACCCACAAGAGCGGTGACGTTGTGACCATTAGCAGCGCGCAGCTAGGAATGCTGGTGAACCAGGTCCGGAACACGGAAGACATGGAGCCGTGGACCTTTGGGATCAGGGCCCTGTTCAGCTACCTGGCTGGACTGGAAAAGGCCTAGTTACAGCCGTAGCCACCAACCTCAAGGAGAGCGCCTTGTGGGTGGTGGCTACGGTGGGCGGTTTGGTTACCGCGAACTATCGGATACGCGCGCAGAAGTTGCAGGCAAGTAATTCCTAAGCAGGTGTCAGGTCCTTCTTGTCCCGGCCAAAGGCAGCATCGCTTACGGGCTGGCCATCGAACGGCATCTCGTTCAGGTTGATGAGCGGGTTGGTGTCCTGGGTTTCCACGAGTTCACGGGCTTCGGCCTCGGTGTCCACGCTGGGCATGGAGCCCGGAAGCGGGCGCTTCGCGGATTCACGCAGGAAGAAGATCGCGATTCCGCCGAGGATGGACCAAACCATGAGATAGTACGCGGGCATCATGTCGTCGCGGGTGGCATCGATCAGGCCTTGGACGATGAACGGCGTGGTTCCGCCGAAGATCGCCACGGAGAAGTTGTAGGCGATGCCCATTCCGCCGTAGCGGCTGGACGTCGGGAACAACGCCGGCAGTGCCGAGGCCAGGTTGGCGACGTAGAACGTCACCGGGAAAGCGATCAGGGCGAGGCCGCACAGCGTGGACCATACCTCGCCGATGCCAATGAGCATGAAGGCAGGGATGGAGAAGACTATGGTGCTGCCTGCGCCGATCCACAGCACAGGGCGGCGGCCGATACGGTCGGAGAGCTTGCCGGTCAACGGAATGCACAGAGACATGATCACCAGGACCGGAATGGTCAGCAAGGTGCCGTGGACGGGATCGTAGCCCTTGGAATCCGTGAGGTAGGTGGGCATGTAAGACGTAAGGGCGTAGCCAACAGTGTTGGCTGCGGCGGCAAGGATCATGGCCAGCAGGATTTGGCGCCAGTAGGCCTTGATGATGCCGATGGGACCCTTGTTGGCATGGACGTCCTGCGAAGCAGCGTTCTTGGCGATGGCTTCCTGCGCATCCAGGGTGGCCTGGAACTGCGGGGATTCCTCGATCTTGGTCCGGAAGTATACAGCGATGATGCCGAGCGGACCGGCAACGAGGAACGGAATCCTCCAGCCCCATTCCTCCATGGCTCCCTGTCCGAGCGTGAGCTGCAGGACCGAGACCAAGGCTGCGCCGAGCGCGAAGCCAATGTAGCTGCCCATGTCCAGGAAGCTGGCGAAGAAGCCGCGGCGCTTGTCCGGAGCGTATTCGCTCACGAACGTGGTTGCGCCGGCGTATTCACCGCCGGTTGAGAAGCCCTGGACGAGCTTAAGGATCACCAGGAGTGCTGCTGCCCAGATACCGATCTGCGCATAGCCAGGCAGGAGTCCGACGGCGAACGTACTTGCCGCCATCAGCATCAGGGTTGCCGCGAGAACCTTCTGGCGGCCAATCTTGTCGCCGAGCCAACCGAACACAACTCCACCAAGGGGGCGTGCGATGAAGGTGGCGGCGAACGTGCCCAGAAGGAAGAGTGTTTGGACGGACGGGTCAGCTTCCGGGAGGAATACGGGTCCCATGGTGGTGATGAGGTAACCGAAGACACCTACGTCGTACCATTCCATAGTGTTGCCGACGATCGTGCCGCCGAGTGCTTTCTTCAGCATCGGCTGGTCCACGACGTTCACATCGGATTCCTTCAACCGGCGCTTCGTCCGAAGCTTCGGTTTCTTGGTGCTTTTACCTACTCTTGCGGAGGCCGGTTCCGGGCCTGCCGCTACCTTGTTTCCGGAGGCGTTCCTTGCGCCATCCGGAGAGACGGTGTTGCTTTGGTCTATGGGCATTTGGGCTTCTCCTAGGGAGGTCATTTGCTTGCGACTTCTGCTGCCCCGCTCTGGGCAGGTGTTCAATTTTACGCGGTTTTGCACACCAATCCGAGTTGGGATCGGTTTTTGGGGCCACTTCGGGGCATGTATTGCTAAGCAATCTTACTTCTCTTTGCCCGGTTTTGCCCCGTCATAACAGGGAAGTAGGTGCCGGCCGCATGCCGTTATAAATTGTTTAGTGAAGTACATCAAACGGCGGCTTTTTCACCGCGAAAGCTAACCTATTGCACCCCTAGGGCCACCGTCCGAGGACCACCGTTGCCCCAAAATCCCCATCGAAAAGGACGCTCGCCCGGAGCCCCGCGTCGACCATCAACGAGGCGGTCGCCGAGGCTTGTTCGTCCGAGGTCTCAATCAGCAGTGTTCCGCCGGGCGACAACCACTCCGGTGAGTCCCTCACGACGCGACGTTGGACGTCCAAACCGTCACTGCCGCCGTCGAGCGCTGTCAGGGGTTCGTGAAGGCGGGCCTCCGGCGGCATCATGGCGATCGAGCCGGTGGGAACGTAAGGGGCATTGACCAGTAGGACGTCCACGCGGCCCCGAAGTTCCGGGGGCAGTGGCTCGAACAGGTCACCCTGGAATACCTGGCCGCCACGCGGGCCGATGTTCCGGGCGGCGCATGCGACAGCCAGAGGGTCGATGTCCGCGCCGTATAGCTGGCAACTGCCCAGCTGATCGCTCAAGGCAGCGCCGATGGCACCGGAACCACAGCACAGATCAACGACGACGGCGCCTGGCTTGGCGACCAAGGCCGCCTGGCGGACCAGGAACTCCGTGCGACGCCGCGGCACAAAAACGCCCGGCTCCACCACCATGCGGCTTCCGGAGAATTCGGCCCACCCCAGGATGTGTTCAAGGGGTATCCCGCTGATGCGCTGCTGCACCATCGACACAAAGTCTTGCTCGTTCCGGGCGGCTCCCATGAGCAGTCCGGCTTCCTCCTCTGCGAAGACGCAGCCGGCGGCACGAAGCGCGAGGACGACGGCAGGATCCGGAGACATTGGGGTCATGCTAACAAAATCACGGTGCCCGGAGGGGTTCACAAACATCGGGCAAGGTAGCTAAGGTGTGACGCATGGGAACACTGATTTTTGAGTAAACCGGCCTGTGCCTTTGTGCGCCGCCGAGTTTCACCCGACAAAAATCCACGCCTGTTGAGGCCCTGCCTCCACGCCGTTCCCGTTGTCGCCTCTTTTGCATCATGATCGCACCGTGACGCCGTGGTTCGTGCGCCTCTCCAGGATTGTAAAAACCTTTGAGGAGTCCACTAATGACTGCCAACACCCCCGACAACAACCAAGCCGCCTCGGGTGGCATTAAGTCCAAACTGACCGACGCCCAGAGGGCCATGCTCGCCAGCAAATCCGGCGGCGGCACCCCCGATGGCTGGAAAAGCACCGGCAAGGGGCACAAGCCAACCCACGCCAGCGGAAAGCAGGCCAAGACCATGAAAAAGGTCCGCTGGTAGGCCTAAAATTGAAGTCCCTTCGTTTCATCGGAGAAAGGAAGAACCATGACCGCCAATCAAGAATCCGGCAACATCAACCCCGAGGTAGCAAGCCACTTGGTGGAGTCCATGGACATGGCCCCCATGCCCGAGCCGACCGCCATCGCAGCAACCCTCGGCACCGGACAAACGAGGCAGTGGCCGGACGGGAACGGCAAGAAACGTCATCCCAAGGACCGCAACCAGGCCCACGGCAGGATGGGACAAGGAGCAGCTGTGACAGCGATCCACCGGACCAGCCGACCGCAGATGCCGCACTCCTCCTAATCACCACTTTCCAGCCCAACTGACCAGCATTTGTGGTTGCTCTGAGCGGGCGGTTTCTAGCGGTTATCGCAACAGGAAGGTTCTGATCATCTCATTT
>NZ_JAPDNV010000018.1:0-77972 GCF_026013155.1 Paenarthrobacter sp. PAE-2 | reverse complement strand
CCCGGCAGACCGGACAACCGACCGGTCCCTTACACAGAAAACTTGACACCCCCCGATAGCAATCAGTCCGGACACTTGGTTCGCCGTCAATAAGGCGATGCCAGCGGAAACCAGTGTTATAACAGCGACAGCAATTTTTGCCCCTTTGGCGGTTTCAACCCGCTCGTGGTTGCGGACTTCGATCACATCGTTGACCACCTGCGTTCCTATTGCCTGCAGGTTCGCCCCGACGTTGCCCATTGTTGCCGCTACGACGCACACCCCGGCCACTGCGACCATTCCAACGCCGCCGACTCCGGCAAGGATGAACCACACCGTGTCCGGGGCATCAGAGACTCCAGGGACACTGGAAGCCAGCAGGCAGAGTGTGGTGAGTGCGCCGGAGAAAATGAACATGACGGGTGCAGCTTGCACTGCTGACTTTTGGACGCTTCGGGGCGTCTTGACACTGAACATCCGGACGAAAAGATCGGGCCAACACCAGGCACCCATCATTCCGGTGAACACTAGTGAGAAAAGATAAAGGGGACCAGCCGGGCTGTCCGGGCCGGGCAACTGAAGCAATGCCGGCGCAACCTCGAAAAAGCCGTGGCCGTTGGTGAAAAGCCACACCAGCAACCCGAGGATCAGCAGGAAGCCAACGCCATAGGCAAATAGACCTTGAACCATGTCGCTGATAATCAGGCCGCGCGTACCAAGCCGGACGGTCCAGATCTGCCGTGCGGCGATAAAGAGAACACCAATGACAACAGCCAAATAGGGGGACACCAGGCCAAAGGAAAGGGTCGAGAAAACCAAGCCCAGTGACTGCATACCCAGTACCACCCAGGGGACGGAGGCTAGGACACCGATGATGGCGGCAATGGCGCGGACAGATCGTGAGTTGTACCGCAAGCCCAGGAGGTCGGCCTGGGTGCGGAGGTCATGGACGCGTCCCCATTTGTTGACCGGCGTGCCGAGGAAAAACATCAGGACGACGCTGAGCAGCGAGTAGGACAGGGAATAGTAGCCGATGACACCGACCCCGGCAGTCAGGCCTGCGAAGGAGATGAACACGGTTCCTGCGATCCATGTGTTCAGGAACGCCATAGTGCCGAACCAGGAGTTGAAGGAGCGGCCCCCGGTGGCGTATTCGCTCATTGATGCATCCCCGCGACGGCTGCGGCTCATCACAACCACCACTAGAACCGTGAAAAGCAAAACGGCTCCGTAACCGATCGCCATGTTCATCTGATCGTCTCCTCGTCCTTGTTGCTGGTCATCCATAGGGCAAACAGCGACAGCGTTACCAAGGCATTCGCGCCCAGGAAATACCAAACAGACATTGCGTTCCGGCCATCACTGAAGAACCAGTGAACGGGTGGGGCCAGCAGGACCAAGAGGTCGATCGCGAAGATCGCCCTCCGGATATGGCTCCGCCGGTCTGAGGACAGCATTACTTGGGACATTGGGCATCCGTTTCTTCCGGGCTTCATCGCCCCGGGAATAGGAGGAGTTGCGGGAACGTTCCCGCAAACTTAGTGTGAGAGGTCACAAGGATCATTGTCAATAGCTTTTGTTCGGCCGAACGGGGTGAACGGGCCTAGCCGTAGGATGAGGACATGGCGAGAAGCAGGGCAACAATCTTGGATATCGCGCGTGAGGTCGGCCTTTCCAAGACGACCGTGTCCAGTGCGTTAGGCGGCTCCGGCCGTATTTCAGCAGAGAAACGTGAACTCATACAGAGAACCGCGGATCGCCTCGGTTACGTCACTAACAGAGCAGCCCGAAGTCTTCGGGTGAGTCGCATCGGCGCTATTGGCCTCTATATTCCGCCCGTAGCCCGTAGTTTGGCTTTCTATATGGACTTCGCCTTCGGTGTTACTGCCGGTGCAACGGCTGCTGACTATGACGTCATGCTGTTTGCACGAGACCTCACGCCCCGGAGATCCTTCCACGTGGACGGCGCTATTGTCATTGACCCAGCGCCCGGGGAGCCTCTGGTGGCAGCAATGCTTGCGGACGGCATTCAGACGGTAAGCGTTGGAAGGTATATGGGGCCGGGCGAGGATCGAGTGAAAGGTACTCTAGAAGCCCACCACGAAGAATTACAGACTGAGATTCTCGACCACCTATTGGCCCGCGGACGCGCGCATCCTGCACTGCTCGCCGTCGATGATGAAGCTCCCTCATCCTGGGCCGTGCAGACTCGGAACACCTACATCGCCTGGTGCCTTAGGAATGGTATAGAGCCAAAGGTGTACGAGGTGGGGGCGCATGCTTCCCCCCGTGATTTAGTTGCGGCCATTAGAGCAGCCGTGGACGTCTGGGGCGCTGATGCCCTTGTCTGTGGTGCCCAAGGACACGCCGCTCAATGCCAGATCGTATTAGAAAGCCAGGGCTTCCTGCTCGGTGGAGATATCGACGTCGCGTCATTCGCGGGGGCGGCATTCCTCGAGACGGGGAACCCGCTTGTCAGCTCTATCGACCTAGCACCCCGCGATTATGGAATGGCAGCCGCGGAGCTGCTTGACGCCGTCATCCGTGGCACAGGGTCTCAGCCGATTCACCGCTGGTTCGAGGGGGCGACGGTGCAGTTGGCAGCCTAACCAATGCGTCGTCCCGGGTAAACCTCGAACCTACTCGTAAGGGTCAAGAGCAAATCGCTGTGCCGGCAGGCTCGGGCATCATCCCCTCAAGACCCAGGCTCTGAGAACACATCGTACGGGTGATGAAACAATCCGTACTCGGGCTATGTCTCATGGCGAAAGCAGGGTTTGTTGCCCTCCGGATGCCTTGCTGCAAGAGTGTTGGCGGAGTTTAGAAGAAACGAATTTCCGCTGGAGTTGGCACTACTGCCAGCACAATTGGATGCAGGCCGTATACTCGCTCAAAAGGAAGGCGCTGAAATGATCGAGATGCCAACCACAACACTCTCTGCTCCAGAGACGGCCTACCAGTGGTTAAAGAGCTATATCGCCGGACTGCCCCGGGATGAAGAGACGTTCCTCAATGAGGCGGTCCTGGCTAAATCAACGGGAACTTCGCGTACCCCTGTGCGCGAGGCGCTGCTCCGGCTTGAAGCCGAGGGGTTTATCAAGCGGGTTCCGCACAAAGGGGCGTACGTTCCGCCTATCTCGGATCCGGACGTCCGCGCCATTTTGCAGGCGCGTTCGGTCGTGGAGAAGTGGGCCGTCCTGGGGTTGGACGACATGGTTGAAGCGCAAATTGATGCTTTGCAGGGCCTTATCGATCAGCAAAGAGAGGCCCAGGACGATCCTGCCCGCTTTATCGAACTTGATACAGAGTTCCACACGCTGATGGTTAAAACGGGAGGCAACCCGGTGCTTGCAGATTTTTACGCCTCTCTTCGGCAGCGCCAGCTACGGATTGGAGTGCTGGCTGTGACAAAGGGTAGCGGCCGGGCCGAACAGGTGCTGGGTGAACATCAGGCGATTGTGGATGCCCTCCGCTCACGCAACGTCGAGTCGGCGCACGACGCCATCGATTCGCATCTGAATTCGACTCGCGTGGCCATTATCGGTTACTAGCCCTCAACGCTGGTTGAGGGGACGTAACCAAGTGCGTGCCGTTATTGCGACTCCAACCTTCGAGCCACTGCCTATGGTTCTTCCACGCCGCACCACTGTGCAATGAACAGAGCCATAGCACGCGTTACCTCACGCAAGGAGTCGACGGAGACGCATTCGTCTGCACCGTGCATGCGTTGGCAGACGGGGCCAAAGACTAGGGAAGGCGTGTTGTCGAACAGTCCGTAAACGCGCGAGTCGATATATGCGGTCATTGTGGTGGAACCAAGCGCCCTGCCGTTTGCCGCGGTGAAGGCGCTTGCCAGGGTTTCCTCTGCGTCTGTCCCAGGTTCCAGGATGTAACCGTCGGCGTAGAAGCCGGTCTTGGTCACCTCGGGTACGCATCCGATGAGGGCTGGGTTCTCTTGGGAGGACCTGTCAATTGTTTCCTGGATTTGGTCCCAAGCGTCGTCGGCGGCGTGCCCTGGCGGGAATGCTATGCGCATGCTGAATTCGCACCAGTCAGGAACTGACGAGGTCCAATCGCCCCCGGTGATCGTCCCCACGTTGAAGTTAAATGGGTGGTGAAGATCTTCAAAGTACTTTGCAGATTTCGAATCGCTGTTCCAAGCTGCTTCGATTTGTCGCAGGTCGCTAATTAGGGCGTAGGCTGCGTCGACGGCGTTGAATCCGGCTGACATTTCGGCTGCATGGGCGGCCTGGCCGGCGAGCCGTACTTTAAACCAGATGACGCCAACGTGTGCCCGTACCAGGTCGCCGCCGACAGGTTCGGGGATGAGAACAGCGTCTGCATGATAGCCGTGCTGCAGGGCTGAGACTGTACCGTTTCCGGTGCTTTCTTCTTCCGGCACGGACTGGAGGTGGATTCGTCCGCGGGGACGAAGACCGGCAGCCTGTATCGCCGCCAGTGCGTACGGGGCCGCGGCCAGGCCTGCCTTCATATCCCCGGCTCCGCGGCCGTAGAGCCAGCCGTCAATGACGGGCGCTTGGAAGGGGCCGCGGCTCCAGAGCTCGGGCAGGCCGGTGGGTACTACATCGATGTGGCCGTTAAGGATGAGGCTGCGGCCGGATTCCTGCACCGGCGTATAGGTGCCGACAACTACTTCCGTGCCCGAGTAGTCGACATCGATGGCTCCTGCCCCTGGGTGCTCTACAAGCTCAGCAGGATCGAGGGTCCAGCGCTCTATGGACAAACCCAAGGCGCGATAGCGCTTCTCCATGAGGTCTTGAGCTGCGCATTCTTGGCCTCGAAGGGAAGGAATTTCGATGAGCTTCGATGTGAAAGCCACTTGTTCGTCGAAGGCGGCGTCGACTGCAGCCAGGATGGACTGGCGTTGCTGACGGGTTGTCATGTGCGTCCTTATGGTTGTTTGTCCAGCGGCTAGGAGATGACTGCAGTTGGCATGCCGGTTGGTGCGTTTTGCTTTCCATGTCGGTCCAATGCCCATACGCCGGCTCCTGTAGCCAGGACAAGGACGCCATAGAATGCGGCGACGCCCCAGGGGCCGGCGGTGACCAGCAGGGATTGGGCGATAAGCGGTGTTGAGCCGCCGATGATGGTTGCGCACAGTTGGTAGGCGACCGAGACGCCGGTGTAGCGGACAGTGACAGGGAAGGCAGCGGCCAGCGTGGAGGCCAACAGCGCGTAATAGGCCGACCCGCCAAGGATGTTCAAAATCATCATGGGGGCAAGGAACACGATGCTGCCGGACAGCAGTGCCAGGAACAGCGGCACGATCATCACCATGGTGAATGCGAGGGCGAAGAGCATGAGCTTCAGGGTTCCAATGCGTTCGGCCAGCCGGGCGGCGAGTGGTTGCCATATGAACTGCAGGACAGCCGTGGCGAGAAGGATGTTCAGGATGGTCTGACGGTCCATTTTCAGCTCCCCCGTGGTCCAGGCGAGCAGGAAGGTGTTGCTGAAGTAGGCGGCAGAGATGCCGAGGATGGAGGCAACGACACCCAGCAGGACGGCCTTCGGGGCTATGCGGAAGACTTCGATGACGGGAACCTTGGCCACCTTGGCGGTGGCTTTCACGGTAGTGAAGGCGGCAGATTCTTCGACTTTGGATCGGATAATCAGGCCCACAATCACAAGAACTGCGGAGAAGAGAAAGGGTATCCGCCATCCCCATGAAAGGAACGCCTCGGTGGGAAGCAGGCCAACGAGGAGAAAAGCGAGGGTCGCAAGGACGGAGCCTGCGGGCGAGCCCTGCTGGACCCAGGTACCGGCCCGTCCCTTGTGCTCGTCGGAAGCGTTTTCGGTAGCTAACAGCACGGCTCCACCCCATTCTCCGCCCACTGCGATGCCCTGCAGGGCGCGAAGGGCAATAAGCAGGATCGGAGCTGCGGCTCCGATGGTCGCGTAGCCGGGAAGCAGGCCGATGAGAGCTGTGGCAGTTCCCATAAGCATGAGCGTGACGATCAGGGTTTTCTTACGGCCAAGCTTGTCGCCAAAATGGCCAAAAATGATGCCACCAAGCGGACGGGCAAGGAAACCCACCCAGAAGGTTGCAAACGAGGCCATAAGGGCAGCGCCTTCTGCGGCTTGTGGGTAGAAAACCTTACCGAAGACTAGGGCAGCAGCTGTTCCAAAAATAAAGAAGTCGTACCACTCGATGGCAGTGCCGACAAAGGCTCCGAGAGTGGCACGTCGTTGCGCCGTAGCGCGATCCGCGGGGATCGTGGCCATGATGTCTCCTTGGTGAGGGTCACAAACTGTTGAATTCTTCCTGACAACTATGGGCGCCCTCTACTATGCTCGTCTAATGCTTAGATTCAGCACCTTCCATACCTTTGAGGCATAATGGAACTTCGGGTTCTCGATTACTTTCTGGCGGTCGCCGAAACCGGCTCAGTGAGCGCGGCGGCGCAAAGCCGTTTTGTTTCCCAGCCTTCTGTCTCCCGTCAGCTTGCCGCCCTTGAGGTCGAGTTGAACGTGAAGCTTTTCAAAAGGACAGCCGGAGGAATGTTGTTGACTGCCGCCGGGGAGCGTTTCCGGTCCATTGCCCAGGACATTTCGTGGCGTGCGCGGTCTGGCTCTGAAGTCATGAAGAGTTTGGATTCCGGCAGGCCAGATCTGGTGGTCGCGTGCCCGCCGACAGTTATGCGCTTTATCGTTGCCCCGTTCCTGGCAGAGCGGGATGCTCCCATTCGGGACATCACAGAGGTTGGGCCGGAGCAGGTTTATCGTGAAGTTGAGCTGCGGCGTGCTGATCTGGGCATTGGAACGACCCGCCCACCACAGCAGTACGCAATGAAAAAGCTCTTTGTGGCACCCGTCAGCGTTCAGTTCGCTCCTGGATTCGACCGCTTTGGCCCCGGACGGATGGTCGATGTTGCCCAGCTGCAGGGGCACCCCTTGATCCTTGCGCGGGCCGGAAGCGCGATCCGCCACGTGATGGACGACGTTGTTGCCACAGGAGATATTTCTTTGAATATCGCAAGGGAAGTCTCCTCAAGCAACGTAGCGCAGGCTCTTGCCGCCGCGGGGCGGGGTTTCGCCATAGCGGTGGAACCGCCGACGTTCAAGCTCGAGATGCGTGTCCTGCACCATGGGGGAGTGCCCTTATCGATCATCGACTGGGCCGCTTGGGATCCTGACCATTATGCGGCCCCCGAAATTGAGAGGTCTACCGAGGACATGGCTTCATGGGCGCGCGAGCGAATCGTGTACCCAACGTCGTGCGGACTTCCCGAGGGTTTCCCGGGAAATCCCGCCGGATAACCCCCTTGGATCGAACGCAAAAGAGTGCCGGGCCGCCCCAAGGTCACGGCGCAAGAGGCCTCCCCTGCGCCTTAGTTCGGGCAGGGGAGGCCTCTTGGTTGCGAGAAAGAGTGTGTGTTCGGGTTAAAACGTCCAGGGCATGGCGTCGTGGTTGAAGTCGTGGAAGGATCCGAATTTTCCGGCGTTGAAGGCCAGTCCGTCGCCATCCCGGTCACGGCAGGATGTGACCTGCCCGAAGAACACCTGATGGTCGCCGATGTCGTACTGGTGAACCACTTTGCATTCCGCCTGGGACAGGGCACCTCTGACTACGGACAGGCCGCCTTCGGTGGTGTCGAAGTCGCCGGCGTCGAAGCGGGCTCCGCCGCGTTGGGCGAATTGCCGCGCCACGGCTTCCTGTTTGGCTCCGAGGATGGAGATCGCGAACTTTCCGCTGGCCAGGACGGCGTCACCGGTACGGGTGTTGAAGTTCAGCGAGATCATCAGGATGGGCGGTTCCAGGCTGATGGAAGTGAGGGAATTGATGGTCATCCCGTACTGTTCCCCGGCGTTCTCCGTGGTGACCACGGCGACGCCTGTGAGGAACCTGCCCATGGTGCGGCGCATTGCCAGCCCGTCGGGGACTGCGAAGGCTGCAGGAGCACCCATCAGCTGTTGCCGTTCTGGTAGTAGCGCACCTCGAACATTTTCGCGCCGTTCTCCGAGATCCAGGGACCGTGTTCCATTCCCGGGGGACGGGTTGCCCAGTCACCGGCTTTGAAGGTTTTCCCAAGGCGCTGATCGACGAAGGAGCCTTCGAAGATGAAGACTTCTTCCCAGAAGTCATGGGTCAGTACACCGTTGGGGGAGGTGTCTGTTCCGGGCTCGAATTTGAGGATCCGGGTAACACTGTCGTTTTCGGTGTTCCTGGCCAGGATGGCTTCGGAGAGACCCTCAATGGGTGGGTTGCAGGGGGTGAATTCCACGGATGAGGTGGGCGTGAATTCAACTTCAGGTTTTGGCATGGCTAGTTCTCCTCCTTGCGGCCGTCAACGCCGTAGCCTGCCAGGAACTCGTCGAGTTCGGCGACCTGCGCTTCGTAGCCATAGTTGCGGTAGGTGTAGACGCCCTTTACGACGAACGGGGCGCCGGCGTAGAAGAGCTCGTATTGCTGGTGTCGGCCGGCGAATTCCGAGCCGATGATGTCCCAGGCGAGGCGGAAGAGCTTGATGCGTTCCTCGCTGGGGACGCCGGGGGAGGCGATGTACCGTTCGATGTCCGGTGCGGTGACCGGGCTCTTCATATCCACAACGCCTGAGGGCAGCTGCAGGACGCCGCCGCCAACGAGGTCCCGTAGGATCGCGATGACGCGGGGGTAGGTTTCTGACTGCAGGCCCATGGCGCCGTAGAGGGAGCGCTTGCCGGGTACCAGCATGCCGGAGGAGTCTGCTTCGGCGCAGTATTCGGCCGCAATCAGGGCGGACTCCA
Source organism: Paenarthrobacter sp. PAE-2 (assembly GCF_026013155.1). Lineage (NCBI taxonomy): Bacteria > Bacillati > Actinomycetota > Actinomycetes > Micrococcales > Micrococcaceae > Paenarthrobacter > Paenarthrobacter sp. PAE-2. Next base: position 69,248 of record NZ_JAPDNV010000018.1, on the reverse strand, counting down.
CGGATGAGACGACGGCTGCGAGTTCGCCGAGTTTCTCCTGCACACCGGGAATCTTGTCGGTGCCGTTTACCTGGGTGACCTTGCGTGCGACGGCGGCGATGAACTGCAGTTTTGTGGTGAATCGGGTCTGTGCCTGCCAGTTGCCCAGGGCGTGTGCGCCGGTTTCGAAGAACTGCCGGCGCAGGGTGTCGATGTTGCGGTTGATGAAGACCCGGTCCCAGGGCACCAGGACGTCTTCAAAGACCACGAGCGCGTCCGGCTCGTCGTAGTGGCTGGTCAACGGGTAGTCGAATTCGCTCGTCGCGGCCGGTGCGAACGGCCGGCGGCAGAGGAACTTCAAGCCTTCGGTGGCAGCGGGCAGCGCGAAGCTGATGGCGAAGTCAACGTCATCCGCGCCGAGGGGCTTGATGCAGGTGACGAAAACTTCATCGGCGATGGCGCCACCGGTGGCGAGCATTTGCGAGCCGCGAACGATCAGGCCCTCCTCCGTTTCCCGAACAACGCCGACCTGCAGGAAGTCGCCTTCCCAACCGGACGCTGTTGTGGCGCGGGAGACCTGCGGGGGGATGATGGCGTAGGAGACATACAGGTTCTCGGCGAGAATGCGCTTGTAGTAGCGGGTGATGTTTCCTGCGTAGTCGTGTTCGGGGTCTTCGAATACTTCCGGGTGCGCGCCGAAGGCGGCGAAGAAGGTGCCGACGTGATCGGGGCTGCGGCCGACCCATCCATGGGTATGCTTGGCCCAGCGCTCGACCGCCTGGCGGCGCAGCTTCAGCTCCTCCGGGGTGCGGGGAATGCTAAAGACGCGGTTCGCGGTGCCGTTGATTTCCTGGCTGTGGTACTGCATCCCGTTTGCCGGGTCCGCGGCGATGTCGAAGAGTTCGGCGATGGTGCCGATGACGTTGCGGAACGCGGGGTGTTCGGCGACGTTCTCAACGGCTTGCCCGTCGATCAGGACGGTGCGTCCGTCGTTGAGCGTCTTAATGTATTCGTCTCCGGTCCTCATGACTGGTGTCCTTTCGTGATGATGTAGGTGTGGTCGATGGTGGTGCCGTCCGGGAAGGTGAGTTCGATCTTCCACTCGCGGCCGTAGATGAAGTCGCCGCCGATGACGGGCAGGGTTCCGCCGAGGCAGACGAAGTCGCGGTCCCCGATGGGGTTGCGCTCAAGGAGCAGTTCGACGACGTTGGCCGGTGTCCGCAGGCCGTCAAGGGTGCCGTCCTGGTAGAGACGGCCGTCAACCCAGCTGCGTGCCCGGCAGTCATCCAGTGACAGGGCCTGGATGTCGGGGACGGGAATGACAGTGCCGGCTACCGGTTTGGGGCAGGCCCGTTTTGAATCGCCGATGTCCACTGTTTCGATGTGGCGGTCGGTGTGGTCCGAAGCGATGCCGAAGTAGTAGCGGCCATCGTGCCTGATGTAGAGAGGTTCGATTTCACCGGAGGTTTGTTCTCCGGTGACGCCGAGTTCGGGGGCTGAGGTAACGGAGCCGCTGTCCACCGGGTAGAACATCGGCACGGACGGCGGCGGTGCGACACCGATGGCGGCGAGCTCATCGATGTGGTGCTGGACTGCGGCGGCGTCGCGGCCTGTGTATCCGGCCACAACAGCATAATAATCGGTGAGTTCGATAGTTGTATCTGTGCCGGCAACGGCAAATGTCAGTGTTTCGGTACTGGTTTTCATAAGATCAGCTTTCGTGGTCATCGGGTCAGGCCCGAGTAGTCGGTGAGCCGGTCCGCTATCACCGGGAACTCGCGACGTGTAGTGTGCACCAACTCCGGGTCGATGGTGGTGCGGAGGACTTCCTCGCCCTCTCCTGCTTCGGCGAGGAGGCGGCCACCGGGGTCGACGATGCGGCTTGTACCCCCGAGCTCGACCCCGCCCTGCGTGCCGGAGGCGTTGCAGGCCAGAACGTAGACCTGATGTTCAACCGCGCGTGCGGAGGTGAGCAGCCGCCAGTGCTCCCGGCGAGCGGCAGGCCAGGCAGCCGGGACAACGACGATTTCCGCTCCACGCAGGCTCAGTTCGGACCACAGGCCAGGGAAACGGAGGTCGTAGCAGGTGGTGCCGGCCATCTTCCCGTACGGTGTCTCTGCCACCTGAAGGGAGTCTCCAGGGGTCAGCAGGTCGGCTTCAAGGGATTTGTAGCCAAAGACATGAAGTTTCGAGTACTGGTGAGCGATACCTCCGTGAGGGTCAATCAGGACGGAAGTGTTGCGCAGGACCCTTTCGGAGACGCGTTCGACGATGCTGCCGACGTGTACATATGCTCCGAGGTTCTTGGCGACGGCGGCGCACATGCTGACGGTCCGCCCGTCCACGGTTTCGGAGAGTTCCGGGTACTGGTCGAAATGGAAGTACCCGGCGCTCCACAGCTCGGGCAGGACGATGAGGTCTGCTGCTTCCTGCGCCCGCAGTAGCTGCTCGGCCCGTTCGATGCGTTGGTTTTGGCTCTCATCGTCCGGGCTGGACAACTGGACGAGTGCGATGTCCATTGGTACTCCTTCATAGGTTGGGGGCGGCTGCCCCTTTGGTCTTAGCCGCGGACTGCGTGGGCGGGTATGGCTTTGAGGACTGCGAGTGTTGATTCGAGATGGTTGAGGACAGCCGCGGCCGCTGTCGATGCGTCCCTTTGCATGATGGCTTCAACGATTGCCCGGTGTTCGTCCACGACGTGGTCGCTGCGTCCTTGACTGTCCTGGACAGCTTTGACGCCCATGCGTTGTTGTTTGATGCGCTGGGAATCGTAGACCTCTTCCAGTGCCCGGTTTCCTGCCGCATGCACAATGTGTTTGTGGAAGCTGATGTCGACGTCGATGAACGCTACGGGGTCGGCGAGGCTGTCTTGTTGGTCCTGAAGAAGCCGGTCAAGTTCGTTTCCCAGCCGACCGGACGCACTGATCTTCCTGACGGCCCAGTCTTCGATGACGCGGCGGACTTCCATCATGCTTTCTATGTCGTGGGCTGTGAGTGCCGGTACATAGGCTCCTTTGTGGGGGACGCGCCGGATCAGTCCTGCAGCTTCCAAACGCAGGAGTGCTTCACGGACCGGGGTTCGGGAGACACCGGAGGCCTTTGCGATCGCGTTTTCGGTGAGGAAGGCTTCCTCGTCCCACGGCAGGAGGGAAATTTCCCGGCGCAGCCACAGGTAGGCCGTTTCCGGTGCTGTGGGCGCGGTGTTCCTGATGGTGCTCATGGTCCTGAATTTGTCCTTCCGGGTGCGACGGGGGGTGGTGTCCGTGGCGGTCGGTGTGCGCTTCCCGCCACGGACAAGTGGTCACGTCAGGGCTGTTGGGCCGCTACGGGGTTGGGTTGCTGGTCCAGGTCGCTGAGCTTCATGTTCTTTGTTTCCTTCGCGAAGGAAACGGCGACAATGGAGATGACGCCCATGAGAACGAGGTAGAGGGCGATGGCCTGGCCGGATCCGAAAGCTTGGTAGAGGGCCAAGGCGATGATGGGGGAGAGGGAGCCTGCGATGAGGGATGCGACGTTGTATGCCACCGATGTTCCGCTGTAGCGCACCTTGGTCGGGAACAGTTCGGAGAAGAAGGCCCCGATCACGGAGCTGTAGGCGGCGAAGATCAGCAGCCCGCCGACGGCGGCGAGGATGATCATGCCCGGTTGCCGGGTGTCCAAGAGGGCGAAGAACGCGAATCCCCACACCACCGTGGCGACGGAAGCTCCGATCATCATCGGCTTGCGGCCAATTCGGTCGGCGAAGATCGCCAGCACGGGAATGGCCACCACAGCGACGCCCTGACCGATCATCACGGCTGTAAGGCCGGTCTGGCGGTCCATCTTCAGAATTTCGGTGACGTAGGTGATGAGGAACAGGGAGTAGATGTAGAAGCCGGCGTTTTCACCCATGCGGCTGCCTGCGGCGATCAGGATTTCCTTCCAATTGCCTCGAAACAGTTCTGCCAGGGGGAGCTTTGCCTGCTTGGCGTGCTCGGCGTCGGCCTTTGCCTGTGAGGCCAGGAACAAGGGTGTTTCCTGAACGTAAAGGCGCAGAACCAAGCCGATGATGACCAGCAGGGCTGAAAGCCCGAAGGCGATTCGCCAGCCCCAGGCGAGGAACTGATCCTGGGGCATGGCAACGGATAGCAGGGCGAGCACACCTGCAGCCATGAGGTTGCCCAGGGGCGGGCCGACGTTTGGCCATGAGGCCCAAAAAGCCCGCTTCGTGCTGTTGTCACTGTATTCGGAAACCAACAGTACGGCCCCGCCCCATTCGCCGCCCAGAGCAAACCCTTGGATCAGCCTGAGGAACAGGAGGATCAGCGGGGCGATGATCCCGATTGACGCGTAAGGGGGGATGAAGGCAATCAGCGCCGTAGCCACCCCCATCAGGAGCAGGCTGGCCACAAGAGTGGACTTACGGCCGTGTTTGTCACCGAGATGGCCAAGGACAATCGCACCCAGCGGCCTGGCGACGAACCCTGCGGCGAAGGTTCCCAGCGCCAACATGGTGCCAACCAACGGGTCTGCGCTGGGGAAGAACAGTTTGTTGAAGACAAGGGCCGCTGCCGTGCCATACAGGAAGAAGTCATACCACTCGACGGCGGTGCCGGCGAGGCTGGAGGCAGCAACTGCGGGAAGGGAGGTGTGCTTGCGCACGCCCCGCTCCTGGTGGGACACATTGCTCATAAGAATCCTCGTTGGGGTTAGGACGGTGCCTTCTGCGCACCATTGCGAAGAAGGAAGGCGCCGGGATGGCGCCGGCTCGGTGATCTGACTCACGTCAATTGCCTGACTTGACTGTAGATCACTCGTATACAACCTGTCCACTTAAAAAATACCCGACTTTTGGCGTGCCGCTAGAGAGGAATTGGAGAAGCCCGGGCCCCCGGCCCGACAACCCGGCAAGGCGCGAAGGCATGGAGCCCCCCAGCATCGAAGCAACGCTAGACATCTTGTATACACATTGCCTACACTTTGAATGTGATGCGGGGCACTCTGGCAGGGCCCCCCCAAACGCAACCTCTAGGCAGAGCTCGGAAAGGAGATTCCCATGACCATGACCCAGCGCTCAGAAACCACGCTCGAAGTCGACGGTGACGATGCAGTGATTATTCAGGAGGAGCTTGATGCGGCAGTGGCATTGGCCTCGTCTGCATGCCTTAGCCGGGGAGGCGGTGTGATTGTCACCCAGCATGACTACTGGTCATTCACGGTGTCTGTATCTCCGGACGTTCCGACCGGAAACACGCTCAGGCGGCAGGCATGGCGCGCCGAATGCTAATGGACGCACTGCTCCTGCTGGCACCGTCCGAGGCATCAGGAAACCCGGAAAGCCACGTTGTGGATCCCTGGATGATGTACAGAGGCGAGGAGGAGTACTCTTCCCAAGCTGAAATGGGCGGGTGGTTGCCAGCCCAAGCGTCGGTCAGAACTTGACTCAACAAGCTGAAACTTGGATCCGTTTCACACGCCCGGCCGCGGTTTAAGCCGACGCCAGAATTCGAAAGCCAATTCAACTGATGGAGACAATGATCATGGACTGCTCGGACACAGGACACGGCAGTGCTGACACAAACCTCAGCGCAGGCACGGACTGTGAGGAAGCCTGCCATTTTTGCGAAGGACCCGAAACAGATTAGGCGGCATCCGGGAGTGTACTGGTTCAACATCCGGGAGTGTACTGGTTCAAACAGTCCTGTAATGGCCTGCGCTGCGCCTTCTTCCTCGAAGGACACCTCGGGGTGGGCGTGGATGGCACGGGCAAGTTCAAGCACACGGGGACGCCACCGGTTGAGGTCCTTTGGCAGGCTCCAAACCACGGGCACATCGTCATTGAGTTTGTACGTCATCGTTCCTGTATTAAGTTGCTATGCCCCGGCGCCACGTCGGCGGGAGTGCTGACCGGAGCTTAGTGAGGTGCTTCACGTCCCCGAGAAAGGTGAGAGCGGCGGAAATGTTCCTTTAGATGAGGAAAATGCCTATGCGGTGGCTTTCATGCAGGAAAGCGTGATGGATGCACTCGACCTTCGGTTAATCAACGCGCTGCAGATCCAGCCTCGGGCCTCGTGGTCAGCGCTGGGGGGATCATCGGCGTGGACCCAGTGACCTTGGCGCGGCGCTTGGAACGACTCGAGAGCGAAGGGCTGGCCTGGGTGACCGGATATGCGTCCAGTAAGCTCGCCTGGCCCGGAGCGATCGTTGAAATCGAAACGCAACCCGGGCAGCTCCAAGACGTTGCAGTCCTGTTGGCCCAAGACCCGGAAGCAGTGACAATAGATATCACTGCAGGCTCCAGAGACCTGATACTCACAGTCTTGGCGCCCACCAGTGAGGCCGTGTACGCCTATCTGCTGGATCGGCTGGAGACGCTCGACCTGATCGCGAAAGTCTATTGGCACCCAATTTCCAAGCTCCTTAAGGAAGCAAGCCAATGGCGTCTGCGGGCTCTCGGCAACGTAAAAGTAAACGCGTTGCGAGGGCTGAAGGGGGCCTTGGCAAAAGCCACGGTTCGAAGGATGTGGATGTCCTGGTACGTGAAGAGCTCTTCCGGGACGGCAGGGCAACCGCAGGCCGCATAGCTGAACGTCTGTCGCTTAGTCCCCGCCGAGTACGCGAATCGATAGCCGCACAGATCTCGGATGGATCGGTAACCTTACGCACCGACATTGTGCGATCCCATTCCGGATGACCGGTGTACGCGTGGTACTTCATGGCGATCCCCGCATCCCAAACCGACCGGGTAGCCGGAAGGCTGCAACGTTTGGACGAGATCCGTGCAGTCATATCTGTTGTAGGGCGGTACAACATTGCAATGGCCGTATGGATGCGCACCCTTGAAGACGTTTCCCGCCTTGAAGCTGCTATCGAAAAGCAACTGCCGGACGTGCGCATCGTGGCCCGTTCGGTAGTCCTTCGGACACCGAAGTTAGTCGGCAACGTCTTGGATCCGACAGGAAGGCGCCTTGGCTATGTCGGGCTGCCGGTCTGAAAACACGGACATCGTCGATCCCGCCCGACTGATCCGGCCCTAGACGCGAGCCAGCGTCCTCCATTGAACTGAAGCTTGACAAGCCCTCGAATCAGGCTCAGGGCAGGATCCCGTGTGCCCTGCGCGGTATACGTATTGTTCAGTCTGAGTATTTCCATCGTATTTTCTTTTCCTACGACCGTTGACAGCAAAAGTGAGCTGGGTCAATATAAGTGAATGTCTTTCACTAATGAAGCGGCAACGGTGCCGCCAACCCCTAGTCTTGAGCGGGGTTTGAAGAAGAACGCCATCGGCACTCGGGACATCGTGTTCATGCTCGTCTCGGCGGCCGCACCCCTGACCATCGTCGTAGGCATCGCCCCTCTTGCTCTCGCTGTCGGCGGGGTGGGTGCCCCGTCCATCTACCTGGTCGCGGCGGCCGGACTGGCCCTCTTCGCCATCGGATTCATGGCATTGACCCGCCATGTGCAGTCTTACAGCGGCTTTTACGGTTACATCGCCAAGTCCTTGGGCCGTGTGGTCGGGCTAGGCGCAGGCCTTACCGCATGGATGAGCTACAACGGCATACAGATCGGTCTTTACGGTCTCTTGGGGATCCAGGCGAACCTGGCTGTGAAGTCCCTCACCGGACTCGAGCTGCCGTGGTGGCTCTACGCAATTCTGGCCATCGGAGCCGTCTGGTATTTGGGCTGGCGTGGCATCGACGTCGGCGCCAAGGTCCTCGCAGTCCTGCTTACCCTTGAAACTGCGATTGTCGCGCTTGTAGCCGCGTTCGTTCTTGCACAGGGAGGCGCCCAAGGTATCAATTTCGACTCATTCAGCCCGGGCGCGATTTTCACCCCTCAGTTCGCGGCGGTCATCGCACTTGGTTTTTCTGCTTTCATGGGCTTCGAATCAGGCGCCCTGTACCGGGAAGAAGCAAGAGACCCGGACCGCAGCGTTCCCCGCGCGACATACATCTCGATCGCCTTCATCGGCGCCTTCTACGCTTTCGCCGTATGGATCATCGTTCAAGCCTTCGGTCCCGCCGCTATTCAGGAATTCGCCGCAGGTCACCTCGACGCGGGGGACACCGCGTACATTATGGCCGGCAACTACACAGGCGAATGGTGCGTGAACCTGATGAGCGTCCTGATTGTCACGAGCGTATTTGCCTCTCAGCTGTCGTTCCATAACACCATCAACCGTTACACCCTGTCCCTCAGCCGTGAGGGCATCTTCCTCAAGCACTCGGGCAGAATCAGCCCCCGCTACAAGACCCCGTCCGTGGCAGGTATGGAACAGACCATCCTCGCCCTGGTCCTGGTCGGTGCCGCCGCGGTGCTGGGGCTCGACCCGTTCACGCAATTTCTCATTTGGACCAACTCGCCAGGCGTCATAGGAATCTTGATCCTGCAGGCACTAACCGGGCTCGGCGTCATCGTCTACTTCGCGCGCCGCAAGACAGCAGGGCTTCGCTGGTACGTTATACCCTCAACAGTCATAGCTACCATCATCATGTGTGTGGTCGTCGTTCTCATGGCCCAGAACGTCTCCCTGATTACCGGCCTGCCTGACGGGGACCCCATCAATACAGTCCTCCTGGTCATTGCACCACTGGTCTTCATCCTCGGCGTGGCTCTGGCAATGGTTCTGAAACGGATCGGCCCCGCAGCCTACCTACGCATTGGCCACGCCGACTAAATAGTCTGAACCTATGCAGACCTCCGAAAAAACGAACCGTATGGGACGTCCCCTGACACCGCGGCTCTCACGAAAAGTCATAGGCCGCGAAGCAATGGCCCTCTTCGTGGAAGAGGGCGCATTGTCCATTCCCCGGCTCGCGGAACGTTTGGGGGTCCGCCAATCATCCTTCTACAAACACGTCAGCGGCCGTCAGGAAATCATTGAACTCGCCCGGGGGCACCTTGTAGACCTCGTGCCGGCGCCCACTCCCACTCCACATGACCTGAGCACGACCGTCCGAAACATGTTCGAAGCCCTGCGCAGTGCATACGCCCAGGTGCCGGCGCTGCTTCCGGAACTGCTGGCGCAGCCCGTGACCAACACCGCCGCCCTGAAACTTTACGATGGTCTGGCCAAAGCCCTCGGAGAGGCCAAATGCCCCCCGCATCTCATCCTGCCGACAATCGAAGCGATCGACAGCGCCGCAATCGGTGCCAGCATGGATGCCCTGTCAATGGAGCACGCCTGGAAAATCCAAGACAAAGACCGCCCAAACCTTCCGCACCTGTCGACGGCCCAGAGGGCGGCAGCGACCTTCCATGTCGACCGCTATGCCTTCCTCGCCGACGTATTGTCGGCCGGACTACAGGCCGCGACCGGGGCCACCGTCCAGGAACCGGAACAGCCCCAACAACAACGCACTGATAGGAACAGCACTTGAACACCGAAGCCTCCGTGGACACCATCGTCCTTTCCAAAACGATCCTCGCCGGGGAGACCCTCCAAGAGTTGGACGGCTTCCTGGCCATTCACAAGGGGGTCATCATCGCGTCGGGCACCGCTGAACAGGCCCAAAACTGGGTTCCACGGGCCGAGCATGTCATTGACGTAGGTAGCGCCACCGTCGCACCCGGACTCATCGACGCCCACATCCACCCCATCCTAGGGTTGAGCATGGCCCGCGGACTGGACCTCAGCGGAATAACCGAGCCCGATGCGGTACAGAAAGCGCTGGCTCAACACATCATCGACACACCCCACGTACCCGGCAGCGACTGGCTTTTTGCCTGGGGTCTGGACCCCGCCGTCTTCGGTGACTCGGAATCCAGCAACAGGCTCTTCGATGATGTATTCGAGAACGAACTTGTATACATCACCCTCTTCGACGGCCACGCCGCCCTCGTCTCTGACGCCGGTCTGAGGGAGGCCGGCGTCACAGGGAAGGAGGAACTTCCCAGTTCCGCCTACGTGGCACTGGACGCCGAGGGAAAGCCAAACGGGATGCTGTATGAAATGGCTGCAATGGAACTCGTCCAGCGCATCCTGCCCCAGCTGACCTTCGATGAGAGGGTGGACGCCCTGGATGCCCTGCTCCAATCGATGGCCGAGACAGGCCTGGTCGGTGGTCAGATGCTGGATTTCGGCCGAGAAGACTCATTGGATGTACTCGACGCGCTGGAGAAACGCGGTGACTTAGCAATACGCCTACGCGTTTCACCCTGGGTGATGCCCGGCGCCACTCAAGAAGAACTAGAAGCAAAGCTGGCCCTGCAAAGCAGACGCGGCAGGCGCTGGCACGTGCACGGCATCAAACTGATGATAGATGGCACCATCGACAACGGAACTGCCTGGCTGTTCGCTCCCGATACCCATGGTGAGTCGCTCCGCCCGCTGTGGCGGGACCCAGAAAATATGGTGGCAGCCCTGCGCTTTTTCCACGAGCATCACGTCCCCACCGCTACCCATGCCATCGGAGACCAAGCCGTTTCCTTCGTCGCCAAAGCCATCGGCGCACTTTCGGAGAACGGAATCAAGCATCGGATCGAGCACATCGAATCCATCCCTGATTCGGTTCTCGAAGAAGTGGTCGAGGCCGGAGCCACGACAAGCCTGCAACCCACCCACTGCACCCTGTACTGCAAGGCAGACCAGTCGGACAACTGGTCCCGCCGGCTCGGCCCGGAACGCGCAAATCTGGCCTGGCGCACCAGTGATCTGCGGAAGGCCGGTGCCGTGGTAGCACTCGGATCTGACTGGCCAATCGCCCCCTATGACCCCCGAGGGATTATTGCCGCCGCACAGACGCGCCGGCCGGCAGGACGGCCGGACATCACACCTGTCGGTCCCGCGCAGGCCCTTTCCGCCAAGGCAGCTTTGGAGGGATACACGAGCCAGTACTGGAAATCCGTTGGGGAAAGCGGGGGAGTGCTCAAAGTTGGCGCACGCGCCGATTTGAGCATCTTTGATTGCAACCCACTGACCACCGCACCTGATGACTTCGCCAACGCCCATGTCGTCATGACAATGCTCGACGGTGAAGTGGTGGTCGACCGGCAGAGCGTTACCGCACCAGCAACCCACTAAGCAGACAGCTGGCACAGGAAAAAGACCGTCCTGGCCAGCACACCCCGTCGTCGTCCCTCTTGCCGTTGCCACACAGCAAAACGTCAGGCGGAGGACGGTTGAACTCGAATTTTCCCCAACCTGTCCCAACTATTGTCAGCAACCAAGCCAGAGGCAGCCCGACACCTGCCCCAACAAACCTCAAAGGACGCCATGACCGGAACCGTTCCTCAACGCCAATCCATCACATCTGGGAATTGGCAGAAACCGGAAAACCTCCGGTGGTCCTTCCAGCATATGGACTCACTCTTCCCTGGTGCGGTCATCGCTGCATCACCACAAGCGGCTGAGTCCAGAGTCCGGCGCCCCCAAAGCTTTCATGACGTCGGAGTTCCGCTCCCGGATGGTACGGAGATGAAAGTCACTGAACTCCTGGCCAGGACGAACACTGATGCATGGCTGGTAATGAAGGGTCGCGAGATCCTTGCTGAGGAATACTTCGGGCAGATGGAGCCCGGCACCAGACACCTCTTAATGTCCGTAAGCAAGTCCTTGGTATCAAGCGTTGTCGGGGCCCTGACGGGCCAAGGCGTTATCAACGTAAATAGAGCGGTTGAGCACTACATCCCCGTTCTCAGTTCCAGCGGATACAAGGGCGCTACTGTGCGCAACGTACTGGACATGCGCAGTGGGGTCCGGTTTTCAGAGAGTTATCTTGACCCAACGTCCGAGGTGCGCCAACTGGATGAGGCGGTCGGATGGTCCGCAACGAAGAACGGCGCGGCATGTGGTCTAAAGGCATTTCTGTGCGAAGTGCAGCAGGAGCGCGGCCATGGTGGACACTTCGATTACCGCAGCTGTGAGACAGATGTCCTCGGATGGGTATGCGAGGCCGCTACCGGCAGGAAATTCTCAGACCTCGCTTCCGAGTTGCTCTGGTTTCCCCTCGCAGCAGACTTCGATGCCTGGCTTTCCGTCGACTCCGCCGGAACGGGTATATTCGATGGCGGAATCAGTGCCTGCTTGACTGACCTAGCCCTCTTCGGCGCGATGATTCGCGACGGAGGCGTGTCCTTAAGAGGCAACCGCATCCTGTCCTCCGACTGGGTTGAGGATATCTTCTCCGGAGGCCGCGACTCCGATCAAGCCTTTGCCGCTGGAAGCTATGCAGAAAGGATGCCAGGCGGAAAGTACCGAAGCCAGTTCTGGTTCCTTTCGAAGGACCGCGATGCCGTGTTCTGCCTGGGCATCCACGGACAAATGGTGTACATCAACCGGAGAACTGGTGTTGTCGGCGTCAAACTCTCCTCGACACCGCTGCCGGTCGACCCCTTTGCAGGCCCGGCCACTGCGGCAATGTTCAACGTCATCAACGACTTACTGTCCTGATGACTGCACGGAGCCCGTCACGCCTTTCGGAACCGAACCCGCTTGCGCCTTCCCTACTTCTCGCTACAACCGCCTGACCTACGCAAACAGCTAAAGGCGCCGAGAGCCCAGTTCTCACATCTCCTTCTACTCGTCCCACTCAACTGGCATGCACGGTTATTCATGGGCCGGGAGTACGCCGGCGGACACTCGTATGTAGATCGTGAAGCCACTTTGAAGCCCATGGTTGGATGGCTGCATGTCAACTCTTCCGAGTTCCAAGGACTCGCTTCTGATCCGCACGAATTTCAGCGATGCGGAAGCCTGGTCAGATGCACTTTCCGTTGTTTTGACGGAGAACGACGACGGCTTTCGCGCCTACGTCGAAATAGTCGACGACAGCGCTTGGAACAACGCTGAATAGGAACGCCTCCGTGCTGTGGCCCTGGGCAATGCCGAGCACGCCAGTGTCCTTTTCATAGTGGACGGAATTGCTCTGGGACCCGATTATCCCGTGTTGGTGGTGGATCTGAACGATCTGTCGCACCAGCAGTTCCGTTGTATCGCGCGCAGACTATGGAGTGTCGACAACAACTTGAACATAGCGAACATGGATTGGGAAGAATTTGCGGACGACACAGGCGCCGACGGCGCTTTCAGAGGATTCGACTAACAGTTCCCCACTCGTGGAAACCTGCATCTAATGCAGGAAACCCCGGCCTTAAGCGATTCGAAGGCAGCCCTGCCAACGGCGCAAGGCACGTACATCCATAAGGAAAACTTGAGCTCACCTGCGGAAACGTCGGATTCGTTGACGCACGGGAGTTTACGCAGGTGCTTCTACTCCCGTTGGTTGACTGGCAGCGGGACGTGTCGAAGTGGGACGAGTAGCAGTCGCCGATAAGCACCCATATGTCGTCCCTGCGGTTGTAAGCGAATCGCCGCTACAGGTCCAGGAATTCTGTCAGTGCCATCGAGAATACTTAGAACATGGATCTTTTCCGCGATTCCCACCCCGATCTGTCGCCATTTCGCGTGGAGCGCGACGGAACCTGCTGGTGGTGCGGCGCCGTAGCTGACAGCAGAGAACACAAGTACAAGCGAACGGACCTGGCACGTTTGCAGGGCGACGGTCCGAACCTTGTATGGGGTGGTGATGAAGGGAGACTCCACAACATCCAGAGCATAAGGAAATCGCCGGCCGTGAGGTTTGAGATGGACCTTTGCCGACGGTGCAACGATACCCGCAGTCAGCCTTTCGATCGGGCCTATGACACTTACTCCGCCTACATATGGGAGAACGCAGACAGTCTGTGGGGCGCACCAGGTCTGGACATGAAGGCCATATTTGGTATCGATTGGGAACGAAAGCAACTCGACCTCGGACGGTACTTTGCCAAACACTTTGCATCACGCATGGTTCTCGACGGCCTTCCCGTCCCGGCGGGCTTGCTCGAGTTTCTGAACGGCGCCGTCACCGCCAAGAACGTAAGGTTCTGCTTTACCATAGATGAAGGGTTGTGGCTCCTGCGCAAATATGGTGCCTCGCAAGGGTCACCAATTCACGGGCTTTGGCTCCGCCCAACCTTTGCTTGGGTTAGCTCAGATGGCAGGGAGTTGCGCGCGTATGAGACTCAGTCGTACCTCGGGTACGTAGGAGTCTCCTTACTCTGGTCTGCAGAGCAGGAGCACATGGATTCATTCTTCCCCCACGTTCGCCCGGTTCTGAACGTCGTGAAAGCCACGGAAGAGATGATGAAAATCATCGGCGAATTGGAGAGGAAATAGAGTCCCTCAGACTTCACAGGACTCAGGTTAACGTCGCATCAAAGGATCCTTTGGTGAGACCCAAAAGTCTCGGGTAAGTCGGAAGAAGAGTCCGGGTTTTCTAGAGCTCGACGTCGTCTAGGCAAACTGTCTCACATAGGTTTTCTCAACTGTGCTGTGTTCAGCGTTTGATGGGACAAGAAGTAGCGATGGTACGCCTTGGTGATGTGTGGGTGAGTTTGACCGAAGAGAACACCGTTCTGCGGCTTGGCGTTTTTGGAAACTTGATCGCCTTGGGAGGAAGGCCAGTCGTCTCTTGGAACCCTTGGATGCTTCATAGCGCGCGACATCAAAGACCACTGACCTTGGGATGGATCCCAGCAGAGAAGTCGGGGAGTCGTGGCCGTGATCATCTCCGCTTTCGCTCAATTCGAGCGCTATCAATTTGTCTGAACTGGCAGGAACGGCTGGGGTGCGCCGATGCAGGTGCAAAGTCCCAGGACGACCGTACGCCCGGCGTTCGCTCCGAGTGGCATGCAAGGACTGGACTGCGAGGGTCTGATCTATCGACCCGTTATTCGGGGTTGGTTAGGGGTTGTGGGTGGGTTCGCCGGTGATCTGGTGGTCGGCGTGGTTGATGGTTTCCTGGATCAGGCGGACCATGTGTCCGTCCTGGAGGGAGTAGATGACGTGCCGGCCGTCCTTGCGGGTATCGACCAGGCCGCTGAGGCGGAGTTTGGCCAGGTGCTGACTGACAACGGTGCGTGGCATGGTGGCCGTGTCGACGAGTTCGGTCACGGTCTTTGGGCCTTGGGCAAGTTGCCAGAGCAGGTGCAGGCGGGTCGGTTCGGCCAGCATTCGCAGCGTTCCCGCGGCGGTTTCGAACAGCTCCTGGTCGGGGTTGACCGGAGGGAACAGTGAGGGTGTTTCAGGTGCGGGGCGGAACGGGCGCTCCTCCGCTTGACTGCTCACCACGGTCCTCCTTGCTTACGGGGTTCCCTAGCAAAGGCAACGTCATAGCGGGGCAAGGAGATGAAGGCTCCTGCAGTGGCTATGTCAACCTTTGTTGGCCCCGGTGGGACGGGTATTTCTGGCCCCACTTTTCACGGGCGGAATGGGCGTTTGTGCATGTCGATAGCGTGCAGGACCACTGGTCGGGCCCCGTTTCAGGAGCGTGGCTGTTCGTCGGGGTGAGCTGTCGGGCTGTTGGGTGTGGAGCACAGGCTGGGGCCTGTGCCTGGTCGTTTTCGCGGGTCAGGTTCCGGGCGGTGGCCACCGCTTATGGTTCTGTTTTCGCCCTGTCCGGGGCTGCCGGCTTCACGAAGAGTGTGCCGAGTACGAGGAGCCCGACGCCGGTGGTGACGAATATGTCAGCGAGGTTGAAGGTGGGGAACCAGCCGGTGTGGAGGTAGTCCACTACGCCTTGTCCGTCGAGCCGGTCGATGAAGTTCCCGAGTGCGCCTCCGAGCAGCAGGGCTGCTCCTGCGCGGGATGGGCCGGTCAGGGATGGAGCGGTGGTCAGGGTGTACCAGAGCAGGGCAGTGATGATCACGCCGGTCGCGGCGATGACGGCCCATGTTGGCAGGTCCGCTCCGAGGCTGAATGCGACGCCGCGGTTATAGAGAAGCCTGATGTTGAGTGGGCCCAGTTCGATTGTCGAGTCGTTCGAGAGCAGGGCTTCGGCCACGGTTTTCACAGCCAGGTCGGCGGCGGCCAGGCCTGCTGCCGAGACGAGCAGTGCTGTCCTGACCCGGAGGTGGGCTGTCCTGGCGGGCCCGCCACCGGGCCGGACTGGGGCTTCGTCGCTCACGCTGCCGGTTCCAAGGTTGCGGTGGGCTGCGCTTTGAGTGCCGTGTCGCGGCGGGTCCGGCCTGCCCGGACGCCGTTGGCGATCACGACGATTTCGGCCAGTTCGTGGATGAGGACCACGGCGGCCAGGCCGAGCAGACCGAAGAGCGCAAGCGGGATCAGCACGCCGATCAGGGCCAGGGACAGGCCCACGTTCTGGAGCATGATGCTCCTGGTTCGGCGCGCGTGCTCGAGGACCTGGGGAAGGTGGTTCAGGTCCTCGCCCATGAGGGCGATGTCGGCGGTTTCGATGGCGACGTCGGTGCCCATGGCCCCCATGGCGATGCCGGTGTCCGCGGTTGCCAGTGCCGGTGCGTCGTTGACGCCGTCGCCGACCATGGCGGTGGGCTGGCGGGTCTTGAGCGTGCGGATGATCTCGGCTTTGTCTTCGGGGCGGAGGTCGGCGTGGACTTCGGTGATGCCCGCGTCCTTGCCCAGGGCGGTGGCGGTGATGATGTTGTCTCCGGTGAGCATGGCGGTGGTGTAGCCGGAGGCGCTCAGCCGGGCGATGACTTCGCGGGCTTCGGGGCGCAGCTCGTCGCGGACCGCGACGGCACCGATGACTTGGCCGTCGTCCTCGATCAGGACGGCGGTCGCGCCGGCGTGTTGCATCGCCTCGACCTTGG
The DNA here is from genome assembly GCF_026013155.1 of Paenarthrobacter sp. PAE-2. Taxonomy (NCBI): domain Bacteria; kingdom Bacillati; phylum Actinomycetota; class Actinomycetes; order Micrococcales; family Micrococcaceae; genus Paenarthrobacter; species Paenarthrobacter sp. PAE-2. The sequence continues at coordinate 52,679 of NZ_JAPDNV010000018.1, read as the reverse complement.
CGCTCAGCGGACCGGCGTTGATCCAGCCCGGGCGGCCGAGGCGGACGGTCCTGCCATCGAGCCGGCCTTCCAGGCCGGCGCCCGGGACGGCGTCCACGTCGGTGACGGCGGCCCGGTCCGTGGCGGCGGCCAGAATCGCGCGGGCGAGCGGGTGTTCGCTGCGGGCTTCCAGGCCGGCCGCGAGGGCCAGGACCTGTTCCCGGGTCGCGGTGCCCGTCGCGGCGATGTCGATCACGGCGGGCTTGTTCCGGGTCAGGGTTCCGGTCTTGTCCAGGGCGATGGTGCGGATTTTGCCGAGGGTTTCCAGGGCGCCTCCGCCCTTGATGAGCACGCCGATGCGGCTGGCCGCCCCGACGGAAGCGACGACGGTGACAGGCACCGAGATCGCCAGGGCGCAGGGTGAGGCGGCGACCAGAACGACGAGGGCGCGTTCGAACCACAACAGTGGTTCGCCCACGATGAACCCGAAGACGATGATCAGCGCGGCGGCGATCAGGATGCCGGGGACGAGTTTCTTGGCGATGGAGTCGGCCAGGCGCTGGCCCGGTCCCTTGCGGCTTTGCTCGGCCTCGACGATATGCACGATCCGTGCCAGTGAGTTGTTCTCCGCGGTGCTGGTCACCTCAACCTCGAGCGGGCCTGTTCCATTGATCGACCCGGCAAAGACCTCGTTTCCCGGGCCGGCTTCGACTGGAACGGACTCGCCGGTCAGGGCCGAGGTGTCCAGGGACGTGCGACCGGTGATGATCGTGCCGTCGGTGGCCAGCCGTTCCCCGGGCCTGACCACCATCCGGTCGCCGGGGACGAGTTCTGCCGGGTCGATGGTGACTTCTGCGCCGTTGCGCAGGACGGTCGCTTCGGCCGGGACCAGATCCAGCAGCGCCCGCAGGCCGCGGCGCGTTTTGGCCAGCGAGTATTCCTCCAACCCTTCGGAGATGGCGTAAAGGAAGGCCAACATGGCCGCTTCCTCGAACTCCCCGAGGGCGACGGCGCCGGCGGCGGCGATCGTCATCAGGGTCCCAACCCCGATCCTGCCTCTGACCAGGCGCCGCAGGGTGGAAGGCACGAACGTCCAGGCCGCAACGAGCAGCGCGATGATTTCCAGAGGAAGCGTCAGCCACGCCGGCCCGCCGGTCAGGGAAGCGATCCACCCCGCCACGAGCAGCACACCGGAGACGGCCGCCGCCCGGATCTCACTGACCTGCCAGAACCCAACAGCTTCCCCGACTTCTTCGGTCCCGGTTTTCTCGTCGCTGCAGCCGCAGGCATCACTCATCGTGCGTTCTCCTTCGTCGGGACCGGGCTGGTGCTTCCGGCACCGTAGTTCGGGCACAGGCTAACCGCGTTGCCGGTGGCGGCCAGGAGGACCTCGGCCTGGGCGAGCATGTCCATCAGTTCCGGACGGGACAGCGAGTAATAGACGCTGCGGCCCTGCACCCGCCCCTCAACCAGACCGCAATCACGCAGGCAGGCAACATGGGCAGAGACCGTGGACTGGGCCAGGCCCAACTCCCCGGTCAGGTCACCGACCCGCACCTCACCGCCGGCCATGCGCTTCACGATACTCAGCCGCGTCGGGTCGCTGAGGGAATGGAACAGTGCTGCCGCCGGATCAAGCTGACCGCAGGCATCGTCAGGATCCACAAATTCAATCGCCATATGTCGATGATAGCCCACGAAAGGGATGTTATCGTTCTGCAGCTGTGAACTTGTTGCGTCGGGAGCCGCCCCCACCGACAGATTCAGTGCCCTATTCAACCCGGGTGGTGACCGATCTCTGGCTAGCCTGCGGTTTGTTGGGCCAGGGTGTGGGCGAGGCGGTAGGAATCGGTGCCGGTTTCAATGATCGTTCCGTTGAAGGTCAACCGGTCCACGATCGCGGCGCAGAGTCTTGGGTCCGTGAACGTTTTGGTCCAGCCCGAAAATGATTCATTGGAGGCGATCGCAATCGAATTCTTCTCTTCGCGCTCGGTCAGGACCTGGAACAGCAGCTCGGCGCCGCGGCGATCCAGTTCCATGTAGCCGAGCTCATCGATGCAGAGCAGATCGACCCTGCCGTAGCGGGCGATCGTCTTGGCCAGGACCTTTTCGTCGGAGGCTTCGACGAGCTCGTTCACGAGACGTGTCGCGAGCGTGTACTTAACTCTGTAGCCCTGTTCGGCGGCGGCCGTGCCCAACCCGATCAGCAGGTGGGATTTGCCGGTCCCGGAATCGCCGATTAGGCAGAGCGGGGCGCCTTTGCGGATCCAGTCCCCGGTCGCGAGGGTGTGGATCGTGGCGGGGTTGATGTTCGGGTTGGCGTCGAAATCGAAATCCCCAAGCCATTTGTTCCGCGGGAAGTTAGCAGCTTTCACCCTGCGGATCGAGGACCGCCTGTCCCGGTCGTCGCATTCTGCCAGCAGCAGTTCGGCCAGGAACCCCTTATAAGTGAGCTGTTCCTTCCCGGCAACGCTGAGGGCTTCGTTCAACACGGCCCGGACGGTAGGCAGGCGGAGCCGGCGGCAGGCCTGGTCCACGGCCGCGATCGCCGCTTGTTCGGTCAGGCCGCGCCGCCGGCGTAGCGTCGGGGTGATGGTGGCGGCCGGTGCGGTGGGACTCATGAGATGTTCTCCTTCGACGCTGATCCCTGTTCGGTGGTGTGTGAGCTGCGCTTTGCGAGCAGTTCGTCATAGGCGTTGACCGTGGGCAGCGGTCGGGTATCGTGTGGCAGCCCAGCGATGACGGCAGCCGGGTCCATCAGGCGGCGCTGAGTCAGGCTGACAACCCGTTGCACTTCCCGGACCGCGGGTGGACCGAGATGACGGCCCGTATTGGCCCCACCCGCCGAGGTGGCTTCGGCGGCGTGCCGGCGGGCTTCGACCGCGACGACATCGGCGCTGACCGCCCCCACAGCAAGAGCGGCAATGATCCCCGCTTCGACGTCACCGGCGTCCATGCAACGATGCAGCAACAGCACATCAATCAGTTCCCGGGTCCCATCAGCATCGCCGTTGACCCTCCGCGAGGCGCCCCAGAATGCTTCATGAGCACTGGTGAACGCGCCGCACTCCCGCGCCCGCGCCAGAGCCGTGGAACCCGGGAACGCGCCGGGCTTGGTCTTCAAGACCTCCAGATAGTGATCCAACTGAACCGAACACCCTGTCCGGGCAGCGATCCTCTGATGCCTGGCCACCACCACGAGACCATCGAAAATCACGACCTCCGAAGCACGCAACGACACCCTCACACGGCGCCCAATGAACCGCGCAGGAACCGAGTACTTCACCATCCGAACGGTCACCATCGAGGAACGATCCACCCGCGGACTCAGCACCAGACCAGGATCAAAAACCTCAACCGGCAACGACGCCAAACAAGACTGCTCCGCAGCGAAATCCTGACCAATGGTCCTGATCCTGTCATTGATCCGGCGGCCCTCGTCCAGTAATTCCCAACCCTTGATCCTGCTGTTGAGCTCATCCAGGGACGAAACGACTGGCATCGGGGTGAGCCGGTTCCGGCGGAACCACCCAACTTCTCCTTCAACCCCACCCTTTTCATGCGCCCCGGCAATACCTGGCTGGCAATAAAAGGCATCGAACCCATAGTGAGACCGAAACAACACCCAACGATCGTTCTCCTGCCGGTTCCTGCCCTGCCCGAACAACACCGAAGTAACAGCGCTCGTGAGGTTGTCATAGCGGATGTGCTTGACCGGGACACCGCCGATCTCATTGAACGCCTCGATATGGCCCTCAAGAAAGGCTTCCTGGGCCTGGGTCGGATACACCCGATGAATGGACTTCCCCGAATGGGATAGCCGGAACACGAACATGTGGCACTTGGTCTTCTCTCCGTTGAGCACGACGAAGACCTCGCCGAAATCAACCTCCGCTTCAGCCCCAGGTGCATGTTCCTGCGGAACGAATACCTCTACCCTGCGTCCAGCCTCGACATCGATCTGCGCCCGACGGACCCGCACGTAATCCCTCACCGTGGAATACGACAGCTCGGTCGCTCCGTGCTCCTCTATCAGCCGGGCCAGAATCCTCCGGGCCGTATGCCGCTGCTTCCGAGGCGCAGTCGTGTCACCGATAAGCATTTCGTCGATCGCGCCCTTGAACGGCTCCAACCGCCACGCAACACCCCGCCTCGGCTTTCGCTCCGGAGGAGCAGCCGCCTCCAACGCCTGGCGAACCGTTCTACGGTGCACCTTATGACGGACCGCCAACGCACGAACAGACAAACCCTCAACCCGGGCATCCCGTCGAATCCGCGCGAACAACTCCACCCTTGACTCCATCCGGACCAACCCTCCGCCGCATCCATCCACTGATGAAAACAACGTTGAAGGTGGGGCCACATATAACCGTCACGAAACCCCGGCAAGTCACGAAGTGGGGCCAGAAATAACCGTCCTACCGGGGCCATCCAAACCTGTCACAGTCACTGCAGTACCCAGTATCGCAAGCACTTAAGGATTCTACGGTTCTGACTCCATCGGCGATGCCACGAAACCCATAGAGCGGAACTCGAAAGGCGGCCCGTCCTACCGAAGTAGAGGAGTTCAGGGTCGCGACCTACCGGTAGGGGCGTGAGACAACTCCGCGGGCGCAGGTGAGTTGATTCAAGACTGGCAAAGCCGTGGGTTGATACGTCCAGGCTCATGACGGCAGCTTCGGAGGCGCTGACATAACGCGACGAAGTCCTGTGGCCCGGGTCTTCTCGCTGCGCTCGGTTTGGAACCGAAGTGCAGAGAAGATCTGGGTCTTGTCATCGCGGACTGCCGGTGCCAAGGTCTAACTACCGCGCTGCCCATGTCCCGGATCTAGCAAGAGGTTTCACAATGAATCAATGGTTCCTCCCACAAGGTGGGATTCTCGGCAATTACATTGCACCTGGAGCGACCGTCCGTCACTCCTTCTGGTGGGAGGATCGCGCTTTCGGGCCCGCCATCCTGGCTGTTGCCATGCCACCTTCGATAGTGACGTCAACAGGTGGCGTGACGACGCTCAGCAACGGATTCAGCCAAAGCCGTGACAGGCTCACGTATTTCGCTGATTTGCGAGCTGAGAGCTCATACGGCGCCAGCTACCGTCTCCTGATCACAGCGCTGCGCTAGGGGAGCACCATGAAATGTACCGTCATCAGCGACGAGAACGGCAAGATTCTCGCCATAGGCCCGGAGCCGGGCCCAGTACCGTCCGTTGAGGGCGAAGGGCCACCACTCTGGCACGAGATCCAGCCCCTTGAGGGGCAAACCGCCCAGATCGTGGACGTACCCGATGACCTACTCAACGACCCGGAGCGGCTCGCGAAACTGCATGAGACACACCGGCTCCGCGGCGGCAGCGTGGAGGCCGTCTCGGACCTGGGCACGGATTAGCCCGACCGGTTCCTGGTATTGCCCGAATGGCACTCGACTGCCGGGCCTGTGTGACCTGACGCGGCCTGAGCGCTATCGCACGGTACCGGAAAACGTGGACCCACACCCTGCAAGCATCGGCCTGGTTGGTGGTGCCATGGCTGAGGGAGTCGAGCAGCCATCCCCAGCGAAGGACCACTGTCGCTAGATCCTGACCCCCTGATCGTGTCACCGCTCTCAAACCGATCATGACGGTCGAGGCCCCGAACACTGGCGAGCCTGCACAGGATACGTAGGGTGAACTGTTCCGTGACCCTGCCTCTTGGTTTTGTCAGGGTGATCCGGCGGCCAACTATATGAAAGTATGTTCATATATTGGGCTGATGGGGTCGTTTGGCTCCTGAGACGCGCCCAGTGTCTTCCAACGGAGTCGGTAGTGGCGCCGTTATTTCCCCGAGGAGTTGCTAGAGGATGTCCCCAGAGCCTGATGCAAGTGCGTCTGTACCAGTGACCGAGGCCGCCAGGATGCCACTGGCTGCGCGGCGGCTCGTGCTCGTGGGTGGTCTGTGTGTGCCTGTGGGGCTCTTTGCCGGGCCGTACGTTTTTGGATTGCAGCTGCTTGCTGTGGCTGGTGTGGTGGCGATAGCCGTTGCCTTCTCTTACGGGCACCGTCGGTCGTGGTTTTCGCACTGGACGTGGCTGACGGCTGCTGCCGGCGTTTTATGGGTGCTCGCCACGGTCGCGTACTGGCTTAGCATCATGGCCGTTGTGGATGGTTCATCAGCGCCGTCTGGTCTTTCCAATGTCGTGTTTTATGTCGGCTTGGCTTCCCTGCTGGTCATGGTCGCGGGAGTCATCGCTGCCGTGATCTCGCGCGCCGTGGCACGCCGGCGCGCATCGGCAACGTTGGAATAAACACGATCGCCCGCCAGACCCGGGGTTTTGCGGTCTGACGGGCGCCGGCCGTTGTGAGCAGCGGTATTACTGGGCTGGTGTTTTGTCCCGGCGCTTACGGGCGATGAAGAAAACCACTGCCGCTACCGCGAGGATGGCTGCTGCGATTCCTACCGCCATGGGAGCGTTCGAGTCGTCAGGCCGCGCAGCTTCTGGCGGCGACTGATTCGTGGCTGCGGCCGGAGTTGCGCTTTCAGTCGCCGTTGGCGTCGGTGTCGGTGCCGCGGACGGTGTGGCTGTGACGGCCTGTGCCGGGTCTTGGACGGTGAAGGTGTAGGTGCCTTCGATCGGGTGGACGTCGGAAGAGACTGTCCTCCACAGAACCTTGTAGGGGCCGTTGGTCCCGGCTGTGATGGCGGTGGAGATGGTCGCTCCCTCGACGGTGACTTTGCCGTCGCTGAGCGTTTTTCCTGCCTCGTCGGTGACGGTAATGACGCTGAGGTTGAGCTGGCTTGCGTCCATCGGAGGCTCGGAGAGCGTCAGGGATACCACGCCTGGAGCCGTGGTGACTGTAGTGTCAGCGGCCGGGACGGTGGACTCTAGGGCGTCGTGGGCCATGGCCGGCGCTGCCGACAAGGCCGGGAGCAGCACTGCGGCGGCGAGTGCCAGGCGCAGGCGGAAGCGTCGTTTGTTTCGGGGATTCATGGTGTTCTGCATTTCTGTTCGGTGAGATGGCGGCTTGCGAGTGTGCGCGCGAGCAACGCCCCGAACCCATGGCTCAGGGCGTGAAGGCGGCGGCGGGCCAGGGTGGTCCCCGCGCCGGCGGCCGTTCCGGCCTCCCGGGCCGCAACCGAAGAAGGTCTGCATCAGCCTGAACGACAAAATGCGGTGTCCTGATCGAAACCGCCGCGGGTGGGTCCACCAACGGCCGCAGCCAGGAAGCCAAAGCCCAAACTGCGGCTTCGCCCTTGGCCATCACCAGTGCCGTGGCCATGACGGCTGCGACGTGCATGGCGAGCATCCCGGCGCTCATGTCCGCGCTGAGATGATCGTGGACCCCGGGCACACCTCCGCCGCCGGGGCCCGGACCAAGCACCGCAGGGTGGTGCCCGGAAAGGTCATTTACCGGGGTGCCGGGTCCTGAGAGGGCGGAGAAGGCCAGGTGCAGGGCGGCCTGGCAGATGCCCAGGTACGCGGCCAGTACCGGTGTCGTCATTTTCCGTCCGGCCAGGACGACGGCCGTCAGGGTCACCACTGCCGCCAGGGCTGACAGGACCGGCAGGGCGGGCAGTTCGCCTCCTGCCAGGACGTGGGCCGCCGCGGCCAGCACAAGGACCGTCAGGGCGACACCGGCGGCGCGGGGCAGAAGGAACGGTGCGCGTACAGCTTTCATCGTCGCACCGGTCCTTTCAGCGGGTTTGGTCAGGTGGGTCAAGGATAGGGACGGGCCGCGGAGCTTGGGCAGGCCCGTCCGAGGGGTGGGCCTGTTACTTGGCCGCGTCGGCGAGTAGTTGCCGGAATTGTTCCTTGGAGTTCAGGGTGAGCATTTCGCCGTTGAGGAAGAACGTGGGAGTGCCTTTGACGCCAAGCGCTGTGCCGTCGGCGATGTCTTTCCTGATGCGTTCCTTGGTTTTGTCATCGGCCACCGCGGTGTCGTAGGCGGCCAGGTCGAGGCCAAGTTCCTGGGCGAAGGTCCGGAACAGGGGTGCCTGGGAGTCGGTCTTCTCACCCCATTGGGACTGGGTTTCGAACATCTTGGCATACATCTGCTCGTACTTGCCTTGTTGTGCTGCGGCCTCCACGGCCAGTGCGGCGTTGGCGGAGTTCTTGTGCGCCGGGAGCGGGAAGTAGCGGTTGACGAACGTGATGCGGTCCCCGAATTCCTTCTTCAGTTCCTCGACCAGGGGTTGGGCTGCGAGGCATGCCTCGCATTCGAAGTCAAGGAACTCGACCAGTTGGGCCTTCTCGGTGACCGGGGCGGTGACGCGGTGGCTGTCGTCCCGAACGAGTTGGGCTTCGGCGGCTGGTGCGGCGGCGGTGGGGTCGGGTTTGGTGAGGGAGAAAACGGTGTACCAGATCACGCCGATGGTGACGAGGACACCGAGCAGTACCCAGATGAAGATCCGGGCCTTCTTGGCAGTGTCCATGGGCGGGGGAGGCGTTTTTGTTTGTGTCATCAGTGGTGGATGCTTTCCTGGTCGCGGTGGGCGGCGGGCTCGATCTGGAAGGTGGAGTGTTCGACGCTGATGTCGAAGTGCTTTGCCACGCAATCCTGCAGGTCCGCCAGGATCGTGGCTGCGTGCCCGTCAATCATGCAGTTGTCTTCCACTGTCACGTGAGCTGACAGGACGGGTGTTCCGGAAGCGACCAGGGAGGCGTGGAGATCATGGACATCGATCACGTGCGGCAGGGCCAGGATGTGCTCACGGACAAGGGCCAGGTCCAGGCCCTTGGGAGTGGATTCCATCAGGACGCTGACAGTGTCACGCAGCAGTTTGATGGTACGCGGGATAATGAGGACCCCGATGAGCAAGGACACAAGCGCGTCGGCTTGCAGCCACCCGGTCACGGCAATGATGATGGCGGCGGTGATGACGGCAATAGAGCCCAGCGCGTCGTTGAGGACTTCAAGGAAGGCGGCCTTCATGTTGAAGTTGTGGTTCCGTCCGGAGGCCAGGATGAGCAGGCCCACCGCGTTGCCCGCCAAGCCGATGATGCCGAACCAGAGCATCATGGATTCGCCGACTTCGGGGGGCTCGAAGAGGCGCCGGATGCCTTCGACGATGACAAAGCCGCCCACGGCCAGCAGCAGCGCCGCCTGTCCCGCGGCAGCAATGATTTCGGCCCGCTTGTAACCCCAGGTCCGTTGCAGGGTGGCTGGTTTCAAGGCCAGGGAGGCTGCGATCAGTGCTATCAGCAGGCCGGCTGAATCGGTGAACATGTGCCCCGCGTCAGCCAGCAGCGCCAGGCTGCCGGTGAGCACGGAGCCGATGATCTCGGCGATCATCACGGTGAACGTGATGGCGAAGACCGTGATCAGTTTGCCGCGCCGCGCGGTAGCCTCAGCCGCGTGGTCGTGGTCATGACCGCTCATGGCGGACCTCCAAAGGATCGTGGGAAGCGGCGGAACGCGCTTCCGTGGACGGGGCGGACCCGGGATCGACACAATCGCCCGCCGGGTCGACCGACAAAATGGTGTCCAGCAGGTCATTCAGGGCGTGGCCGAGCCTTGCGTCGGCGAGTTCGTACCGGATGCGCCGACCAACAGGTTCGGCAGCGACCAGGCCACAGTCACGAAGACAGGCCAGGTGGTTGGACAGGATCTGCCGGCTGACACCAATGGTCTCGGCCAAATCGGCAGGGAAAGCCGGCCCGTCCTTGAGTTCCTGCAGCACCGCTGCACGCGTCGGGTCAGCCAGGGCCTTGCCGAACCGGGCCATGACGTCGATTGTCGAAAGGATCCGCATACCCGCGATAGTACAGGAACATCTGGATTCAGAACATTCTGTACTATACATGTCATGTTTGTCGTCTGGGTCAGCCTCGGCCGCCATGGCGCTGGCTCCTCTCGTCGCGTTCCTCCAGTCGGGCAAGCATGGCGTTGTAGGCGTCGAGGTCGGCGTCGTTGGTCCGCGCAGCCGCCCGGTCGCTGCGGCGCGTTTCGCGGGCGTCCGAACGTGACCACATGACCGCCACGCCGACGGCGATGAGCAGGGTTGGTATTTCGCCGATGCCCCAGGTGATGGCACCGGCCATCTGCTGGTCATCGAGCGCCGATGCGCCCCATTCACGGCCCAGTTCCGTAAACCATTCAGGCTGGATCAGAGTGGTCGATCCCATCAGGGTGACACCGAAGAAAGCGTGGAAAGCCATGGTGGCCAGAAGCAGGAGCAGCCGGAGCGGGTACGGGGCCCTGCGGGGGATCGGATCGGTTCCGATCATGGACAGGACGAACAGGTATCCGGTGATCAGGAAGTGCACGGTCATCAGTTCGTGGCCAACATGCTCGCGCAGGGCGAAGCCAAAGGCATCGGAATAGTAGAACAGCACGATGGAGCCGGCGAAGTTGGCGGCAACAAAAAGCGGGTGCGTCACGACGGCGGCCACCTTGGAATGGACCACGACCATGGTCCACTCGCGTGGACCCCTGGAGCCGTCCTTCCGCGGTTTCATGGCACGCAGGGCCAAGGTGACGGGGGAGCCGAGGACCAGGAAGACCGGGACGATCATGGTCAGCGCCATATGGTCGAGCATGTGGGCGCTGAACAGGATCCGCCCGTAAACCGAGGGCCCGCCAGAGGTGAAGAACACCAGGGCAACCAGCCCGATCAGCCAGAGTACGCTCCGGGCCCAGGGCCAGGCGTCCCCGCGGCGGCGCAGCCGCCGGGCTCCGGCCAGGTAGAGGTACGCGGCCAGGACGGCGAAGGCAATCCACAGCCAGTCCGGGCGCCAGATGGTAAACCAGCGCTCTGGCGTCAGTTCGGGTGGAAGCAGATATCCGGTCAGGATTTCTGCTTTGGTCAGGGCGGGGCGGATGTCTTCCCCCGCCGGTGGCGGGGTGCGGCTGAGCGCGGCGGCCAGGCCGCTGACCGCACCCATGATCAGCAGCTCGACGACGATGAACCGCCACAAGAGCGCAGTGGACTTTCCGTTTCCGGATTTCACGCTCAGCGCCGGGATGAGGCGTTTGCGGTGCAGCAGGCCAATGGCTCCCAGTGCGATGGCTGCGGCCGTCTTGGCCATCAGCAGCACCCCGTAGGGGGAGGCGAGCCCTGAGGGGAAATCGATCCGTATCGTGGCGTTGACGATGCCCGAGGCCACGACGAGGGCGAAGGAGAAGCCGGCCAGGGTGGAAAACCTGCGAAGGACCTCGGCGGTGTCCTTGCCCAGCGCGGTTCCACCCACGGCCAGCGCAATCAACCCGCCGAACCACAGACATACACCGACCAGGTGCAGGCCCAGCGAGTTGATCGCCTGCTCGTGATCACTCCCGCCGGCGGCGTGACCGATCAGCACCACCGGCAGCAGTCCACCCAGGGCCAGCAGTGCCGTCAGGGCCAACCCGTTCACGGACCGGACTCCGAAGGTCAGGGTGGCAACGGACGCGGAAATGATGACCACCCACAACCACGCGGCGCCATTGGGCAGTTCCGTGACATAGGAGGTCAGTTGCGCGGCAAATTGCGCGCTGCCCGAGAGCGGGATGCCGGCGATGTCCGAGAAGCTGAAAACCAGTACGGCCAGCGCCGACACGGTCCAGGCAAGGCTCGACACGGAGGCCAGGACCATGATCCGCGAGAAGGCCGGGTGTTCGGCTTCGGCCGACAGCTGCGCCGCCGACAGGTCCGGCCCGCGGGAGTCGGTGCAAAGGCCACGGCGGCGGCCCCGGGCCAGTGGTGGAACGATGAAGGCCGCGAAAATGAGGGCGCCAATCGTGGCCGCAGCGGCAACGTTCTGCATGGTCTGGGCCACGCCGTAACCCCAACGGACCAATGCCCCCGGATCACGGGTCTCCGCCGGGAGACTTCCCCTGCCATAGGCGGTCGCCAAGAGAACGACGATCACGGCAATCGCACCGGCCACCGCCAGCCAGCGCAATTTCGGCGAGACGGCGGCACTGCCGCCGGCGGCGGGGGCCTTCAAAGCCACGTTGAGTCCTTACTGGTGATCCGGGCCTGACCCCGCATCACTGAGCGGGGCCAAGTCGCACCGACACGGGTCCGGCACGATTCCAGATTATCTGTAGAGTTATTCAGACGTTTAATCGTACCGCTGCCCTGGTCCAGTCCGGCAGCGGCGGGATCGAAGGCAAATGCGAAGCATTAGCAGGTAGAGGTAGTCTTGATGAATGACCGGAACAATACAGGCAGCCCGCAGCACGCCCGCGCCGTCGGGCAGCGAATGCGCCGTCCGTCTGGTCGACGCCGACAAGGTCGAGGCCGTCCGGTCACGGATGCCCGAGGAATCCGACGTCACCGATCTCGCCGTGATCTTCGGACTCCTTTCGGATCCGGGCAGGGTCCGGATCCTCATCGCCCTGCTCGAAGGGGAGATGTGCGTGTGCGACCTGGCCGCAACCACCGGGCTGAGCGAATCCGGTGTCTCCCATGCGCTGCGCCTGCTGCGCGGACCGCGCGTCGTGCAGGTTCGCCGGGCCGGGCGCATGGCCTACTACTCCCTGGCCGACGCGCACGTACGCATGCTCCTGGACCTCGGCCTGACCCACGTCGGACACGCCGGCCAGGAGCGCCTCAAGGCCGTCAGCACCCAGTAGCCCCCACCCGGCGGCAGGTACCGGCCCGGCAGGAGTCCAGTCATGGATGACCCGGGAGTCGCCGGCCCCGTCTGGCTGCCATCACTGCCGCCCTCCCTGGGCGAATACCTTTCCCCCAACCTGCAACCTGTACCGCTGATCCCCGCGCTGACGTTGCTGGCAGCGCTCTTGTATCTGGCCGGGGCGATCAAGCTCTGGCGACAGGGACGGCACTGGCCGGTCGTACGCACCATTTCCTTCCTGTTCGGCTGCCTGGCCATCATCATCATCATGGGTGCCGGCATCGAAGGCTACGGCCTGCGGATGTTCTCCATCTTCATGTTCCAGCAACTGACACTCATGATGGCCGTCCCGCCATTGCTGGTCATCGGGTCGCCGGGAACGCTGCTGCTGCGCGCCACCCCGCACAACCGTCTGGGAACCCCGGTCCTGAAGATTGCCCTCTGGGGGCTGCGTTCCCGCTGGGGCAGGCTGGCCATCCACCCCGCCTTCATGGTGCCGTTGTTTTTGCTCAGCTTCTACGGCGTGTATTTCTCCGGGATCGCTGACCTGCTGCTGCCTAACTGGTACGGCCACGTGGGCCTGGAACTGCTCTTCCTTGCCTCCGGTATCCTGTTCACCGTCCCACTGATTTCTGCGGATCCGTTGCCCACCCGCCAGACACATTTCGGCAGGATGCTGGACATCTTCGCCGAAATGCCGTTACACGCCTTCTTCGGTGTCGTGATCATGATGGCCACCGCGCCCATGGTCCGTTTCTTCGCGAACCCGCCGGCCAGCTGGAACCTCGACGTCATGGCGGACCAGGGTCTGGCCGGCGGCCTGGCCTGGTCCTACGGGGAACTGCCCGGGGTGCTGTTGCTGATGTTCATCCTCGTGCGCTGGCAGCGCGAGGAGGCCCGGGGATGGGTCAAAGCCGACCGGAGCGCCGCGGTGGCAGGGGACCCGGACCTAGATGCCTACAACGAGTACCTGCGCCAGCTGGCCAACCGCCCGGTGCGCGAACGATGACGGCCCGCCAGTCTCCGGGACCCGTCCGGACCACAGAAACCCTGCCCGTCACGGCGCCGCTGGGCGCCAGGGGCATGCTGCGCTGGGCCTGGCGGCAGATGACCAGCATGCGAACGGCCCTGTTCCTGCTGCTCCTGCTGGCCATCGCCGCCGTCCCGGGATCGTTGTTTCCCCAACGCCCGGCCAACCCGGCCCTGGTGACCCGCTACATCAAAGACAACCCTGAATACGGTGAAATCCTCGACGCGCTGCAACTGTTCGACGTCTATGCCTCCGCCTGGTTCTCCGCCATCTACCTCCTGCTCTTCCTGTCGTTGATCGGTTGCGTTACCCCGCGGGCCAGGGCCCACTACAAGGCCCTGCGCTCACAACCACCGCGCACTCCCAATCGGCTCTCCCGGCTGCCCCACTACGGGACCCTCATCCTGCCCGCCGACGCCGCGGTTCCGGCGGCACAAGCGGTCACTGACGCCGCCAGGCTGCTCAAGGAGCGCGGCTACCGCGTCCACGTCCGCGACGCTGACGGGGACCTGCCCTCCGTGGGAGCCGAACGCGGTTACCTGAGGGAAGCCGGGAACCTGCTCTTCCACACCTCGTTGATCGGGGTGCTGGTCTGCGTCGCGATCGGTGGGATGTTCGGCTACCGCGGACAAAAAATCATTATCGAGGGCGGTACCTTCGTCAACACCCTGGTCAGCTACGATGCCTTCACCCCGGGGACCAATTTCGACGCCGCCACCCTTGCCCCGTTCGCCGTCACCCTGGAAAACTTCGATGTCCGCTTCGACCGTGAATCAACCAAACAGTTCGGCCAGCCGATTGACTTCACCGCCACCTTGACCACCAAGGACGGCGCGGAGGGCACAACGCGGCAGCAGATCCTGAAAGTCAACGAACCGGTCTATTTCGGCGCTACCGGAATGTTCCTGGTGGGCAACGGCTACGCACCCGTCGTCACCATCAAGGACGGCACCGGAAAGACCGCCTTCAGCGGCCCTGTGGTCTCCATCCCCAACGACGGCGTCTACACTTCCACCGTCGTGATCAAAGCCCCCGACGCGGCCCCCTCCCAGCTGGGGTTCGTCGGATTCTTTCTGCCCTCGGCGGTCACCAACGAGGCGGGCGTGGCCTACAGCTTCGATCCGGACCCGTTCAACCCCCAATTGAACCTGAATTCCTATTACGGAGACCTCGGGCTGGATACCGGGCAACCTCAAAACGTGTACAGCCTGGACGTGAAGAACCTGACCCAGCTCAACGGCCGCGACCTCCCCGCCAAAGGCATCACGCTGGGCCCCGGGGCCACCTATACGCTGCCCGAGGGCAAGGGAAGCATCAGCTTCGACGGCCTCAAGCGCTACATCGGCGTCGACGTCCGCAGCGACCCCGGCCAGGCAGGGGTTCTGGTGTTCTCCGGCCTCGCCGTGCTCGGACTGATCATCTCCCTGTACATCAACCGGCGCCGTGTCTGGGTCCGGGCCGGGAACACCGAGGATGGCAGGACCATGGTCGAATACGGCCTCCTGGCCCGTGGCGAGGACCACCGGCTGGCCCCGGAAGCAACAGCCATCCGCTCGCTGCTGACCCGGCACTGGGGACAGGAGGACGCCCCGTGAGTTACCGCTTTCTGCTGTCCTGGCGCTGGGCGGGATACCTCCTGGCCGCCGCGGCCTTCGCCGCGGCCTGCCTTGCCCTGGGAAACTGGCAAATGGACCGCCGGAACCAGGCGGTCGCGGAGATCCGCCGGGTCCAGGAGAACTACGACAAGCCACCGGTTCCCTTCGCTGAGGCCCGGGCACACTTCAACAATCCCGCACCCGATGCCAAATGGATGACCGTAGCCGTGGAAGGCCGCTACCTGCCCCGGGACCAGCGGATCATCCGCAACCGGCCCAACAATTCCGCGCCCGGCTACGAAGTCGTCGTTCCCTTCCGGCTCGCCACCGGCGAAACCATCGTCATCAACAGAGGGTGGCTGCCGATCGGGAACCAACGCCCCGGTTACCCGGACAGCGTGCCCGCCCCACCGGAAGGGCAGGTGGCTGCCGTGGTGAGGATCAAACCGGCCGAACCTGACCTGGGCCGTGACGCTCCCGCCGGCCAGCTGGCCAGCATCGACCTGGCCGGCTACCAGCAGGAAATCGGTTACCCCCTCATGACCGGTAGCTATGGCCTGATGGCCTCCGAATCCCCGCAGCCGGGAAACGTGCCGCAGCCCCTGGCCGCCCCGGCCGTGAAGGAAGGATCCAATCTTTCCTACGCCCTGCAATGGATCACCTTCGGGGTCCTGGCTTTCGTCGGCTTCGGCTACATGGCCCGGCAACACGCCCGCATCAGGGCCGAGGAACACGACCAAGCCGACGGTCAAGACCAGGGGGAAGTCCGCTCCACGCGGCCCCGGCGAGCCCGCCGGGGAGCCGAAGAGGAAGATGCCCTGCTGGACTCCCTGGGCCTTTGACCGGGACGCCGGACACGAAGGACTCGAGGGCCACCTCGACTGATCATCTGAAGATCCCTTCAGGTATGGTGGATCCCGAGCGAGGACACCCGGCCGGTCGTGACACGCCATGGAGTGCCCTGGTCACGGAATTGTAACGATCGGGCTTTGTCGCTACTATTGATTCAGGTTTTTCTGTAATAAAAGCCTTTGATGCCGCACGCTGAACCCCGCCGGTGGCATTGATCAACGATCTTTTTCCGCGGCGGGGGTGGAGGACCCAGAACCGGCAGCCAGTCTGCCTTGGGGTGAAGCCGTTCGTCGAAGGCCAGAGGGCACTCGATGCACGGCCGGGCTTGTTCCTTGGCCCGAACCCGACAGCTAACTTCGCAGGCGGATCGAAAGGATCCTTGCGTGGCATCTTCATCTCCCCATGGCCGCCGCCGGAAACCCACCACCGCCATCATGGCGTTGCCGGCCTCCCGGACCGCGGCCACCCGAACACCCCGCCACGCCTCAGCCAGCGGCATGACCTGGAGCCGGGGCAAACAGGTGACAGCCGCGACGACCCTGGGCGTGGCCACGGTCCTCACCGTCGCGCTGACCGCCGCCCACGCCAACCCGGCTCCCACCGCCACCACCGAACAGGTGGCAGCTTCCGCGGCAACGGCCGCGCCGGTGCAGGCCTCGGCGGGGGCCTCGATCAGTTTCGAACGCCCGGGCGTCACCACCAAGGCGGCCCCGCCCGCGAAGGCGCCGGTAGCGGCTGCCGGGGCTGTGGCTGCACCCAAGGCAGCCAGTACGTCCCCTGCTGCTTCCTCGGGCCGGCTCGGAGCGCCGTTGGCCAGCATGTCCATTGCGTCGCCGTTTGGCATCCGAACCAGCCCGATCACCGGAACCGGTGAACTTCACACGGGCCAGGATCTCGTCGCGGCCTGCCAAACCGCTGTGTTCGCTGCTGGCGCCGGGACTGTTGTGGAGGCCGGCTGGTCACCCTATGGCGGCGGAAACCGGATCGTGGTCGACCACGGCAACGGACTCAAAAGCACCTACAACCACCTGGCCGCCATCGAAACCGCGGTGGGCGCGACCGTCGGTGCGGGTCAACGGATCGCAGCGGCCGGGACCACCGGAAACTCCACCGGCTGCCACCTGCACTTTGAGGTCCTGCTCAACGGGCAGACCGTCAACCCCCAGGGATGGCTCTAACCCCTGGCTTCGGCGTCTGCCGTCAGGTTCTCAGCCAATGATGGGCCGCTCTTCCGGGTAGTGGAACAGTTGGCTGCGCTGGCGCAGAGCCAAACCCGCAGCAAGGGTGACCGTGCCCAACCGGCCGGCGAACATGAGGGCTGTGAGGACGTAAACGCCCGACGGCGGCAGCTCGGCACTGAGGTTGGTGCTCAGTCCCACGGTGGCAAAGGCGGAAATGGTTTCAAAGAGCACCCTGTCCAGTGAAGCGCCGCTGATGGAAAGCAACAAGAAAGCTGCAACGGAAACCAGGGTGGCTCCGGCAACGATGACCGAGATGGCCACCCGCATGGTGCCTTGGGGGATGGTGCGGCCGTAGACCTTGACGTCGGCGTCACCGCGGGCCTCGGCCACAATGGCGAGGAACATGACGGCAATGGTGGTCACTTTGATGCCACCGGCCGTGGAAGCGGAACCGCCGCCGGCGAACATGAGCGCATCCGTGAGCAGCATGGTGGTGGGCTCCAGCTGGTTCTGGTCCACCAGGTTGAACCCGCCGGACCGTGTCATCACGGAGGCGAACAGCGAATGGACAACCTTCTCGCCGGCCGGCATGGTGCCGATGGTCCGCACGTTGTCCCACTCCATCAAAGCCCAGAGGACCGTTCCGGCCAGCAGCAGGATGAAGGACACCTGGATGGTGAGCTTGGTGTGGAGGTTCCACTTCTTCCAGTTCAGGCCGTTCTGCTGGAGGACCATCACCACGGGAAAGCCGAGGCTGCCCAGGAACACTCCCAGCATGAGCGGGATGAGGATCCAGAGGTCTGTCTCGTAGGGGACAATGCCGTCCGAGTGGGGCGTGAAGCCGGCGTTGTTGAAGGAGGAAATCGAGTAGAACACCCCGTGCCAGACCGACTGCCAGAACGGTTCGCCCAGGAGCATGAACCGGGGAATCAGAGCCAGGGCAAGGGCGGCCTCGATCACCACGGACGTGACAATGACGATCCGCAGGAGGGTACCCACTTCACCGAGCCGGCCCGCGTTGTTCATGGCTTCCTGGGCAATGAGTTTGCCGCGGACGCCAAGCCGCTTGCTGACCATGAGGGCCAGCAGGGAGGCGAGGGTCAAGGTACCCAAACCACCCACGAAGATGCCTATGAGGATGACCAGTTGCCCGAAGAAGGACCAGTGCGTGGCTGTTGAGACGACGGTCAGGCCCGTGACGCAGACGCTTGACACTGCGGTGAACATGGCCTGGTGCAGGGGCGTGGCTTCACCCGATGCGGAGGAAGCCGGCAAGGACAGCAGGCCGGTAAAGAGCAGAATCACGAAAACGAAGACCGTGAACGCCAGACGGGCCGGGGACGTGTTCGCGATCGAGTCGACGAAATCACGCAGTCCGGTGAGGACGGTGGGCCGGTTGGGCCCTGGGACCGGCCGCGGTCCGGGACGGTGGTGATCCGGGCGTTGCTTCTGCTCCATGCGCCGTGGTCCTTGGTCGGGACGGACCCTGTCCGTCACAGGAGATTCCCTCGATGGCTGCCGCGCAGCGGGGGGTGGGGCTGCTAAAGGCCGGGGGTGCCCACGAAGACGTGGAGGAAGGCGAAGAAAATGCTCGCAGCGACGGCGACGTAGAGCAGAGCGGTCACGACCCAGCCCGATTCGCCGACGACGCGCGCCGCCCGGGCTGGGATGGTGATGATGCCGTGGGTGATGTTCCGTGCGGTGACCCAAACGAACAGCGGAATCATCACCGCCCAGACGACCATGCAGAACGGGCACAGGACGTGGATCGCGTACAGTGCCTGGGACCAGAGCCAAATGACGAAGGCGAAGCCCAGCGTGACACCGGCTTGGAGTCCGAGCCAATACCAGCGCGCGAAGACCGCCCCGGACAGCAGGCCCATGCCGGCGGTGATGATGACGGCGAACGCCACGATACCGATGAACATGTTCGGGAACCCGAAGACCGAACTTTGCCAGGTTTGCATGACCTGGCCGCAGGAGATCCACGGGTTGATGTCGCAGACGGTCTCATACCCGGGGTTGCTCAGTTTTTGGAGTTTCTCCAGGACCAGGATCCCGGAGGCCAGCCAGCCAAGGGCTCCGGTGACGACGAGAAGCCAGCCGAGGGGCCTGTCGCGGGTCATCAGCACGGGTGCGGCGTCTCTGGCGGCCGCCGGGGCGGTGTCCCCGACGGGGCCAGTCCCGGCCAGGGGTGTGGTGGTCGACATGGGTGTGTCCTTCATTGTTGCCGGCGGTGGCCGGTTCAGGTTCCGGCCGCGGCTGAGGTGATCAGGGCCTTCAGTGTGCCCTTCTGGGTTGCTCCGAGGATGCGGGCGCTGACGCGTCCTTGCTTATCCAGGACCAGCGTCGTGGGAACCGCGCGGGGCGGGACGTACTCGGTCATGGCCAGGAGCACGCTGCCGTCGCTGTCATCAAAGCTCGGGTAGGCAATGTTGAAGGTCCGTTCGAAGGCCGCGGCCGTGGCGGCATCGTCGCGGACGTTGACGCCGTAGAACAGCACGCCTTGGTCTTTGAACTCCGCCGACAGGGCTGCCAGGTCCGGTGCTTCCACGCGGCAGGGGGCGCAGGCCGCGTACCAGAAGTTCAGGACGACCACCTTGCCTTCCCAGTCCCGTGCGGTGACTTTCTCCCCGCTGAACAGTTCACCTTCCAAGGTGACGGGGGCCCCGCGGGACCCGGGAGGGTATTCGTTGACCGAACCGTCGCCGGCTATGTAGTTCTTGTTGTCTCCGGCGTTGGCCTGTTGGGCCAGGTTGTCCTTGGACCCGCAGCCGGCCAGGGCCATCACGGCCACGCCCAGGCCGAGCACGGTGCGGCGTGCGGGGCGGGGATTGGGTGGGAGGTGTGGGGTCATCGGTTGGGGCCTTTGCATGTGTCGGGGTGTTCATTGGGTTAGACGGGCATGAGGAAGGTTCCGGCGAGGTTTTGGAGCTGGTAGATCCATTGCACCCAGATCCCGGAGACCATCAGGATGCCCAGGACGATGAGCATGACGGCACCGCCGATATTGACGGCCCGGATGTGCCGGCGGATGACCGCGAGGGCCTTGGACACCCAGTTCAGGCCCAGCGCGACCAGCAGGAACGGGATACCGAGTCCAAGACAGTACACGAACGCCAGCAACGCCCCGCGCCAGGCGTTCGCCGACGTCACGCTCAGGCTCAGCACGGCGCTGAGTGTGGGACCCATGCACGGCGTCCAGCCCAGCCCGAACACCACACCCAGCAGCGGAGCGCCGGATAACCCGCCGCTTCCGGGCAATTGAAACTTACGGGTCTGCTGCAGCCAGGAGAACCGTCCCAGCAGCACCAACCCCATCAGGATCACAATGACGCCCAGGACCCGCATGAGTGGATCCTGCCAGCGCAACAGCCATGACCCGATGGCCCCGAACGCCGCCCCGTACAGGGTGAACACGGCCCCGAATCCGAGGATGAAGAGTGCAACCCCGGCCAGGACCCGGCGCCTGTTGCGGGGCTGGGTCGGGTCCGTGAGCCCCGAGACGAAGCCGAGGTAGCCAGGCACCAAGGGCAGGATGCAGGGAGAGAGGAAGGACACGAGGCCCGCGATAGCGGCCAACGGCAGTGCCATGACCAGGGCCCCGGAGACCACCGTGGAAGCGAAGAAGTCACCAATACCCATGAATATCAGTCACCACTCCGGGGCTTGGCGGGAGGGCGCAGGTAGCCCAGGATCAGCAGGCCGACCCCGCCGACAACAAACACATCCGCGAGGTTGAAGGTAGGGAACCAGCCGGTGTGGAGGTAGTCAACAACGCCCGCCCCGTCCAAGCGGTCGATCAGGTTTCCCATCGCACCGCCGAGCAACACGGCGGCCCCGACCCGGGACAGACGGTTGTATCCGGGGACCGAGCGGAACAGGAACACGGCAATGCCCGCGACAATGACGGCCGTCGCTGCCACGACAACCCAGGGCGACAACGACGAGCCGAGGCTGAAGGCGACCCCGGTGTTGTAATGCAGGCGCAGATTGAAAAGTCCAAGGTCGGCCGTCCTTCCATCGGCCATGGTGACCACGACCAGGGTCTTGACCACCAGGTCCATGGCGGCCAAGCCCAGGGCTGCCAATCCCAGAAAAGCCCGTCCCGTCCGCGAACGACGGATGTGTATTGCGCTCACGCGGACACCGGAGCGTTACTCAACGAAGACGGTGTGGCGGTGCCCGTCGGAAGAGCCTTGGCCCGTCCGGCACGGATACCGTTGCCGATGACAACAACCTCGAACAGTTCGTGGATCAGCACGACTGCAGCAAGGCCCAGCACACCGAACAGGGCCAACGGAATCAGCACGGCGATCAGGGCCAGGGACATCCCCACATTCTGCAGCATGATGGCCCGTGTCCTGCGTGCGTGCAGCATCATCTGGGGCAGGTGGTTCAAGTCCTCGCCCATCAAGGCAACGTCGGCGGTTTCGATGGCCACGTCAGTGCCCATCGCCCCCATGGCGATTCCGACGTCGGCCGTGGCCAGGGCGGGCGCATCATTGACGCCGTCACCGACCATCGCGGTCCGCTGCCGGGTCTGCAGCACACGGATGATCGTGGCCTTGTCCTCGGGACGAAGACCGGCATGGACTTCGGTGATCCCGGCCTCCCGGCCCAGGGACGCAGCCGTGATTTCGTTGTCTCCGGTAAGCATGACGGTTTCGTAGCCGTGCCGGGTCAGCTCCCGGATGACCGAGGCGGCTTCGGGACGAAGCTCATCACGGACCGCGATCGCGCCAATGAGCTGTCCTGATTCCTCGACCAGGACCGCGGTGGCCCCGGCTTCCTGCATCCGAGTGACATCCGCGGTCAGGGCCTGCGGTTCGATCCAGCCCGGGCGGCCTAGTCGGGCCGTTGTGCCCGCCACGACACCCCGGACGCCGGCACCGGGCACGGTCTCAACATCCACCGCTGGAGGCGGGGTGGGGTTGGCTGCCAGGATGGCCTTTGCCAAAGGGTGCTCCGAGCGTGACTCCAGACCTGCAGCAACTGCAAGGACATGATCATTGGTCGACCCCTCTACGGAAACGACGTCGACGACTGCCGGCTGGTTCCGGGTCAGCGTGCCCGTTTTGTCCAGGGCGATCGTGCGGATCCGCCCCAAGGATTCCACCGCGGCGCCACCCTTGATCAGGACACCGATACGGCTGGCGGCGCCGACCGAGGCGACAACGGTGACCGGAACAGAAATAGCCAGCGCGCACGGGGACGCGGCAACGAGGACCACCAGAGCCCGTTCAAACCACAGCGCCGGTTCCCCGACCACCAAACCGTAACCGGCGATCAGAGCGGCCACGATCAAGATGCCAGGTACCAGCCACCGTGCGATGCTGTCGGCCAGTCGCTGGCTTGAGCCCTTGCGGGACTGCTCGGTCTCGACAATATGCACGATCCGTGCGAGGGAATTTGACTCCGAAGTGCTCGTGACCTCGATCTCCAAGGCGCCGGTGCCATTGATCGATCCGGCAAAGACCGCCGTGCCGGGCCCCGCTTCGACGGGAACGGATTCGCCGGTCAAGGCAGAGGTATCCAGGGCCGTCCTGCCGGTCAGGACGGTTCCGTCGGTGGCCAGTCGTTCGCCTGGGCGGAGGATGAGTCTGTCACCAATCGCCAAAGTCCGGGGATCGACCGTCACCTCCTGGCCGGCGCGCAGAACGGTGGCCTCCTTGGGCACCAAGTCCAGAAGGGCCCGCAACCCATGGCGGGTCTTCGCCAACGAGTATTCTTCCAGACCCTCGGAGATGGCATACAGGAACGCCAGCGTTGCCGCCTCCATGACTTGCCCCAGAGCGACGGCACCCAGCGCCGCGATGGTCATCAGGGTACCGACGCCGATCTTTCCCTTGAGAAGCCGGCGGAGAGCAGAAGGAACGAACGTCCACCCGGCAACCAGCAACGCCGCCACCTCCAACGGCAGTGTCACCCAGTCCCCGGCACCTGCGACCGAAGTGATCCAGGCGGCGAGCAGCAGCACGCCGGCAACCAGGGCAGCCCGGATTTCTGTGCTCCGCCAGAAACCAGGCTTCTCGGCGTACTTCTCGCTCGTTTCCCCCTCATCTTCAGGTTCGTCGTGGTTGCAGCAGGCGTCGCTCATCGTCGTCTCTCCATCATGTCGCGGTAAAACCCGGGACCAGCCCTCCAGGACAATTCAGGGGCCTGTCGGGTCGGTCCCCGCGGGGCTTCCATCAGTTGTTAGGCAGGGCAGGGGCTCTCAGGGGCGCAGCAGGCGGGATCAACCGCCAGAACCACACCGAGCAGGTCCGTGATGGCATGGCTGAGCCTGGCATCGGCGAGCTCGTACCGGGTCCGGCGACCATCGGGTAGGGCCACGACCAGGCCACAGCCGCGCAGGCACGTCAGGTGGTTGGACATGTTCTGCCGGGAAACACCCAAGGTCTCTGCCAGTTTGGAGGGGTACGCCGGTTCCCTGGTCAGGGCCAGCAGGATCCGGGCTCTCGTGGGGTCCGACACGGCGTAACCGAACCGCGCGAGCACGGGGGCGTGGGTCAGGGTTTCCATGTCCTTAAAAGTACATTGAATCGTGAATACACGCAATTATGTACATTAAGGGGGCGGCCTTGGCCTGCCAGACCAATTTCCTGCACAGACCAGGCCGCTCTGGTCGCGGGCTGGCTACCGCTACTGGATCTGGCATGCCCCCAGGGAGGCGCCGTGGGGTCGGAAGGAATTGCTAGTGGTGGCCGCCGCCATGATGTCCGCCGCCGCCATGGCCGCCCCGGCGGCGGTCTGTGGACCCGCCGAGCAGGTCGCGCAGGAAGCCTCCGGGGGCCTGGCGCCCGCGGTCCTGCTCTGGGTAGTAGGGCGGAGGCTGGGGGGTGTAGCCGGGCGGGGTAGGTGGCTGGGCATAGAACCTGGCTTCGGCGGCCATGAGTTGTTCCAGTTCGCCGCGGTCCAGGAAGATGCCGCTGCAGCCGCTGCACTGTTCGAGGGTGACCTCGAAGCGTTGCATGGGCAGCATCGTCGAACCGCATTTCGGGCAGGGCATCGTGGCGCCCTGCGCTGCTCCGCCGGGTTGTGTGAACGACATGATGGTGGGCTCCTGTTGGTTGGGCGCGGCAACGTGAAAGAACTGTGCCGTATCCCGCCACGCGGTGGGCGGCATAGGGGCATTGTTACACAAGAACCTGTAATATCAACCTGTGAAGACTGCGATTGAAACAGGTGTCCTGGCACGCTTCGGCAAGGCTCTGGCGGATCCCACCCGGGCCTCGGTGCTGATGCGGTTGAAGGAGGGCCCGGCTTATTCGGGGGAGCTGGCCGAGCTGGTGGGTGTGAGCCGGCAGATCCTTTCCAATCACTTGGCGTGTCTGCGTGATTGTGGTCTTGTCGTGGCCACGCCCGAGGGCCGCAGGGTCCGGTACGAACTCGCCGACCCGAAACTGGCGCATGCCCTTGAGGACCTGCTGGGAACCATTCTGGCGGTGGAGTCCGTCTGCCAGTGCACCACCCCCGGGGATACGCCATGAGTTCCGGGCGGTCTTCTGTCGTCCGGAGTGGGCGCGGCGGCAGGAACGCTTGCCTCCGGCCCGCCTGCTGAGCGAGCCGGCGTGGGCCAGGTGGGCGTCCTCAGTTTGCCGGGGTCGGTGCAGGTAGCTGTGCACGGGCGTTTCCGGGGGCTGGTTTGAGCGGGCTCGGGGCGGGAAAGCTCCGGTGGGGTCTCCTGTTGGCTGTCACTGTCCTGGTGTTGGCCGCGGCGGGCGTGTATGCGGTGGGCGCGTTTCAACGGTTTGAGCAGAGCCGCCTGGCCGCGCCGAACGTTGGTGTGGTCGCTGGGCAGCCTTTGCCGCAGGAACCGTTTGTCCTTTTCCGGAACACAGCGGCCGGCCAGGGGTATGGCAACGCGGCGACGGTGCCGTTGGCGGCGCCCGGTGGCGCCCGGGCTGTCAGCGGGCAACAGTGCGACCGGGTGTACGGTGCGGCGCGGACCGTGGTGTGTCTTCGGTCCAATCGCGGATTGGTGACGACCTACGACGTCTCGGTGCTCGATGATCAGTGGCAGCAGATGCGTTCGTGGCCGTTGTCCGGGATCCCGAGCCGGACCCGGATCAGCGGCGACGGATCACGGATCGCGACCACCGTGTTCGTCTCGGGCCACTCGTATGCCGTGGCTGGGTTTTCCACCGCCACGGAGATCAGGCAGGGGACCGACAGTCCGGTGAATCTTGAGGATTTCGCCCTGATGGTCAATGGCGAACGGCTTGTCTCGGCCGACCGGAACATCTGGGGGGTGACCTTCGCGCCAGGGCAGGATGACGTTTTCTACGCCACCGCCGCTTCGTCCGGCAGGATCTGGCTGGTGCGCGGGTCCCTCGGCGCCAGGACCCTGACCGCTATCGCCGACAATGTCGAATGTCCCTCGCTTTCACCGGACGGGACCCGGATCGCCTTCAAAAAGAACATCGGCGAACCGCTCGCGGCGCACTGGTCCGTCGCGGTGCTGGATCTTGCCACCGGGCAGGAAACGGTCCTGGCGGAGAAGCGAAGCGTCGATGACCAGATCGAATGGCTCGATGACCGGACCCTGTTGTATGGGCTGGCCGACGAGGCCACCTCGGGGGACACCAACATCTGGAAGCTCGGCACGGATCCGGGCACGGCACCATCGCTGTTTATCGAACACGCCTGGTCACCGGCAGTACTCCGCTGAGAACCATCGGCTGCGGGCATCGCGTTGGGTTTCAGTGGTTGCCGCGGCGAGGTCCGGTCAGGTCAGGGGCCCGGGGATGCCGGGGCGGTGCTGAAGAGAACGTCGACGAAGTAGTTGGTGGCGTTCCACGAATTGGTGGGCGCGAGCCCCCCTGTGCCGTAAACGTAGCGGCCGTTGGCAGGCCCGGGAGCCGTGAAAATGCCGGCGGCCCAGGTGTTGGTGAAGAAAGCCGGCGTGTAGGAGTAGCCTCCGTTCGGTGCCAGGTAGGACACGATGTAGGTCTGCCCGGGTGTCAGGGTCACGGGGCTGGGCAGCGCCGCGGTTTGCCAGCCGGTGCCGGTCTCGTCGGTGAAGGTGACCTGGGCAAGCCGGGTTCCTGCCGCATTCCAGAGGGACCCGGTGTGTGTTCCGGTGTTCCCGGGTCCTTTGTAGAACCGGATGCCCGTCACGGTGCCGGGTTCGGTGACTGCGAACGCTGTCCCGAGTTCCACGGATGAGGGGTCCTGCGCGGACGCTGTTTGTGGTTCCTGGCCACCGAACATCGAGGTTTGCGTGGCGTCCGGATCAGCTGTGGTGAACTGCCAGGTGGTCGTGGGCAGGCTCTGGCCTTGGTTGGTCTCGATGTTGTCGACGCTGGCCACAATGGTTGCCTTGGCCGGCACGGCAGTGGCCGGGGTGAAGGTCAGGGTCCGGCCGTCGCCGGACAGGGTGGTGGTTCCGGCCACCGTCGAGCCGCCGGCGGTGAGGGTGAAGGTCGCCCCGGTGGTGATGGGGGCGGAGAAACTGAGGGAGGGTTTGACGGTGTCCGGGACCATGCTTGCACCCGGGGCAGGGGTGCGGGAGGTGATTGTCAGTGGTGGCAGGGTCGGGGAGAAGACCAGGTCCACGAGGTAGCTGGCGGTGGAGGCCGAGCCGGGGTACCCGCCGGTGTAGGTGAACGCGCCCGAATCCTCGGCGGTGCGCAGGGGACCGGAGGAGAACCCGTTGCCGAAACCGGTCCGGGTGTAGGAGTACCGTCCGGTGGGGGCGGTGTAGGCGACGATGTATTCGGTGTTGGCCTGGACGGTCACGGGCGCGTCCAGGGCGGCCGTTTGCCAGCCGGAGCTGCTTTCGTTTGTGAAGGTGACGGTGGCCAGTTCCTGGCCGGAGGTGCTGTACAGATATCCGGTGTGGGTTCCGGTGTTGCCGGGGGCTTTGTAGAAGCGGAGGCCGGTGACGTCCCCGGCGGTGTCGGTGGCGAAGCGGGTACCGAGGGTCAGCGGCACCCCGTCGTTGACTTCGCTGGTGCCGGGCAGGACGGTGTCCTGGTAGAGGGTGCAGGGGCACACCCCGGGTGTCCGCGGTGCCGGGACGGTGGTGAAGGACCAGGTTCCTCCGGTCAGCGGCCGGCCGGAGGCGGACGTCGCGTTCACGGTTGCCGTGTAGGAGGTGCTGGCGATCAGGGGCGCTCCGGGGGTGAAAGTGACCTGCCGGGTGTCGGGGTCGTAGGCGGTGGTCCCGGGAACGGCGGTCCCGGAGCTGGTTTTCAGGGCCAGCGCGGCGCCGTTACTTCCGGTGGCTTCGGACAGCACGGCGGTCACGGGGGTTTCCAGGGCGATGCTGGAGGAACCCGGCAGCGGGGTTTGCCCGGTGAGGGTGAAGACCTGTGGTGGGACGTTGACGAGGACATCGACCAGGTAGCTGGCGGTTGAGCGTGAGCTGGGGAAGCCTGCGCTGTAGGTGTAGGCTCCGGCGTCGGCCACGGTCCGCAGCGGCCCAACGTTCAGCCCCGGCCCGAAGCCGGCCGGTGTGGCCGAGTAGGTTCCGGTGGGGGAGGTGTAGGAGACGATGTAGTCGGTGTTGGCCGTCATGGGCACGGGTTGGCTGAACAGGGCTGTTTGCCAGCCGGAGCTGCTTTCGTTGGCGAAGTCAACGGTGGCCAGTTGCTGGCCGGTGGCGGTGTACAGGGCGCCGTTGTGGGTGCCGGTGTTGGTGGCGGACTTGTAGAACCTGAGGCCGGTCACCTCACCTGCCGCGACGCTGGAGAACCGGACGCCCAGGGTCAGGGTAGTGCCGTCCTGGATCTCTGCGATGCCCGGTGTGGTGGAGTCATTAAACAGGCTGCAGGGACAGTCCCCGGGAACGGGGAGGCTCGCCCCGGTGGTGAAGGACCAGGTGCCCCCGGCGGTGACGGGGCCGCCTTGGGCGTCGGTGCCGGCCACTGCAGCAGCGTAGGTGGTGCTGAAGGCCAGTGCGGAGGATGGGGTGAACGTTGCCCGACGGGTGGCTGGGTCATAGGCAGTTGTTCCGGCAACGGGACCGGCGGGGGACTGCAGGGTCAGTTGGACGCTGGCGGCGGTGACTGGTTTGGAGAAGACCGCGCTGACCGTGGTGGTGGCGGGGACACTGGAGGAGGACGGGAACGGTGTGTGTCCCGAGACTGTCAGGGGTGAATTGTCCACGGTGGTGAACAGGGCATCGGCGAAGTAGTTCCCGCCGTTGTAGCTGCTGGTGGGGTAGCCGGGGGAGGTGCCGTAGACACCGGCCGGTTCGGCGCCGAAGCCGCCGGCGACCTTTAGCGGGGCGTCCTCGGATCCGGAGCTGGCCCACTGGTAGTTTTGCACGGAGTAGCGGCCGTTGGGCGCCCAGTACGAGACCGTGTATTTCTGTCCTGCCGTGACGGGGACTGACTGGCTGAACAACGTGCTTTGCCAACCGGAGGCTGTTTCGTTGGTGAACGTGGCCGTGGCCAGGCGTTCCCCGGCGGAGTTCCACAAGGACCCGGTGTGGGTGCCGGTGTTGGCGGCACTCTTGTAGAACCGGATACCGGTGATGAACCCATCCACCGAGGGTGTGAAGCGCAGGCCCATTTCGTAGGCGCCACCGTCGCCGGAGTCCTGCACGGCCGGGACGGTTTGGCCGAAGACGCTGTAGGGGCCCTCCAGGGCCACGGTGGCGGTCGCGGCGGGGCCGATGTTGGCGCTGTCGTCGACGGCGCGGACCTTGATGGTGGCTGTGGCGAGGCCTTTCTGGATGTAGGTGTAGGTCCAGTTTTGTTTGCCTTGGGCGGGGTGCCAGCTGGTTCCGCCGTCGGTGGAGACTTCCACACCGGCCACGACGCCTCCAGTGTCGGTGGCTGTTCCGGTGACCGTGACGCTGGCACCGTGACCGATGGTGGCCCCGTTGGCCGGTGTGGTGATGATGGTCGATGGCCCCGTGCTGTCGTTGCTGGCTGTTGCCGCGACGAGCCCGGCGGCGAGGGTTGCCGGTTGGGCGCCCATGTCGGCCAGTAGGTTGACCTGGGCTTGCCGCATCCGCGGGTCCGCCGGGGCGCCCTCGCCGTCGTGGACCTGGTCCAGGCCCCAGCTCCACTGCACGCTGCCGGCGGAGAACACCAGGGCCCCGCTTGCAGCCCGGTAGAGGGTCACGTGGTGTTTGGTGGTGCCGGGGGCGACGGTGGTCCCGAAGTCCTGCAGGTATTCCGGGACGTCCCCGACCGTGGTGGACAGGCGCACGAGGCCTGCGGGCCGGAACCCGTTATCGAGATCCTCGTCCGATTCGTACCCTACGGTGTGGGGTGCCAGCTCGGCCGAGGAACCGGCCGGCAGTGTGGTCAGGGAGGTGTTGCGCCAGAGCCGTGTTTTGCCTTCTTCCGAGGAAACGGTGACCGGCAGGTCGGAGTAATTGGACATGTAGATGGTGCCGGTCAGCGCGTTCTCGGGCAGGCCACCGCCGTTGGCCTGGGAGGCGAAGCGGGGGTCCCGCCAGGTGCCGGTCCATTCCGGGCTGGGATCGATCTTGGCGTGCGCCCAGGTTTCCTTGTAGGAGGTCAGGGTCCTGCCTTCCCCGCCGTCGACGCTCGAGGGCTCGAACCGGGTGCGCCAGTAGCCTTCGTTGCCGGAGAGGAACTGCAGGTTCACGCCCGCGTCCCGGGCCGCGGCGATGTTGGCCCGTTGCGGGCCGGACCAGTATTCATCGTGGCCCACGGAGAGGAACACGTTGTGGTTGAGCAGCTGGGCGCCGTTCCGGTGGGTGTCGAGGCCGCTGATGTAGCTGACGTCGTAGCCGTTCTGCTCCAGGAAGCGCACCATGGGGTATTCGTTGGCGAAGTAGAAGTCACGGCCGCCGGGTCCGCCGCGTGTCGCTACCGGACGGTTGTAGCTGACCTTGTACGCCCGGCCGTTCGGACCTTGGTAGAAGTCGGCCCCGCCGTAGGGGTTGTAGGCCTGCCAGGACGGATCGGACGTTTGGAAGACGACATCGGAGGTGCTGCCATCGTTGCGGACGATGAACGTGATGTGGCTTTGCCCGCCGGTGTCGGGCCGGGTCAGCAAAGCGACGTAGATCCCGGACACCGCGGTGGCCGGGACCTGCCACGTCGCCGACACCGCCCAAGTGCCGCAGTCGTAGAGGCCGGTGCTGAGGTCGTTGAGGCATTGCGGTTGGTTCTGGCGCATGGTCGAGGGTGTGACATCGGCGATTTTGCGGGCCCCGTCGCCGCCGTACCAACCGGTGCGGTAGACCGCGATGGTGTAGGTGGGGGCATCGGTATCGATTTTGAACCGGATCGGATCACCGGCGTTGACGCTGATCTCGGTGGAGAAGCCCTGGATGCTGTCATCTCCGGGTCCGGTGATGTCCCACTCCGAGGCCGGGCTGCCCGGCTTGGAGTTCTCGCAGACCACCGGATTCACCACGGGCTCGCACGGCCCGACCGCCGTGGCAGAGGGGACGCCCAGCGGCAGCACCGCAGCAACCAAAGCCAGGACCAAGGGCGCGACCAGGCGCGTGAAAGTGGGGCGGGGGCGGTTGGCTGAACGACCGGGCATCGGAACTCCTGCGAGGGGGCACGTCTGTTGCGGTATGGGTCCATGCCTGCCGCACAGTCCCTGCTTGCCGCTCCCCAGCCAGAGTCAAACCACGATCTTCACTTCACTGCCGGGGCAACTGTGAACGTTCCGACGACACCAGACCTGGCACACCACGTCCGGAAAAGACGACCGGACTGCGGCGAGCCACCGGAACCATCCCAGTCACCCTTGGCAGGAGTGTAAGGGTCCCCGACAGGTGGCCGCAAGGCCATCACCCCAAAGGGCGCCTGCCTCGGGGCCTGAGGGTACTGATCCGGCGGCGTCCCAGGGTGCCCGGCCCAAGGGGCCACGGTCGGTGGGAGGCGGTCAGGCTTGGACGAGCAGGCCGGTCAGGAACATGGTGGCGAGTCCGAGGATGATGCCGGCGCTGCCGAGGGGGTTAAGGATTTTCCCGGTGGAGTCTTTCATAAGGGGGAGGATTTTGAAGGCTACCTGAGCGACGGCGCCGGCGCCGAGCCCAAGGAGGAAAGCCGCGAGCGTGGGTTGGTAGACGCTGGCTCCGATGAGGGCCCCTGCGATGGCCGGGGCACCTGCGATCAGGCCCAGCACGGCGAGCCGTCCCAGTCGGGCGGGTTCCTTCGCGAGCGGGGTGACGATGGCCAGGCCTTCGGTGGTGTTGTGGATGGCGAAGCCCACGATCAACGTGGCCCCGAGCGCCAAGGAACCTACAGCGTAGGCCGAGCCGATGGCCAGGCCTTCGCCCAGGTTGTGCAGGCCGATGCCGATGGCAATCAGCAGCGCGAGTCTGCGTGGCGGCAAGACCGCCGGTGTTCCAGCTGGCGCCGGTTCCTGGTGCCCGCGCATCCAGGCGTCGGTTGCCTCAAGGACCAGGTAGGCGGCGAAGGCGCCGAGGAACACCACCAGCGGCCCGCCGAATGCGCCGCTGCCGGCGACGAGCTCCATCCCTTCGAGGGTGGCGTCGACGGTCAGGAAGGCAAGGAGGCCGACGGTGACACCGAGCAGGAGCCGGATCCAGGAGGCTGAGGAGCGGCGGATGAAAGGCATCCACAGCATGCCCAGCGCTACCGGGATCACACCGACGTAGATGCCCAGCAGGGTCATGAGTCCGAAGAACGACGTGCCTCGCTCCGGGCTCAGCGCCGCAGCGTCGACGGTGGCCGGGATTTTGCCGCCGATGGAGGTCACGAGGGCGATCTCGTATGGGTCTCCGTCCACCCAGTGGTAATTGACTGTCAGGGTTGTGGCCTCCAGCGGTGCCATGGTGTTGCGGGTTTGGGTGAAGGAGGCGTAATAGTCCGAGACGTTCACCTGGGCGATGGTGACCGGGTCGGGGCCTTCGTTGCGGGCGGTGATCTGGATCTGCCCGGGAAGGAAGCGGACGTCTTCGATCGTGACTTCTTCCTTGGGAGGGGCGCCTTCGCCGAGTTTGGCCAACCCAGGGCCGTTGAGCAGGGCGAACACTGCCATCAGAACAGCGATCAGGACCACCGGTCCCAGGCCCAGGAGCCAGCGGGGCATGGACGGGCGGCCGTCTCGGGCCGCGGCCGGTGTGGGCGTGCTGGTTTTTTCGTCGATACTCATGCCGGGTTCACCTCGAAGAAGCCCATCCAGCCGAGCTCGGCGAACTCGGTTTTGTGGGCGTGGAACATGTACTTGCCCGGGTAGGGGAAGCGGATCTCCACGATGCCGCGTTGGCCTTGGACCTGGGAGATGGTGTCCGTGAACTCGCTCGGGGTGAGCATGGTCCCGGTGGGGTAGTAGTGGAAGAAGTTCCCGTGCACGTGGAACGAATTGATCGGGTCATATTCGAGGACGTTGATCAGGTGGATCCGGACCAGTTCGTTTTGCTTGACCTGGACGGGGAAGTCCATGAAATGGAAGGGCAGGCCGTTGACCGAGTAGAACTCGTTGTCGTCCCCGCCGTCGGTGTTGTAGCCGTTCATCACCATCACCATTTCGTCGCCTGCGGCGGGCCTGCCGTCCTTCGGCTCGATGATGAATCCGCCGTAGAGTCCCTTGGCGATGTGCGGGGCAAGCGGTGACTGGTGGCAGTGGTAGAGGTGGGTGCCAAACGGTGTGGCATCGAATTCGTAGGTGAAGCTTTGGCCAGGGGAGATCGACCCGGCCCCGATGCCGGGTGTACCGTCCATCTCGGCGCGGTGGACACCGTGGAAATGCATGGTGTGCGGGTGCGCGCCGGCGTTCGTGAAATGGATCCGCAGCAGATCCCCTTCACGCGCCCATAGCGTCGGTCCCGGGATCCTGCCGTTGTAACTCCAGCCCGGGAACGTCACTCCCGGGGCGATCTCAAAATCCTTATCCACCGCAATGATGTCCCACTCGCGCAACGTCCGGCCGTCCGGCAGCGTACTGGTCTTTCCCCGGTCGAAATCCCGCAGGATCGCTGTGGGGTCGATGCCGGCCCTGTCAGGCATGACCGAGCCTCCGGCGAACCCGGCGTGGCCGGCATGGCTCATGCCGGTGGCGTCCGCCGTCAGCGCCTTGGCTGTGACCTGCTCGCCGGTGGATGCGGGAGCGGCCGCTCCTTGGTTCGGGGTGCCGTGGCCGGCGTGCTGCCCGCCATCACTGGCGCGGGCCCCCACGGGCGTCAACGCCGAGAACGCCGGGACGGCGGCGAGGGCCGCGGCGCCGGAGAGCATAGATCGCCGGGTGAGCAGCTTCTCGATGCTGAATTTCGGCACTGCAAACTCCTTAGGTTTCCCCTTTGAAACAATAGTGTTCGATAAGGCTAACATTTGCGGGGCCCGGCAAAGTAGTATGAAGCAATGCTTGTTTCTGACCTCTCCGCATCGGCCCAGGACTATCTGAAGCTGATCTGGTCCGCCACGGAGTGGACCGCGACGCCGATCAGTGTTGGCGCCATGGCTGAGCGCCTTGGCGTGCGTCCCCCCACGGTGTCCGATGGGATCAAGAAGCTGGCGGCGCAGGGATTAGTGACCCACGCACC
This sequence comes from Paenarthrobacter sp. PAE-2, assembly GCF_026013155.1. Classification (NCBI taxonomy): domain Bacteria; kingdom Bacillati; phylum Actinomycetota; class Actinomycetes; order Micrococcales; family Micrococcaceae; genus Paenarthrobacter; species Paenarthrobacter sp. PAE-2. The sequence goes on along the minus strand of NZ_JAPDNV010000018.1, from coordinate 19,054 downwards.
CTACGGCAGCATTGAGCTGACGGATGAAGGTCGAAAGCATGCCGTCACGATGGTGCGAAGGCATCGCCTCTTGGAGACATTCCTCGTCCAGGTTCTGGACTACGGCTGGGACGAAGTCCACGAGGAGGCCGAAGTCCTCGAGCACGCCGTCTCTGACAAACTGATCGAACGCATCGACCAGCATCTGGGACGTCCCACGCGCGATCCGCACGGGGACCCCATTCCTTCCATCGGCGGGCCGCAGTGGCAGCCCATTGCTACCCAGCTTTCGGCCGCGGAAGCCGGTGTTACCGTTACGGTCACCCGTATTTCCGACGCAGACCCGGAGATGCTGCGGTACTTCACCGAACTTGGCTTGTCACCGGACACTGAGTTGTCCGTCCAGGAGCATCGCCGCTACGCAGATCTCACGACGATCCGTCTCAGCGGCCAGGAACGAAGCATTGATCTGGGGTCTTCCGCCTCCGACGCGATCTGGGTAGTGGCCGTTTAGCCGGACCACTTTTGACCCTCACCCATGCCGCGGACCCAGCATCTTGGCTTGCAGAATCAGTGGTGGTCTCCGTGTTAGAAGACTGCCGCAGCAATGGTGCTGCGTGGACAGCATGCGAACCAACACGGGCCGGAGACCCGTGCCACCGTTTTGGTCCGGCCGGTGTCGGCCGTTGTTGGTGCGGCGTTCTTGGCTCTCCCGGTGAAGCTGCCCGACGCGCACACCGGGCTGAAGAGCTGGGGCAGTGGCCCCGCGGGAAGCTCCGCGCGCGACCACTGCCTCCTTGGTGCTCAGCTAAAGAGCTGCTCCCCGACGAAGCCGCCGGGTGCGCATCCTGGGGGGATGGCGAACACGGCCGAGCCGACCGGGGTTGTCCACTCGTTCAGCAGGTCAAGCTCGTCCAGACTGCGTTGGATGGGCACGAACTGCTGGTCCACATCTGCCTGGTAGGAGGCGAAGATCAGTCCGGAATCTGACAATGCTCCGGTTCCGGGGGATGCGTCGTAGTTGAAAGCACGTCGGAAGATCCGCTGGTTTGGATCCTCCGGGCGCGCCCGCCTCAGGTGGGAGAACTCGGCGATCACCGGGAAACCGACAGGATTGACGGCGGCGAAGTCGGGGTCATCATGTTCGCCGCTCCCCGTCAGAGGTGCCCCGTTGGAGAGCTTGCGTCCAACGGATTCTTCCCTCCCGGAGCGATCCAGTTCGTCCCACTTGTCCAGGTTCATGCTGATTCGACGGATGACTAGCGACGTTCCATTCTCGGTCCAGGCGGGAATCTTCCCGTCCCCGTAGACAACCTTTTCGAAACCCTCGGTGCCTGGTTCCGGATTGCTGGTGCCGTCCACCTGGCCAAAGAGATTCCGCATGGTGGTACCCGGTTTCTCGGTACCGTAGGCGCGCCGGAAACCTGTCTGCACCCAGCGCACCGTCGTGAAACTCCGGCTGTCCTTCAGCAGCATCCGTTGTGCATGGGCAACGGTCAGGGGATCGTCACCACAGATCTGCAACAGCAAGTCTCCGTCACTGAATTCAGGGACGAGCTTGTCGATGGAGAACGCGGGAAGCTCCTTGAGCCACGAAGGCCGCCGCTCCGGTCGCACGGCGTCGACCAAGCGGGGCCCGAACCCGAATGTCACTGTCAGCCGTGCCGGTCGAAGCGCAAGTTCGCCTTCAGTGTCGGCCAGCGCAGCCCTGCCTTGGGTGAGATTGGCGGCGTCGCTGCTGAGCAGTTTGAGGAGTGACTTAATTCGCTGTGGCGTTGATTCCGGCGACAGGTCCAGGGCGATGAAGACGCCATGTGCCTGCGCGCCGGTGTCGATCCCCGCCTGCCGGGGGCCGTAGAACGGCACGGTTTCCGAACCATTGGCTTCGACCGCTTGTGCCGGGTTGGTTGCGGCGCCGGAGCTGGCCAATTGCGCCCCGGCCGCGGCGAGGGCCCCGAGGCCTGCGGCGGCACCGCCGAAGAGCAGATGCCGACGGCGAACTCCCGTTCCGGTTTGTTCCGGCTTCTCAGTATTCGCTGGCACTATTTTGACGGGGCCCGGGTCGCGGACTCACTGTGGTTCGGCCCCGTGGACTCCTTGGTCGCGGACCCGGGTGTCGGTGAGGAGCCCTCCCCGGATGTGTACGTCTCGTTGGCGCCGGCGAAGTCCTTGACCTGAGCCGTGAACGGGATCTTGTTTCCATCGGAGGCTTCCAGCTCGAAAGTGATCTCGTCCCCCGCAATGACGGGTTTGGACAGGTCCATGAGCATGATGTGGTTGGCGCCGGGCTCCAGCTTTAGTTCCCCGTTGGCCGGGATCACGAATCCGCCTTGCTTGGCTTGCATTTGCATGGTCCCGTTGGCTCCCATGACCGTCTCGTGAAGTTCGGCCATGGGAGTGGCCGGGGTGCTGACGCTGATGATGGTCACGTCTTTGTCGCTGTTGTTGCGGATCGTTCCAAAGGCCCCGGACATTCCTGAATCAGCCGCCTTGACCCATGGTTCGGAAATGGTCAGTGCGGCCATACTTGCGGTGGCGGAAGCGGATGATGTTGGCGCGGTACCTTGGCCGCACCCGGTCAGTGCGAGAGTGGTTGCCGCGAGCATGGACAGGACGGGGTAGAGGGTCTTTTTAGACATGAATAAGCTCCTGATGGAGTCGGCCGCTGCCACGAATGACTGCCTGTGGGCAGCGGAAAGTTTGATATTTGAATGAGTGGCCGGCTTAGTCGCTTTCGCGCGCCGCCTTGCGGAGACGGCGGACGAAGCCCCACGCCAGATAGAGTCCGAGCCCAGCAACGGCTCCGAACCCGGCGGCAGGGATCCAACCGGGAACCTGTTGGAAGGGATCCGTGGCGGCCGGTGAGGCCGCCGATCCCGCCGGGACCTGTGTCGAACCCGGAGCCGGGATGGATCCGAGTTGGGCGTCGTCCCCAACAAGGAACGAATAACTGCCGTTAACCGGGTGGCCATCGCTGGAGACCACCCGCCAGCGGACCTGATACTCGCCTGGGGGCAGATTCGGAGCGAGCGGCTGGGTGAGGGTGTCCCTTGCCAGTACGGCCTCTCCTTGAGCCCAGTTGGTCGATGCGGCATCAATCACACGGATTTCGTTGCCGATTTTCAGCAAGGGAGCACTAAGCCGCAGCGCCACACTCGACGGCCCTTGGGGCAGTCGTTCGTTGGTGCCGGGAGTTGACGAGATCAAGTCGTCATGGGCGGACGCTGATGTTGCACCTGCAAGGCCTAAGCCCAGGCATAGGAGCACGGCCAGCAGCAGTGAAAATCTGCCGCTGTCAGGGGCCCGCCACGGAAAAGAACGCAAAGAACTATTTGCCATGGCTGCTTCCCACCCCGCAACCGCATTGTCGGCGGGCAGGGGTTAAAGAGTGATGAGGGCGCGACGCGCCCGGGTCATGTTGGGCCGCAGCGGTGGTCCTCGGTGACGCATCACCAACAAGGGAACGCCGAGGTTTCGTCGGGCCCGGACCGGCCAACTCGAAGGATCGAGTGCTGCCTGAGGAGCCAGGGCCAAAGGGCGGCAAACGATGAGGAATGGAATCAACCGGAGCCGCAGAGCCATGGCCAAACGAACCGCCGTGACCTCGCCATGTCTGAGCACGGCTATCGTAGCCAAGGCCGCGACGGCGTGGGCTGCCCACATCAGCGGGGAGGTGTGGTCCATGGCCGCTACAGCGCCAGGGTCCATCATCGGCAAATGGTCTGCATGGCCGGCGTGGCCAGAACGGGGGACCTCCGCCTGGGAGGCTGGGTTAAGACTGAACAGACCATGGAAGAGAGCTTGGCTCAGAAGAACGCCCGCCGAGAGCCGCCATAACGACAACACTCTGCCCGCCAAAGCCGTACACACCAGACCCGAAACGGCCAGCGACAAGGCCAGAAGCGCCGGATCCGGGGAGAAGCCGCCGGCGAAGACATGGGAGAAGGCAGCAATGGACGTCGCCGCAGCAGCCGCCGCCCAGCCACGCACCAGGCGTGCCCTTCGTTCATCCATTTTCTCTGCCTTCAAATCCGCCCACGCCGTCCCGTGACGTAAACCCCGGCACTCATTGTAGTTCTACCCAGTGTCGAAAGAGTAAGCCCATCCTGCTGCCCTGCGTCGATTTCACGGGCTGATAAACGGATCTCCGGTTGACGGAAATATCTCAACCCACGTTTTGCTGCTAGAGCGGACGCTTCGGTGGTGGATCGTTCCCGGGCGGCTGTTCTCTTTTCAGGGCCTAGCGGCAGCAGTTCCGAATAGGACGGATTAATTACCCCTGCCGGTCTTGGCTCTGGCACCACTCGTAGTCGGCAGCACACGGCAACTGCGCGCTCGGGAAAGGTGCCGGGGTTTGTACTGAGAGATGGCTGGGCGCATTCTGAGGAACAGTGCGTCTAGGTGCGGGGGGTGAGGTGATAGGCGTAGAGAACGGGGGCGTCCACGCTCGATGCAGTGATTTCCAGTGGGCCGGCCACAGGAACATCGAAGTTGGTGCTCTCCCGGGCGCCGAAGCAGGCAGCGCCGAGGCGGACTGATTCTCCGTCGCCCACGCGTGCTGTCAGGAAGGCCTTGCCACCGCCGTCGCATGCCAGCGTCAGGGTATAGCTCCCCTCCGGTACGTTCTGGCTGGTGACAACAGGCTGTGTGTCTAGGATCTTGCCGGAGCCCTCAGCCACGATCGTTGCAGTTGCCGGCAGGGCTGTCGCCTCCCAGGAAGGGATATCTGCGGTTTCGACAGAAGGCTGCTGCGTGCAGCCGGCTAAGAATAAAACAATCCCGGCGAAAGCTACCCACCGGAGGGCATGGGTCATGGCTGAGCTTCGGAAGGACATGCCTCCAATTTACCCGAGTCGGGGAGCTCCGGCGGGCCGGTTCCCCGCCCGGATCGGGGTGCTCAGGCGAGAACGTATGCCTGACGAATGCGGCGGACGGAACAGTTTGAGATTCCATGGCGGATGGGACGCGCGTCCGCCTTGCTCACTCTACGCTTTAGTGTGGCGGCCGATGCCGCGGTTGACCTGGTTGTTGGTCAATTTCGGATGGAACCCCACACAACACGGAGAGTCCCTATAGTGCCGGTCAGGCTGGCCGGGACATAGTGGACGACTGGGAGCCAGTTCCGTCGTATCGCGGAACGCGATGGCATCGTCGCGCGTTTACCCAGACGGTTCAGGAGCGAGAAGCAATGCACATGAGTGCTCTTGATACAGTCGCCGTCTGTGCCCCCGCCCGAGCGCAATGCCTCCAAACCGTGAACACGAATTCTCCTGACGGAGGCATCCGGCCGTGGTGAGAATGAACTTTAGGACGCCGGGGACGGGGAATAGCTGCAGTGGACTTCATAGCCGACATCTCTTTGGTGCAGGGCCCGGTGCTGTGGTGTGCCTGGACCGCGGGTGCGGCCGGCGGCCTGTATCTTCTGTGGGGCCGCGGTGTTCGCTGGGCCCTTAGGGCGGTCATCGCTGTGTTGCTCGCAGCTGCCGTCGTCGCCGCCGTTCATTGGTTTCTGGTCTACGTCTTCTACATATTCCCGGGAACGCTCCCCTGGGAGATCATGGCATGGTCCGTGGCAGGAGTCGGCGCCCTGCTGTTATGGCTTGTTCGTCTTCGAGGCCCACGGTGGCGCGGCAAGGCAGCTGCCACGGCTGCCCTGCTTGGCGTACTCCTGTTGAGCGCGGTCCAGATCAATGCCTATTTTGGCCTTAACCGAACCGTAGGCGACCTTCTGGGAACGGCAGTGGCGCGGATTCAGCCGCTTGAAACCGGACTGATGCGCCAGCCTGGCGGCCCCGCCCCCACAAACCTGGACAATTGGACGTCTCCAGGAAATCTTCCGAGCGTAGGCCTGCTGCGAAAAGCCGCGATCCCGGGTCCCCGCTCAGGCTTGAACATGCGCGAGGCGTTCATTTATCTCCCGCCGGCGTATCGAGGTACTCAGCGCCCGGCACTGCCGGTGTTGGTGCTCTTTTCCGGTCAGCCCGGCGGTCCCGCCGATTGGCTCACCGGAGGGGCGCTCCGCAGCCAGCTGGACCGTTTTGCCGCCGCGCACAATGGTCTTGCACCAGTGGTGGTAGTGGTAGACCCGAACGGGTCCGCTAACGGCAATACGATGTGTATGGACAGCAGGATCGCCCAGGCGGATACGTTCCTGTCCCAGGATGTACCTGCTTGGATCAGTCAGACCCTCGACGTTGATAATGATCCCCGGCAGTGGGCTGTGGGTGGGTTTTCTTTCGGGGCCACGTGCGCCGTGCAGATGGGCACAAGGCATCCTGACCTCTATCCGTCCGTACTGGCGTTTGCCAGCGAGCAGGAACCCGCCCTGGCCAAGGAACGGCAGAAAACGATCGACGTCTCTTTCGGCGGGGATACGGCGTCCTTCGAAGCGCAGACCCCGTTGCAGCTCATGAAGCAGGGAAACTTTGCCGGGAAAACCGCCTATTTCGCTGCCGGCGCCAAGGACCCTGAATTTCTCGGCTACATGGAGGTGTTGTCAGCGGCCGCGGGGGAAGCCGGGTTCATGATTGAGACCCGGGAGATCGCGAACACGGGCCACTCCTGGGACATGGCGTCCAGGGCATTGCCGGGAGCTCTGGACTTTATGGCAGTGCGCTGGGGAATCAGCCAATGAATTGCCACGATCTGGCGGGTACTCTTCGTCCTCTGGGCTGCCTCACAGCGCACTCTGGCGGCCCGAGACTGGCGAAGCTTCGGTCAAATAGCGGTTGACCGAAGCTTCGGTCAATTATGCCTATGTGAACCTTGAGGCTTGCTGGGAAGGCGGCAGCGGGCCGAGAGAGTGTTGTAGGTCCGGCTGACTGATCACCGCAAGCGCTCATTGGAGTGTCGATCCAGCTAGAACGGCATCCGGTGCACGGAATTTGGCCCCGTGCCATTGAGAGTGGTCTAACTGCCCCGCAGGCTGCTATTTGCTGCTTGGTGCCGGGCTCGGCCTGAGACCGCAGGCCTTGAGTAAGGCTGTGACCGAGGCAACGGGAACCTGGTCGCCGGCCTGAGCTATCTCCTCTAGCGGGGTGATGAACTGGGCCGGGACACCGGCGGTCTGGGCAGTGGAGAGCAGGCCCGAGAGGACTTGTTTGTCCTGTGCGCTGAGCTGCCCGTCCTGCAGCGGCGAGCAGATCTGACCCCGAACGGCGTCGGCGGCGGCCGTCGCTGCCTGCGACGCGGCGTCACTGGCGACGCTCTTGGCGGCGTCCTGCACCTGCCCGCAACCAGCCACAGCGAGGAGGACAGGGATCCCGATGAACATGGCTAGGCAACGGTTCATCTCCCCATCCTAATGCGGACACTCCCTGCGTACCTCCCGACGAGGATCGACCATGCTGCGCGGAACGCGTATTGGAAACTCCAGTTCTGCAATGAGGCAAACCTGCCCTCGCTTCCAGCTCACCTGAGCTGAATGGTTTGACGAGTTCATGGTGGTCGGATTGGGTTCGGTAAAGGTATTCCAAAGTGATGGGCGGCGAATGCCAGGTCAGCAGTTCGCCGGGCGGCGCCGGAGCGGCCAGCAGGCGCGGGTCAATCGAGGGGGAGCAGGCACCCTGAAGCAGAAGCCACTGAGAGCCGGGGGTATTCGTCCCACGGTGCCTGCTCTCACCACAGCCGTCAGGCTTGCGAATGCCTGGACGGAATCCCCGGCTATTTCCGAAGCATCCTAATGACGGTCCGGCCCCGGATCACCCTTCCCGCACCGTGGAGCACAAGCCCCGCACCGATGACCGGCAGCGCAGCGAACGCCACTCCCTGGTTCTGGGAGGCATTCCCAACAATCGAGAGAACGATTCCGGCAGCGATTAAGGCCATTGAACCGAAGACAAGGACCTTGTAAGGCCTTGTTGCAGTAGCCCAAAACTGGTTCAGCACCTCACCAGCATATCGGCGCGCTGGCGTCTCCTGTGCCTGCCCGAGGCCGCGATGTGCACAGTCTTAGCCATGGTTCGTCACCGTCGTCCCCGGCGGGTCATCTGACCAGCCAGAACCGTTCAGTGCGCGATTTTCTCATCCAGTTGCGAATCGGTCGCAACGCCGATAATTGTGGTTCCGTCAAACCAGCAGCCCTCCACCGGGATGACTTTCAGCCTTGGCGGGGGCGCTTCGGCGCGTGGCAGCGTGGGTTTAGCGGTTGTTGGCTACATGGTGCCACGTTGCTTTATGGTTCCGGGGAGTCGGTTGATTGATGGGTCGATGTCTTCGCTGTTGATGAGGTCGAGCAGGGTTTCTGCTGCTTTGGCGCCCATTTCGCTGAGCGGCGGTGCGAAGGTGGTTATGCCGGGGCCCCAGATTTCGAACCAGTCGGGGTCGCCGTATCCGGCGAGTGCCATGTCGTCGGGGAATCTTATCCCGTGTGCGCGTGCGGTTTTGAGGACGCCCATCACGAGTCGGCTGCTCAGGGGGAGAACGGCTTGGGGCGGTTTGGTCAGCAGAGTTGTCATGGCCTCGCTTCCGCCGGCTACCGAGAAGTCAGAGGAGATGATGCGGAAACGTTTGGCTGCTGTCGGGCTGTCTTCGAAGCCTGCCGCTTCGGCGGCGGCTTTGAAACCGGCCAGTCGGTCGCGGCTGGTGCTGTAGGTTTCTGGTCCCACGATTGCGGCGATGTCTGTGTAGCCTGCGGTTACTGCGAGTTCGGTGAGTTGTTTGACTCCGTTGATGTCGTCGCTGACCACGGCGGGTACTTGTCGGCCGCTGTAGCGGTTGAGTTCGACGACGGGAACGGGGGATTGGTGCGCGGCCGCCGGGCCGGAGGGTACATGGACGATACCGTCGACGCGGCGGGCTGCCATCGCTTGCAGGGCTTCTTGGTCCAGTCCGGGGTGGTTGCCCGTGGTGGCGACAAAGAGATGGTGGCCTGCGGTGCGCAGGACGTCTTGGAGCACTTCGGCGCTGGCGGTGTAGAACTCGTTGGTCATGTCGGGGACGATGAGTCCGACGCTGCGGGTGCGGCCTTCACGGAGGGCGCGTGCTGTGCCGTCGGTGACGTAGCCGAGTTCCCGGGCGGCTTGGAGGACGCGGGTGCGTGCGTCGCCGCCGACGGGGCCTTTGCCGCTGAGCGCCCGGGAGGCTGTGCCGTACCCGACCCCGGCTGCGCGGGCGACGTCCGTCAGTTTGACCATGGAGTCCATCCTATTAGCGGGGTCGGGTACGGTCTGTTCGGTTAGGGCAGCGAGAGCCCGATTGCGGAGCCGATTCCAATCACGGTGAGGAGAATGAGTGGGATGGTGACCAGGTCCGCCACGATGCCGGTCTTGATCATCCGCAGCATCGGGACGTAGCCGGATCCGTAGACGATGGCGTTCGGTGGTGTGGAGACCGGGAGCATCGCGCCGGCGTTTCCGCCGAAGATGGCGGCCATGGCGGGGATGAGTGGGTCGACTCCGATGGCCATTGCGATGGGGATGATGATCGGGACAACGATGCCCACGCTGGCGGTGTTGCTGGTTGTTTCGGAGATGACCATGCCCAGAACAACGGCGACGAGGCAGAGCACGATCAGGCTGTTGACCCCGGTGACTTCAGCGACGGCGTTGCCGATGGTTTCGGCCAGTCCGGTGGCTTTCATCATCGCGCCAATTGTCAGGCCTACGCCGACGAGGATGACGGTTCCCCAGTCAATCTTTGCCGCTTCGCTCCATTCCAGGGTGGGGGTGTTTTTTCGGATGGGGATCAGGAACAGCAGGCCGGCCAGGAGCACGACCACGGATCCTTCGTTCAGGTGGGAGGCAATGGTGTCGATCACGGGGTTGGTGATGTTGAAGGTGTTGACGACGGCCGGGAAGGTCCACAGGAACACGGTGAGTGCAAAGACGAGGGTGACGATTTTTTCGCCGCGCCCCATGGGGCCAAGTTCGTTGTATTGCTGGCGGAAGGAAGCGGAGCCGTTGGGGATGTTGCGCGTCTCGGGTTTGTTCATCAGGACCAGTGCGATGAACATGAGTGTGCCCAGGCCCAGCACGTAGGGTCCGGAGATGGAGATCCAGTCGAAGAGCGGGATCTGGTAGCCGGTCATCTGTTCCACGGTCCCGCGCCCGATGACGTTGGCGATCCCGGTGACCGGGGTCAGGACCGATCCGACGCCGGCGCCGTAGGCGATGGCCAGCATGAGCATGCAGGAGAACCGTGTCTGGTAGCTTTTGGATCCGCTGGCGGGATCGTGGATGAGGTCCCCGACGGTCCGGACGACGCCGATGCCGATGGGCAGGAGCATGGCAGCGGTGGCCGAGGCGGAGACCAGCATGGCCAGCAGTGTTGAAACAACCATGAACGCCAGCGCGGTGAGGTACGTGCTGTCGCCGATCCGTGGAAGAGACAACACACGGAGGGCGAACCTGCGGTCCAGGCCGTGGACGGTCATGGCCCGGGCCAGGATGAAGGCTCCGATGACCAGGAACACGGTTGGTGATCCGAAAGCGGAGTAGACCTCCGCTGGTGTCCCGACTCCGAGCAGGACCAGCAACGCGATGCCGATGAGTGCGGTCACTGGGATGGGGAGGGTTTCGGTGACCCAGAAGAGAACAACAAAGCTCAGAACACCCAGCATTGCGCGTTGCTCCCAGGGGAGATCCTGCGGGAGGAAGAGTGCCATGGCCATGAGGGGAAGGGCCATCCAGAGTCCAGCGCGTGCGCGGATGAAATCGAACCGGCTGGCTCCACCGACGTCGTTGTGGGTGGTGACTTCCAATGCGCTCATGCGAGGTCTCCTTGGCGTGCGTCGCCGGTGACGGCAAGGTCAGCGATGGGAGGGCAGTCAGCGGACAAGGGGAGGCCCGAGCGCCATTTGCTGACTGCAGCTTCGCAGATGAACCCAGCCTCGCCCAGATAATCGACTGCCTGGACCAGGTTGTCCGGGAGCAGACTGTCCAGGCCTTGTTCGGTTGCCACGGCCCGCAGTGAGTCGGCCAGGACAGATCCGGTCTCTCGTGCGCGGGTGGAAGCGGCGTACAGAAGATCGTGCGCTTCTTCGCGGCCCATTTCTGCAGCGAGCTGGATCATCTGCGCCTCGGCCAGTACCAACCCGCCGTCGAGTTCCATGTTTCGGCGCATCCGTTCAGCATCGACGCGCATACCATCGACGATCACAAACGTTTCGCGCAGTGCGCTGCCGGCCAGTGACGCGAGCTGCGGGATGACCTGCCATTCGATCTGCCATTCCCCCGCGCTGCGCTCATGCCCTGCCTCCTGGATCCGGGCCAGGGAGGACGCGAGGGCACCCGCGGTACCGGACAGTCCGATGATGAGTTCGGAAGAGATGGGGTTGACCTTTTGCGGCATCGTGGACGAGGCGCCGCGGTGAGGAGAGTAGGGTTCGAATACCTCGGCGATCTCCGTCCGGGACAAGTCCACGATATTGCGTGCCAATTTCGCGCAGGTGGCTGTGATGGTGACGCAGAGCCAGCCGAACTCTGCCAGACCATCCCGATCAACGTGCCACGGCACATCCGTGTTCTCCAGCCCCAACAATTCAGCAACCCGGGCACGAAGCGCCACAGACTGTGCACCATATGCGGCCGATGTGCCGCCTGCTCCGAACATCGATACGACAGCGATGCGAGGCAAAGCCTGCACGAGGCGTTCACGCTGCCGGGTGAACTGCCCGAGAAGAGACGCAAGGGTTGCCCCGAACGTCGTGGGGACGGCCTGCTGGGCATGAGTGCGCCCGGCCATGATCGTGTCGCTGTGCGTAGCGACCTGCTCGGCGAGACGGTCGCCCACCTGGCCCAACTCTTCGTCGAGCAGCTTCATTGATCGCTTGAGCTGCAGGGCCAAGCCGGTATCCATGATGTCCTGCGTGGTCGCACCGTAGTGAACGCGACCATTGGCGCCATCAGGCAGGGCAGCCGCAATTTCACGGACAATGCCCAGAATCGGGTATCCAACGTTACGGGCCGATCCCCACAACCGCTCCGCGTCGACGTTCGCGGGAACAGCTGCCTTGGCAATCGCCTGAGCATCGTCGTGGGCGATGATGCCCAACTCGGCCTGCGCCAGCGCGAGAGCCCGCTCCGCGGCAAGCCACGACTCAACTGATTCGGCCGGGGAAAACAGCTCAGCCTGGCGCTCGTCTCCGACGAGGTGCATGAGTAGGGAGAAAGGGGTGGAGGTCAAAACGTTGCCTGCCTTCGTGTGCGTCTTTGCAGTGGATTCGAATCCACTCGATTCCCAACTAAGGAAGACAGAGGGAGTGGATTCGAATCCATTAGACGCCTTCATGTGCATGTTGTCAACATCACACGCGAGTGGGATTGGTTTAAATCGAGCACCGCAATGGCCTGGGCGTGACTGGCTCGCCTTCAGGGTTTCGCACATAGAGGCCGACGTAAGATCCCCAAGCTCGCCTGTCGGATCGAGCTGGCTTCAAAGAGGCACATAGGCGCCCACCAGCCGGCATCGTCTAGTGTACGATCCGCTCGTCCAATTGCGACTGGGTCGCAACGCCGATAATAATGATTTCGTCAGGCTGTGGGAGCGCGATAACTGGCAGTCGTGGAGCCATATATGGGTGTAAGGGTTTGTTGGTCAGGAGGTCTAGTTGGCCTCGGCGGAACATAGCTGCTGATAGAACGTTTCGCGGCTGATGCCATAGTCGCGGTCAGGGACAGCTTTCGGAAGGCCCTTCTCCACATTATGCGCGAGTTCGGCCCCTTCGGCCGAGGGAGCCTTCTTTCACCCCCTTGTATGCTTCGTGGCGATTGGCCGGCGCAATCCCTTCTCACTGCCGTTCCCTGGTCAGGGACCGGTGCGAATTGTGCGAAAGCACCCATGACTGAGAGCATTTAGTGGGCCATGAGGGAGTTTTGGCCGGTGGAGACAAGGCTCTCTTCACGAACTCGATACGGACACCTGCGCCCATGACGCCCTGGACAAGAGCGAGCAGGTAATCAAGGTTGGGGCTGGTTGGGTCCCCGGAGCGTAGTCCAGTGTTTGTGTGAGTTTCGTGTCCGAGAATGGACACAGGAGGTAATTCACGAATCATGGCACGCAGACACACCCCGGAGCAGGTCATCGCTAAGGTCCGGCAGGGCCAAAAGATGCTCAATGATGGCCGTCCGATGGTCGAGGTCGTCAAGGAGCTCCAGGTCACCGAGGCGACTTGGTACCGCTGGCTGAACCAGTACGGGTCTGAGAAGAACGCCGAAGCGTCCAAGCGGACCAAGGAGCTGGAGAAGGAGAACGCCCGGCTCAAGCGGTTGCTGGCGGAGAAGGAACTGGCGATCGACATCCTGAACGAGGTGGCGAAGGGAAAATTCTGAGCCCCGAACCACGTCGCCGTGCCGTGCGCATGGCGGTGGAGAAGTTCGGGGCATCCGAACGCTTCGCCTGCAAGGTCTTGGGGCAGAACCGGTCCGCGTTCCGCAAAAAGAAACCCGACATGGGCTTCGAAGAGGCGCAGCTCCGCTCGGAGCTGCGTGCCATCGCAATGAAGCACCCGGCGTGGGGCTGGCGGAAGGCCCGCTGGCACCTGCTGGCCCAGCCGGCGTGGGACGGGGTAGCGCTGAACAGGAAGCGCATCCGCAGGCTCTGGCGCGACGAAGGCCTGACCTGCAAACCCAGAGCCCGGAAGAAGCGCCGCACCGGGCCCGGCGCCGGGGAACAGAAACGCCTCACAGCCCAGTATCCGATGCACGTGGTCAGCTTCGACTTCCAATCCGACGTGACCTCCTGCGGCCGGCACATCCGGTTCCTCAACGTCATCGATGAATACACCCGCACGGCGCTGGCCGTCATCCCGCGAAGGTCGTTCAAAGCCACTGACGTGGTCGCGGTGCTGGAGAACATCATCGCCGAAACCGGCACCGCACCGACATACCTCAGGTGTGACAACGGCCCCGAATTCACCGCCGCCGCACTGATCGACTGGTGCGATACCGCCGGAGTCGACACCGCCTTCATCGACCCGGGCTCACCTTGGCAGAACGGCTTCATCGAATCCTTCAACGCCCAATTCAGAAGGGAACAACTCTCCGGAGAGATCATGGACACCATGGCCGAAGCGAAGTATTTGGCCGAGGAATGGAAGACTATCTACAATCATGAACGGCCCCACGGATCCCTGGACGGCATGACGCCGAAACGCTACTGGGAAACCTGGACGCAAGAAAACCAATTAGCTATCGCATAGACGCTGGACTGCTAACGGGGGCCCAATCAGGGCAACCTCCTGGTATTAGGGCGATGAGCAAGGTTGCTACGACTCAGGCCATTGCGGACAGCTACGACACTAGGTGAAAGCCGGCACGAAGGAAGTTTTGGAGGACGGGCGGATCGTCTGTGGAAGGAATGCCTATGGCAAGCAATTTCCGCGCTCGTGTCATCGCTACATAAGACCGCCTCAAGGATTCGTCGTCATCGAGGGTCGACGTCATCGGGTCGCCAAGACGAGCAGCCAAGACACCGGCTGGTCCGGGATAACCATATTGGCGTTGACGGTCAGTCTGCGGGGACATAACTAGTGCTACAGCGCCAATGGATTCTCCTTTGACCCCATGAATTGTTGAAACTCGAATCGGCGCACTAGCTGTCGGGCTGCTGGCGCCCTTGAGCTCTCCCAGCACACTAGACAATTCTAGTTCTAGCGATGACTCAGGATTTGGAGTGATCGCCCGAACAAGAGAATCTGTGACTCGAACCGACGTTTCCGCCCATGACCGCACATCTCCAGCAGGAGTTGGCAGCGCCTCTATCAGCTGTACCACATGGTTTCGCACTGTTAGAGGATCAGCGGTGTTTGGACGACCCCCGAAAGCGAGCCGTCGGAGGAGATTTTCTACTTTCCGGTACAAGGCCATCGTGGGTCCGCTGGTCAGTGTCTTGGCTTCGAAAAGTATGGTCAAATCCCGCGGCAACAAGTCCAGCCGCTCTCCTCGGATCTGGGCGCAGGTGGCGTTGGAGGCCGCGAGAACTACGGCATCTGACGACTCGATGCCGTGGGCAGAGGCCAGTGCTTGAAAGCGTGCGCTAATGCCTTGCTCTTGTCCTGGAGAGTACCGAAAGACAAGGGGTGGGATTTGGCAGTCCTTATCGCTTCCTACAGCTACATCGGGAGGGATGGCGCCGCGTAGCCTGCCTGCAGCATCGCAAATCCTTTGTGATGATCGGTAGTTTTCCGTCAGGGGTTGACTATGAAGTCCCCACTTTCTCGCGCTTTCTTTGCAGTCGTCCGTACTGGCTCCGTTGAAAGCGTAGATGGACTGGTCGTAGTCGCCGACCAGGACTAGAGATCCTAGTCCGTTCGCTTTGATCCAACTGAGGCTCCAGAGCTGGAGCCTTGACGTATCCTGAGCTTCATCAACGATGATTTCGTCGAATCTCCTAGCCAGCGCAGCAGCCACGCCCGGGACCTCAGCCAAAACCCTTACTGACCAGTAAATCGCGTCATTGGGTGTTACGAATCCGGCTAGGATAGCTTGTTGCTTTGCGTCCCCGATGGCGGCAACGTCGTCTCCGGCTTCCAGGCTCTTGGATGGATCATTGTGCCCGATCCTGCCATCCGAGTGATAGGTGTACCTGGTCGTATCGATATTTGGCGGATCCATTGAGCGCACCATCTCAGGATCTATTCGCACTGCTGTGCTACCTCCGACAAGTATGTGAGCGAAGGGGGTCAGCACGTATTTCTGTAGAAAGGAATGAATAGTACCGGAGAATCCTTCTCCGTTAAGCGCTACGCCGTGATCCCTTTTCACCTTGAGCGACATCTCATCAGCGCCAGTGTTAGTGAAAGAAATCAGGGCAAGCTTGGCTCCTTGCCCATGGAGCCACGCTACCCGGCCCGCCACGGCGGTTGTCTTCCCCGCCCCTGGACAGGCTTCCAGGAAGACATCTCGCGTGCCGATCATTGCCGCGAACTGCATGGGCGAGAGACCAAATGACTTACCCCCCGGAGAAGGTGGGGCCCAAAAATCAGGATCCATCGGTGATCCAAGTCAACGTTGCCTCAAGGTATGACGGCACTGCAAACGTCATTTGTGGGCGGGAGTGCAGAAGTGCCGCCAGCTCTTGGGCGAACCGTCCCTTATAGTCTTCGATTCGGGCTAGAACCTCGTCAGCGAAAGCTGTTGCTGAGGAAAAGGTCGTATTTTCTACCTCCTTGCCCACCTGAGGTCGGACTTCTTTGAGGGCTTCGAGGATTAGCTCTTTCGATTCAAAGTTGGCGAATGCCAAGTCCCATTCAAATGTCTTAGCAGCTAACTGCACCTTGTGTTGCACCGACTCAAACGTCTTCAAGCCCTCCGCTACGGCGGACACGGGGATCAAATTGCCCTGCTTATCCGTTCTTGGGTCTGAATCCGAGACGATGGCGCATTTCCCTCGAAGACCTTTGGGCCCGAACAACTTCACGAACGGGGTGAATGCGAGCCCGTCGACGCTGACAACTTGAATTCCTTGCTCGCTCAGTGAGACGTCGAGACGTTTCGCAAGCTCCGGTATGACTAACTGTTCGGCGATACCTTCCACCAGTATGACTGCCTCAGCAAAGAGGAGAGCAGACTTCGTCACGTCTAGAAAGCGCCCCAAGTGTGCGAACTCTTTTTTATCCAAGGGAAGTTCACTCAAATGCCTCGCTTGAGCTCCCTGCCCCTCCTCACACTTAGCAAGGACAGTTAGGCGGTGCAACTCTGCCGCAGAAGCGAACTGGGGTGAGTGGGTTGTTACAATAACCTGCGTCTTCTTGGAGGTTAGTTTCTTGAGATATTCCAACAAGCGGGACTGCAGTTGAGGGTGAAGATGAGCCTCTGGCTCTTCGATTAACACGACGGTCAATGGAACTGTGTCGTCCGACTCGATCGCAGCAAGTATCACCGCGATGTAGAGGAGGTTGTTGTATCCAAGTCCGTTGTCTGCGAGTTGCTGGGGTTCCCCCACTCCAAGCATCGCCTGCAGGTTACCGATAATGCGTTCGTACTTGGCTTCCGAAAAGGCTAAATGCGAAGACTGTTCATACGGGCCGAGCCCGGTGATGTCACTCATCCGGGATTGAACTGCGGCCGCAGATTGTTTGACGGCGCTGACGTTCGCAAGTGCATCATTGGCCTCGCGAATAATCCGGACTAGCTCTTCCCTATCTGCGTGGTCGGCAGGCGCAAAGGCGGATATCAGGCTTGCAAGGCGATTACCCAAACCTGGTCGAAGATCTGCCTCAGCGTCGCGTAGCGCGGGTAGATACACGAAGCGGAAAGCATCCCGAGCGATGGATTCGACGTCATTCTGCCCTAGGTCACCACCCAGATAGCGGGTTCTCGACCGCCCGCTTGCACTGAGATCCGTTCTTTGGGTAATTCGACCGGTTCCCGCGCCTTTTGAGGGCGACAATATGGAGATAAGCTGACCGCTGTCTTTCGGCTCAATACCTTGGATGTCAAGACTGATTTCGATGGGAGCGGCCGCTCCCATCTGTGCGCTAGTCGAACGCGTGAAGTCAGTGGGCCTCACCCAGCGATCTCCTTGTCGTTCGCTGAAGGGTAGGAGTGTCGTCCGAATTGCATCGACTACCGATGTCTTGCCCGCGTTGTTGGGGCCAGCGATAAGAGCCAAACCCTCGCTTACGGCAACGGAAGTCTCCAAGCCGCGGAATCCGGAAATATGGATAGTGCTGATGTGCAAAACTCGCCCCAAATATCTTCGTCACGATTAACCCCGGGGTCGAAACCTTGCGTGGCTTGGTTCTATTCAAGCAAGTCAGGGGAGAACTCTGAAATTAGTGGCAAAGCGACTCCACTGCTCGGTGAGTCCAGTGGACCCACGGGACAGCATCCACGCGAAGCTCCTCATGATCTGCGCCACCGACCTGATAATCGGCGTTTCGTCATGCCGGGAGATTTACCCCCGGATTCCGGGGCAGGTCGCGTTCCTTGGGGCCAGGACGCCGGATGGCCATCTGATGCCGGGCATCGGGAGCCTCCAAAGGGAAACAGGAAGCGTTAGGCGCCGACCACCAGCAGAGGAACTGTTCCGACGGATCCGGCGCATGCGGTGATGAAGCGGAAATGGGCAAAGCGGGTTCTAGCCCTCGGTGACAAGGCTGGCGCATGTTGACCACGGAACCGATCGCCTCAGTCTGCATGACAGTGGGGGTAGTGTCCGGACTGCCGTCGTCGCTACCTCCCGATACATTTGAGTGGGGCGCGCCAGCCGTCCCGCGCTGTAGATATTCACTGAATGCCTACGAGCCAAGCCGTCTCGGACGCTGCTGGCACCACACACTATTCGTAGAAGCGACCTCGCTGCGAAGCCAAACAATATTTGGTGACTGTGCGGCTCGAACGCGCACAGGGTTCCCTTTGGGGCATGACCATGCGCGGAGTCTTACTGTGGCGGTATGGGCAATGTTCCTAGCCTTGGCCGATGGGTTCCCTTCACCCTCTACCCGCTGACGGACAGCCCGGGTTTTTGGGCGAGCCGATCTAGGTGTAATTCCCACTGAGGTTGTGAACGCGGCTGATGGGGGTTTTGCCTCCGATGCCGGTATGGGTTCGGTGATGATTGTAATGGTGGAGCCATGCCGGGTAGGTGGCGGCGCGCTCGGTTTCTGAGGTGTAGGGCCGGGCGTAGGCCCATTCGGTGGCGAGGGTGCGGTTGAAGCGTTCCACCTTGCCGTTGGTTTGGGGTCGGTAGGGGCGGGTGCGCCGGTGTTTGAGGTGCGGTCCCAGGGCTGCTGCGAAGGTCCGGGAGCGGTAGCAGGACCCGTTGTCCGTGAGCACCGCTTTGACGGTGATGCCGTGGGCGGCGAAGAATGCGGCGGCTCGCAGCCAGAAGGCGGCGGCCGTTTCCTTCTTTTCGTCGTTGAGGATTTCGGAGTACGCGAGCCGGGTGTGGTCATCGACGGCATGATGCAGGTAGGCATAACCGGTCCCGGCACGGCGGTTCCGCTGCCCCTTGGCGCGTCCGAGGGCGCGGTGTCCGCCGCCGTCGGGGATGCGCCCAAGCTTCTTGATGTCCACGTGGATCAGGTCTCCGGGGTTCTCGTGCTCGTAGCGCTGCGGTGCAGGTGTGCGAACGGGCAGACCGGTGCCCTGATCCAGGCAGGCCAGCCGGGGCATCCGGTACCGGGTCAGGACCT